>NZ_JBFTPE010000033.1:0-46532 GCF_056398325.1 Paenibacillus sp. 01T443
TTAGGCACGCCGCCAGCGTTCGTCCTGAGCCAGGATCAAACTCTCCAAATTGGTGTTTGAAATGCTCATTACTTTTTATCGCTTTTCTAACGATCCGTTAGGATCGTAAGGGCAGTTATTACTCGTTGTTCAGTTTTCAAAGAGCAATCTTTTCTTTCGTTTGTTTCGCTTGTTTTGCTTGTCGTCCGCATGTTTCTCTCGGCCGGAATTAGAATATACCATGTATACGCCCAGAAGGTCAAGCGTTTTTTAAATTATTTTGAAAGTTAATGTTCGAATCTGTCGATTCATGTTTATAGGACTCGATTTTCTTGCAGCTCTCGCCATACTTTTTTGTTGCTATACTGCCGTTCGGAGCTGATATCCTTGCCAAACCAATCCGGCGCCTGGAATGTATTCGCAGCTTCTTCTGAGTCGAATTCAACCTCAAGGACAGAGAGCTCGATTTGATCATATGTATCTATCTCGATAACACGCCCATTCCACTCCGCCGTTATCCGGTTTTTCGTCAGCGGCACGAAACCAAAGGCTTTGATGACCTGTCCATAAATGCTTTCCGATATGGAGTACTCAATCTCCTCACGGAGCAAACCATTGCCGAGTTTAAACGTATGCGTATACGTAACCTCGCCGCTATCCAAATCAACGATGCGCCGAACGCGCAGCTCCTGGTTTTCGTCGATGGCTAAATAGGTTTGTTCGATTCGCTGCTCGGAGAGCACCTTCAACTTTGCTTCTTCTACTAAAGGACTTGGAAATTCCGGCAGCAGAAACTTGCGTTCAATTTCTAATGACATCCTGTGCAGCTCCTTTATTGTTTAGTGTTCATCCTCTTCCAAGAAAAGCTCATTCAGCATTCTTTCCCGGTTGTTAATAAATTGCTTCATCAATATAAAGTGATCGGTTTCCTCTAATGATGTACGCTCTATGCCCTCTGAGGTTAAATTATAAATCACCGCGTCGGGATAAGCCATTAGAATTGGCGAGTGTGTGGCAATAATGAACTGAGAGTTTTGCAAGGCCAACTGGTTAATCCGAGAAAGCATGGCCATTTGGCGAAAAGGAGAAAGGGCCGCCTCCGGCTCATCCATCATATAGAGACCATTCCCGCTAAAACGATGAAGGAACGCTGCAAAAAAAGATTCGCCGTGCGATTGCTGATGAAGCGACTTTCCGCCATAGGAATCGACTAATCTTGGCCCTCTTCTTGTCTCGCGGTCCATTTGATCAATATTGGTCGCCACATTATAGTAGCTCTCCGCACGAAAGAAAAAGCCGTCTCTCGGTTTATTCACGCTGCGGATTAGTCTCAAATAACGATGGAGCTCGGAATGCGTCGGTTCGGTAGAGAAATTGAAATTAATCGTCCCGCCCTCCGGATTAAACCCGAGACCAATCGCGATCGCTTCCAGCAGCGTTGATTTTCCCATGCCATTCTCGCCAACAATATAGGTTACCTTCGGATGAAATTCCAGCTCATCCAAGGTACGTATGGCATTTAAATGAAAAGGGTACGCATCGAAGGAGGGTACCGACTCCCGGAGGAGCTTTACGCCTCTTAAATAAAGTCCTTGTTGGCTTTGTCTCACGGCGCACACCCCCCAGCCCGATTAAATCTTGCTTTGCGCTGGCTGCTCTATTAACCGCAGCATTTTTTGAACTTTTTACCGCTTTCGCAAGGACAAGGGTCATTGCGTCCGATTTTTTTCTTCGACTGAAGATCGATAACCTCAGCTTGACGCACTTGATTAGGAACATGGTTCAGCAGCATGCTGGCGCTTGCTCTCTTCGCGGACAGCTCTTCAGGGGAGTACCCTTTGATGGCCCACTGCTTTGTGCTGTTCATTAAAGGAACCAACAAATTCGTTACCGCATTCACCGTTTCCAAGTTCGGCATATCGATAAATTCCTGCGCCAATTCGATTACGCCTGCCAGTGAGCTTCCGTTTTTGGTGGCATCCACAATTTCCTCTGCCATTAAATCCGCTTGTTCCCGGTCAATCTCATAACGATGAAGGACATAACGTACGAGATTCATATAGTGGCTGTTCCGCTCAACATACTCGGGCTCTCCGGCTTTGAGCAGCTGCTGCTTCGTAAAAGGACAAAAATCCAAATCATGTCTTAACGAACGCTCTTTCATAATCGCTTGGGGGTCTACAACCCGAGAGTCGGAGATGATATCGTCTGCATGGATTTCGAATTGCCCATAATATTGAGATGCGTCGATTACGACATTCATAAAATCCGTAGACGCTTCCTTACCGTCCTCCTCGGAAACGACAAACGATTTTAATTGTTCAACCGTCAACGTTCCATAATAGTAGAGCAATCCCTGCGTTATCCGAATCCATTCCATGCTGCGGCTGACGTTCGGCTGGTCTTGTACCGCATTGCCCTCTTTCAACGTCTCCAGTAATTCCATAGGCATGAGGACGACCTGCTTCCCCTCTACCGTTCCGGGAAAAAGAAGCCCGCGCTCGCGGAAATATTCATACTGCTTAAGCTCCAGCAGCGGCTTATCCCAAATACCGTCGTTCTTCGCTATTTTTTGAAGGAGCTTGATCCTGTTTTGGTCAAAGCCGCGTACAGCTTCCGAGAGATGCTCGGGAATCTTCACAGCCAGCTTTTCTACCAAGCCCTGCTTATTAAGCGAGCTTAGGTTGCTAATTTGCAAATTCGTACGAATACTAGTTAATTGCTGCTTTGATAATGTGCCCAGCGCATCCGCAAACGATAAGGGATAAGTTAGCTGCGGCCAAAATTTATCCAATGCTTTATCCTGCTTTGTAGTCATGGTATTCTCCTAAATCGTAGATGTATTTCATGCTTTTCTAGCAAATTAAAAGGTAACCCCAAAAGACATGCAGGTTCAAAGATAACAAAAATCGAAGCTGGAATCAAACAAAATAATTTAATCTATCCTCCATAATATGTAGGATCAACCTAAAAGTAGAGGCTGTCTCCGAAGGCAATCAAGCCTTTTCGAGACAGCCTCTTCAGCTGGTTCTGTCATGGTTTTTCCACGCTTTTTAAGCTAAGCAGCGAGTTTAACTGCTCTAGTAAATTACCGCCGCCCGTAAGTGAAATCGTGCCGATCTTCTCGCAAATTTTCTCAAGAAATTCAAGCTCCTTTAACCGGAACAGCGTAACATTCTCATCCATCAGCTTGGCGGTATTAAGGAGACTTCGGGTGGAGGCCGTTTCCTCGCGGCGCGTAATGAGATTAGCCTGTGCTTTCTTCTCTGCAAGCAGCACCGTATTCAATATATCCTTGATGTCGCCCGGCAAAATAATGTCTTTGAGGCCCGCAGATATAAACTGCACGCCGTAATGCTCCTTCTGCTCATTCAAACGAGAGAGCACAAACGTCGCGATTTCCTGCTTCATGCGCAGCAAATCATCCAGCTTCAGCGTTCCGACATACTCCCGCAAAATAAGCTGCAGCATAATGTACACCTGCTCCTCGAACGACTTGATTTGGAACGCTTTGAGCGGATTGACAACCTTATATTGGCATACAAAGTTGAGCCGCAGCGTGACCTTGTCCTCCGTCATGATTTCTTGGCCGGTCATGTCAAGCTGAAGCTGGCGCAAATCGACTGTTTTCACCTGCACGCTCGTCGGACCCTTCCAGAAATAATATCTGCCGGGACGAAGCTCCCTCTGCAATACATTATTGTAGAAAAGCAGGCCGGATTCGTGGCTGGCAACCTCGAACATCTGGATATAGCCTTGAAGCTTCGAGAGCAAAGAGCGGTCGATCTCCTCCGATATTTCGGGATTTCTAATATCAACGCGTATAAACGAGTGCTTCTTGATCGCATTCCAGAAAGCATACACCCCTGCTGACAGAAGCGAATTGAACTTCCCGTCCTCGAAATGAAGCGCGTACTCGTAATCCTGTACGTCTGCAACCGTTAGTTCTTCCAGCAGCTGCTTATCCTGAAGAAACATGCTAAGCTCCTTGTTCGGAACTGCGAAGCGCTTCGCTATATTTTGCAAAATAACGCTGTCATCTGAGAAGGAAGTATGCCGGTACACGCCCGGCTGCAATAGCTTGGTATAGCTGCCTTTTTTGAAAAGAAGACCGCGTTCATCGTTTTTGATAATTACTTTTTTGAACATGGATAAACACCTCTTTGCGGGTTTGGTAGCCTTGGTAACAGGAGCTCTCCTGCGGCTGGGCCGGAATCAGGCTTGAGTAAGGAGCGTGGCTGCTTTATGGCTTCGGCATGCTTAGACGAATTCGAATGCATGATCCATTCGTTTGCGGTCTATGCCCTGCTTGACAATAAGAGACAGCCGGCTCCGGACGGTATCCGCCGATTGCATAGGCTTTGCTGCAGCAAGCATGCCTAGGCATGCTTTGAGAGCTTCTGTTAAAAGGCAGAGTCTACAGAAAGTTCTCCTTGGAAGGGAGTTAGGGTGCTCCGAAGAGCATCGTCGCTTTGGAGGCGATTGTCAAAGAGAGGGGGATAAGCCCTGCTCCTTCATATGGGAGATTTTGCCGAAATGGACGATACAGCATACAGGCGCATAGGATGCGCGAGCACTGCGGGATTTTCGAAAATCCCAGCCAAGGTACGCCATTCGTACATGAACCTCATCTATTATTGAAGTTATCTTTAATAGCGAAAGTGATAGAGATAGATTAGATGCCTTTTATGGCTGCCATCGGCTTGCATTTGGCTACCACGGCAGCTAAGGATGCGCCAACGACGCTGTCAATGATTTGATCCACATCCTTGTAGGCTTGCGGGCAATCATCGAGAATCGTCTGCAAGGAAGCGTGGTTCACGAGAATTTCGTCATCGGTGCCAACCTTCAGCGATTGCTCGAACTCATCGACGGTCACCAGCTGCTTCGTTGCTTTACGGGATCTTGCCCGGCCTGCCCCATGGCAAATGGAATAGAAGTTTTTCAACCCTTCATCCTTCCCTACCATAATGTAGGACGACGTTCCCATAGAGCCGGGAATGAGTGCCGGATGCCCCGTTTTCTTATAGACCGCCGTATTCAAAAAATGTCCCGGCGGAAGCGCCCGCGTTGCTCCTTTACGATGAACGAGCATTGGCTGGTTGCGGTGAAATTCCTTCAGCGCGTAATTATGCATCAGGTCATAGAGAACGGGCATTTCCATGCCCGCTCCGAATAGGTCCCGGAAGGCTTCACGCACGCCGAAGGCAATCATATGCCGATTGCTTACGGCAAAGTTGAGCGCGGAATACATGAGATTCAAATAGGTTTGCCCTTCTTGGCTCGTAATCGGCGCATAAATCAAATTCGGGTCAGGATTGGTTACGCCCCACTGATTCATGGCTTCCTTTATGGCCTTGTTATGCTCCCGACCGACCATGCCGCCCCAAGAGCGGGAGCCGGAGTGGATCATGACGACAACCTGGCCGTCAAACAGGCCCCATTTTGCTGCTAATTCTGCATATTCCTCATTGATCTCCAGATACTGAATTTCAATGAAATGGTTCCCGCTTCCGAGCGAACCGAGCTGGCCCCGCGCATACTTCAAAATTTTCGGAGGAAGCTGCTTCAGATAAGCGGTATCGAATGCAAAATGCGATTGCTCCACATGCGTCAGCCACTGCTCATCAGGCACGTACTTTTCAGGAAGGCCCTTCAGGCCATGCTCCACTACGCTCATCACATCGATGTCGTCGTAGTTCGTATTTTTGCGCTCGTTCGTCGGCACGTATTTCTCAATGGCCGCAATCAGCGCTCTGCGAACATCCTTCTCCTTAAGATCCCGCTTATGAAGCGGAGTGGTGTGAACACGCATCCCGCAGCCGATATCCGAGCCAACGATCGAAGGCGAGACGCAGCCGTCCTTCATATTCCATACCGCCGTTGTCCCTATGCAAGTTCCGATACCGACATGCGCATCTGGGGTGTAGCTCATATATTGATTCCGCGGAATTTGCAGGTTATTGTTTGCCATTTCATATACTTTATCTCCGAACGTTTGGAATACCTCATCATTTGCGAAAACATGGAGTGGACCATGCTGCAGCTCCAGCTCATGGTGATTGCCGCCAAGCTTCTTATGCTTCAACAGCATTGTAAAACCTCCCTTAATTATTGCTATATTTCTTCCGGCGTGCCGTCTTCTTATGAGCCTTATTTTGCATGTTTTTGGAGACCGTGAACATGGTGAAAGTATGACGACAAAGGAAAATTTTCCTTTTTGTTCAAATACGTAATCTTCCTGATAAGATAGATAAAGAATATCGTTCAGGAACGGAGGAACCCCCTACATGGCGAGAGAAAGCTTCGATAAGGAAATCCAGTTTTTGCGCATGCTTGTCCTTACGAGCGGGGCATATAATCGTCAACAATACGCAGACAGACTCGGCATCTCTATTCATACCTTCGATAAAACCATCAAACGTTTGAAAGAAATCGCAAATGCGGTTTATCAGCAGCTCCCTGCGGACAAAGGAAAAGAGTTTGCGGATACGGTCCGCTACAGCTACCTCGGTTCTTCGGATCCCATGCTGCTGTTTTTATTCCGGGCCAAATCGCTAAAGGAATCGGAAAGCCAGCGGCTTTCTCTGCTGCTTGCTGCTATGCACGAGCAAGCTTTAACGGCCATGGAGCTTCTCGATCTCTGCTGCGGCAGTATGCCGGCGGAGCTCTCGCTTCCCGACGAGAAGACCATACGCGGCGATCTCAAATATTTGGAGCAGGTTGGGGTAATCAAAAGAGAGCCGGGAACGCGCCCGTTCCGGTACCGGACATACAATGATTTGGTCCGGGAGCTGTCCCCGGAGGAGCTGCTGGATTTATATGATTTTGTAGACATTATGGCCAATACGCAGCTGCCCTCGGTGCAGGGGTATTTGCTCCGCGACGGGTTGAAGAAGCATATGGCCCGCAAGCAGAATGATTACCGCCATCAGGAGTCCTTCTTATATAAGTACCACTACTATTCGCGCATATTGGACGAGGCTCATCTCTTTACGCTGCTCGGTGCGATCCGCAATCGGCGTTTCGTTCGTTTCCTTTATTTTTCGCCAAAAAAAGAAACAAGCTACGCCTCCAAAAACACTAATCCCTTGTTTGAAAGGGATACCGAAGGCCAGGAGGAGATGACGCTCCCGCTGAAGGTTGTCTATGATCATCAATACGGCAGATGGTACTTGCTTGGCCACCACGCCCGCTATGGCATAAAGAAATACCGCCTGGAAGGATTAACCCAAATTTCCGAAGAGGATCCCGCTGCCGAAGACGATTACGAAGCCAAAAAATCCGAGCTTGAGCAGCGTATCCAGCACAGCTGGCTGATCGATACAGGCAAGCTCGTTACGGTAAAGGTCCGCTTCTTCCATCCCGGGCCCGGCATATCTAATTTCGTCAAGGAGCGTGTGCTTCTGCAGGGGCAATGGGGAAGCATTACGGAAGAGACTGAGGACTCCTTTATTTACGAAATAGAAGTGAACGGCACGATTGAGATCAAGCCCTGGATTCGGAGCTTCGGCTCCAGCTGCGAGGTGCTGGCCCCCTTGAAATTCAGAGAAGAAATGATTGCGGAATGGAAGGAGATTAGAGGCTACTATGAATCCCTTTGAGAAAATATTCAATTACCAGATTCTATCCCGGCTGGAGGAGTCGGGCACCTTCATTATTACGGCGCATGAGCGGGGCTGGCTGAAGATGATGCTTCAGCATCCGGCTTCTGCCCATGCTTTTGCCCCGGAAACCCTTCGCAAACTGAACGAAGTATTAGTGCAAGATCAAAGCTTGGAAACAGACGGATTGTTGCACAAAGCCGCAAGCAAGGAACGTCATGTCTATCATCCGAACGTCCGGCTGCTAAGGCAAGCCATAACGAATAAGGCGATCCTGCGGTTAAGCTACCGTATGAAAAACGGACGAACATCCACGCTGCAAGGCGGCTTTCCCTACAAGCTTGAATATTCGATGGTTAAACGGGAATGGTATTTGCTCTGGTATCATATAAATAATCGGATGCTGATGAGTACAAGGCTGGAGAAGATCATAGAAGTTAGCGAGCAAGCGTGCCCCGTGGAAGATTTCGAGCAGTTGACCGCCGTGGTTCATGCTTTAATGAACAATCGAGGCATGAGTGCGGATATTCTCGTCGTGCCTGAATACAACGGGGAGCTTTCACGCATTTTATACGCTTTCTCTTGCTTTGAGAAGGAAGTGACCTATGCTCCGGAAGAGAACGAATACACGATTCGCTTATACTTTAACAGCAGCGACAGCGAATTCGTGCTTTCAAAAACCCGCTTCCTCGGTAAACGGGTTCGGATATTGGAGGGTGAGCAGCTAAGGCGCCGCATGCTGGAATCCGCGACAAAGTCGCTTGAGCGCTATGCGGAATCGCACAATTAATCACATTTTGACGAAAAATTTTATTTATAATGATTCCAAAATAATATTGATTTCCCTCCGGAAAGCGGTAACATATTAGTTGAGGTGCAATCATACAAAATCAATGAGGTGAAGCTATTATGAGTACAGAGAAGAACAAGCTTACGACTAGCTCTGGCGCTCCAGTTGGAGATAACCAAAACTCGATGACAGCCGGCTCACGCGGTCCCACGTTAATTCAGGATGTTCACCTTTTGGAGAAACTAGCGCATTTCAATAGAGAACGTGTTCCAGAACGCGTTGTTCATGCGAAGGGCGCAGGCGCACATGGTTATTTCCAGGTTACGCATGATGTCACCCCTTTTACCAAAGCCAGCTTCCTATCCGAGGTAGGCAAACGCACGCCGATGTTCATCCGTTTCTCCACCGTAGCCGGTGAGCTTGGCTCTGCCGACACGGTTCGCGATCCCCGCGGATTCGCCGTGAAGTTCTACACCGAAGAAGGAAATTATGATTTGGTCGGCAATAACACACCTGTTTTTTTCATCCGTGATGCCATTAAATTCCCTGATTTCATTCATACGCAGAAGCGCCATCCGCAAACCCATCTCAAAAATCCGAATGCGGTATGGGATTTCTGGTCCTTATCCCCTGAATCCTTGCACCAGGTTACCATTCTAATGTCTGACCGCGGCATTCCGGCTACGCTTAGACATATGCACGGCTTTGGCAGCCATACCTTCAAATGGGTAAATGATGAAGGGCAAGCCGTATGGGTCAAATACCACTTCAAAACCGAGCAAGGCGTAAAAAACTTAGCTCCCGAGGTTGCTGCGCAAATTGCCGGCGATAACCCTGACTATCATACCGAGGATTTATTTAATGCCATTGCAAATGGCGATTTCCCGGCTTGGAAGCTTTATGTGCAAATTATGCCGATTGAGGATGCAAATACATATCGTTTCGATCCGTTTGACGTGACAAAGGTATGGTCGCAAAAAGACTACCCGTTGATCGAGGTTGGACGTATGGTGTTGGATCGCAACCCAGAAAACTATTTTGCCGAGGTTGAACAGGCTACTTTCTCCCCAGGTTCGTTTGTACCAGGCATCGAGGCTTCTCCTGACAAAATGCTGCAAGGCCGTCTCTTTGCCTATTCTGATGCTCATCGCTATCGGGTTGGCGCCAACCACAACCAGCTGCCGATCAACCGTCCCAAATCTGAAGTGAACAACCATCAGCGCGATGGGCAAATGCGTGCCGACGGCAATGGCGGTGCATCGATTTACTACGAGCCGAACAGCTATGGCGGACCGACGGAGTCGCCTGAGAACAAGCCTGCCCCATTCGAGGTTTCCGGCCAGGCAGACAGCGTCTCTTTTGACCATAACGACCATTATACGCAAGCCGGCGATTTATACCGTCTGTTGAACGAAGAGGAACGAGTACGCCTCGTCGACATGATCGTCGGTGCCATGAAGCCCGTAGAGAAGGATGAAATTAAGCTTCGTCAAATCGGCCATTTCTACAAAGCGGATCCCGAATACGGACAGCGGGTCGCTGAAGGCCTTGGCTTATCCGTGTCACAGCAATCATAGACTTTTATTATTTGCAGCTTTTCTTCAGTTTTATATAGTGAAAATGACAAGGGGACGGCTATTATAGCCGTCCCCTTCTCGTTTGAATGCTTTAATTAAACGGATAAATCCAGAAGCGCTCTGTTCCAAACCGCTCTCTAATTTCCTCGTCCTCCAGCTTTTTATTACCAACCAATTCAGCAGCCTGGAACTGGGAACGGTGTGCTTCTATAGAGGCCATTTTTTGCCGCAAGTAATCCTTAACGTCATTCACTAGATGAGGCTTGCCTAATACTTGTTGATGATTTTTAGAAAAAGCTACGCAGTAGACCGTCGGCCTCTCCTCCGGAGGAAGCTTGCTGATGACTCGAATGACAGCCGCTCCGCATGCATCATGATCCGGATGTACGCTGAAGCCCGGATAGAAAGTATAGACAAGTGTCGGACGGAGTTCTTTAAGGAGCGCATCGATCTGGCCATCCAGCTGTACCTGATCCTCAAACTCAATCATTTTATCGTGAAAGCCGAGTTTTCTTAGATCCTGTATGCCAATAGCCTCACAAGACCTCTCCAGCTCCAATTTCCGTATATGCGGAAGGGTTACCCGATTTGCAAACGGCGGAATCCCCATATTTCGGCCCATCTCTCCTAGCGTTAAACAAGCATAGGTAACATGGGCTCCACTTTCTATATGCTTAGCCAGCGTTCCTGATACCGTAAAGGCTTCATCATCAGGATGCGGAAATATAACCAAAATATTTTGACTCATAGCTTCTCTTGTCTCCTCTCTCATCAAAAGGGTTCCCTGCTTAATTGCAGCGAAACGATCAGCTTTCCTTGACCGTCGTGACCGGCAAGAAGCAGCCTATCCGTCTCATTCTCTTCCCAGTGCGTCAAGCCTTCTGTATAAACCCAGCCCTGCTTCATCTTCAACCCTACCCGGTATGGCCCATTCCCTGCAATCGATCCATGGGAATAACGAATCATCGCATTGGTAATGAAGTTTGCTGCCGGATGCTTTGTGCTATCGAGATGGGAAGCATAGGCTCCCGTTGTCATTTCAAGATGAACGTAAAGCTCTTGCTCCTGCAAGCTATCAATAATATGCTGCACTTTCTCTACATGAATAAGCTGCATCAGTATCCCTCCTCTATCTCCTCAAGACCCTTAATATTTATAAGAATGCAATCATTTTAACACACTCAGCCAATTCAAAATACGTTAAGCCTTTTTGCACTGCTGCTCGTTCGGGATTTTGTGGTATACTGCTACAATATTAATATGCAGGAGGATCAGACAATGAAAATTTACGTCATTCAATCGTTTAATGAAGACGGCTTGGAAAATGTGTATGTAGGCTCAGATGAGGAAAAAGCGCTGTCGTTGAAGTCAGCCGACTTCGACCATTGCGACGCCCTGTTTGTTGAAATATGGGAGGATGGCGAGAAAACGGATGACTTCCGTCTCGTGGAGTCTCCTGAGGACGCTGAAGAGGAAGAGGAAGTCATTGWAAACGAGCAATAAGCTCCTTTTTAAATAATAGGTAAAATAAAGTCGAACACTAGACGGCAGTGTTCGACAAAAGGTTGCAAGGCTATAAGGAGAGAAATTAGATGTTACATATGAAAAAATCACTATCCAAAATGGCAGTGCTCGCGCTCACCGTTGCATTGCTCGCTGCAGGCTGCAACAATACTGAAAAAGAGCCTGCCAATAACTCATCGGCAGGAAATGCGACGAATGAGGCCGAGGTTACGGAGCAGCCTACCGTAAATCCTGCAACAGATGAACCTGCTGTTACGGAAGAACCTGCTATCACCGAGGAGCCTGCGACAGACACTGCAACGAGTGAACCGGCTGCTACGGAAGAAGCAGAAGTAGAGCCTGCTGCCACCTCGAAGCCTATAGGCAGACCATCCGGCGGTAAGCCTGCTCAGACAACGGCGCCAAAAGAAAAGCCAGCACTAAAGCCGGCCGCTACAGCAAAACCTACACAAAAACCAACCCAAAAACCGACGCAAAAGCCAAACCCAACGCCTAAGCCTACGGTTAAGCCGTCAGAGGATGTGAAGGTATCCGATATTTCCGATAAAATCTTAGCCGATATAGAGATGCCGCCCATGATCACTGCGGACGGAGAGCTCGTTAAGGATATATACGGAATTGAGGCAGGCGCTTTGCTGTCAGAAAGTATCTTCCTGCAAGCTATGATGAATACTAAAGCTACCGAACTTGTTATCGTAAAGCTGAAATCGGAGAAAAACTACGATGAGGTGGCTGAAGCTTTGGAAGCCCGCGCCGCACAAATTCAAAAAACATTTGAAACTTATTTGCAGGATCAATACGAGGATGCAAAAAACTATAAAATTATCCGTCACGGCAATTACGTAATGCTGTCCATCTCTCATGATCAGGACAAGGTTGTTGAGATTTTTAACGGTTTCTTTAAATAAACGGTACTCATTCTTATAAACAAAAAAAGTTCTGACCTTCGCCGGTCAGGATTTTTTTTTACCGTTGAAACATTTTGACCTGTAGGAACGTGTTACGGATGAAGGAGTCGACGCTAATGCCGAGTGAGACGCTATTTTCGAGAGAGGATTTAGCTGAGCTGGTCCATCGTTACGCGGATATGATGCTGCGTATTGCTTTCACCTATGTTAAAAACCGTGCTGACGCGGAGGATATTTGCCAAGAGGTTTTATAAAAATTGCTAAACAGCATAAAACCTTTCAGCATGCCGAGCATGAAAAAGCATGGATCATTCGCATAACGATTAATGCCAGTAAGGATACAAAAGACCTTAGTAAAACAGCTGAAAATGTAAATAAACCAATAATGAGTCCGATCTCCGCATCCGATCCGCCTTTATTTGCCGCAAACATAGGAAGCGTAAGAAGCAGCATCTCGAGCTACAAACGTCAGTCCATTAATGGGCTGACGTTCGCATGTGAAAATTATTTCAAGCCCGTATTGGCAATGCCTTCAATAAACTTATTTTGAGCTAGGAAGAAAACGACCAGAATCGGGACAGTTGCTATGGTCGAAGCGGCAAGCAGCAGCGGCCAGTCCACGCCGGCATCCGTAGTCAGTAGCGATAAGCCGATCGGCAGCGTGAACAATTCCTTCGTATTTAAATAAATAAGCGGTTCAAAAAACTCGTTCCAGCTATTCATGAATGTAAAGATGCTTACGGTTGCCAATGCGGGCGTGGCGATCGGGAGCATAATCGACCTGAACGTGCGCCACGGCGAACACCCGTCTACTTTGGCTGCTTCATCCAGTTCAATAGGAACTGTAATTAGAAACTGGCGTACGAGAAATACGCCGAACATCCCTCCCGCTCCAAGCATTGGCGGAAGAATCAGAGGAATATGCGTATCAATGAATCCGAGCTTTGATATCCAGCTGAATAAAGGAATGGCCGTAACTTCTGTAGGAATCATCATCCCGCTGAGCAGGAACAGAAAGATCACGTTTTTGAATGGAAAGTGCAATCTGGCAAACGCATAGCCTGCCAATGCGGACAAGAAACAAGTGCCTGCCGTGACGAGCACCGCGATATATATACTATTAAAAAAGTAGAGATGAAACGGCATTTCCGTAAACACACGAATATAATTGATCCATTCCCAAGCTTCGGGTATCCACAGGGGCGGAAATAGAAACACCTCKGAATCCGTCTTCAAGGATGTGCTGACCATCCAAAAAAAAGGGAACAACACGATGAAGGAAACGATTGTTAGAACCAGATAGGATGCAAGGTTGGATGTTATCTTTTTATTGTTCATAATGTACCCATCTCTTTCTCAGTTTCCACTGTATCAAAGTCAGAACCAGGATAATGCTGAACAAAATAAATGCCAGTGCCGATGCATAACCGAATTCGTAGGATCGGAACGCTTGTTTGAAAATGTAGAAGACCATCACGTACGTGCTTGTTCCCGGCCCTCCGCCTGTCATCACATAGATTTGTCCGAACACTTTTAGAGAACCGATAACGGTTATTATCGTTATCATGAATACGGCTGGCGTGATCATTGGCAGTGTAATGGATTTAAAGGTTTCCCAGCGCGAAGCACCGTCAATTTTGGAAGCTTCGTAATAATCCTTCGGCACATCGTGCAGAGCGGCCAGAAAGATGACCATGTTCATGCCCACGCCTTTAAGCGCACTGACCACTATAACGGTAGGCATCGTCCAAGTTTCCGAGAAAAGCCAGGAAATCTCCGTTCCGCCAAACGTTCGGATCAGCAGATTGACTAATCCGCCGTCCGTAGAGAAAATAAATTTCCATACGATCCCCCAAACCACGAGGGAAACGACTACCGGCGTAAAGATCGCGGTCCGAAACAAGCCGATGCCCCATATTTTCCGTTTCAACAGCATGGCCAGCAAAAGCGATAAAACAATGTTCAGCGGGACCAACCCCGCAGAGAAATACACGGTATTCACGACCGTATCCCAGAAGACGGGATCATCGCGCATGGCGTAAATATAGTTATCTAAACCAATATACGCTGTATTTCCAAATAACGACCAATTCGTAAAGCTCATCACGAAAGCGTAAACGATCGGGCCAAACAGAAAGATTATATATCCCGCCACAATAGGCAGTATAAATAAATATCCCATCCACATTTCTTTTGATTTCAAAGATGCTAAACCTGCAGACTTACCTCCGGCCATTCGCGCCTACCTCCTGTTGTCAATATGACGCAACCCTCCCTATAATTTACGAGATCGCCCTATTGTTCATATGGCGATCTCGCAATGCTCCATCGTTCTGGAGGGTTATTTCAATAGAGGATTAATGCTGTCTTCCATAATTTTCAACGCTTGCTCGGTTGTCGTGGAACCGAGCAAAATCGCATCCATGTTTAATGTCACCTGCTCGTCAATCTTGACCCAGTTCGGATGGGAAGGCCGGATTGTACCTTCGGCCAACCGATCGTACGCAGCCACTTTCATCGTTTCAACAGTCGGGAACGGGAACTTGTTAAGATACTCATCGGAGTACAGGACAGACTCTCTCTGCGGCACAAAAAACTGGGCTACTTTAGCTGCATTTTCCTTATTACTAATAAATTTTAAATATTCCAATGCTTCTTCCGGATACTCCGCGTCTTTGAAGATCGAATAGCCTCCAAAACCGATAGGTACCGTGACGCCATGGTCGCCTTTCGGAAGCGGAGCAATATCCCATTCGAAATCGACTTTGTCACGGTAAGCGCTTGTACGGGTAACGTTCTCAAACGCCATACCCAGCTTACCTGTATCGAAAGTTAACTGCTCACCGACGCTTGGATGCGCTTTCTTATCGAGCAGCCCTTTAAAGAGATTGATCGCTTTGGCCGTCTCCGGCGTGTTCATAGCGAATTGCGTTGTGTCTTCGTTGAAGACTTCGCCACCCATCGCCCAAATCAATGGAATCAGATTGTCGGACCAGTTGGAGGAACTTTGTATGAACTTCACGCCGTATACCCCTTCTTGCGGTTTGGAGATCGCTTCGGACGCTTTGACCATCTCATCGTAAGTCCAGTTGCCCTCTTCATAAAGCTGCATTGGCGACTTCAATCCATTCGCTTCAAACAGTTTTTTATTGTAGAAAACGACCAGAGGCGGCGTAGAGAATGGAATGCCGTAGAGTTTGCCGTCCTTTTCAAATGCAGTGAGCGTGGATGGTATTATATCATCGAACGCATAAGCCGCGTCCTCTTTCACGGACGAAATATCCAGCAGCTGGCCCCCATTCATAAATTGCGGAATCATGCGCTCTGAGATCCATACGATATCAGGCGAGGTTTTGGTCGCTGCCATGATCGCCAGTTTCTGCTGGTAGTCCGCCCACGGAATCACGGAAGTTTTGACTGTCACATTCGGATGGAGCTTCTTGTATTCCTCAGCAAGCTCGTCATACAACGCCACCTGGGCATCACTGCCCCAAACGGACATCTCAAGCTCTATAGGGTCTTTTGACTCAGCAGCAACTTTCGCACTCGGCGTATTGTTCGTATTTTCCTTGTTTGCCTTTGCGGCGCCATTATTGTTATTTCCTTTTCCTCCGCATGCGCTCAGCAAGCCGAGCAGCAATACAATAGACAGCAAGACTAACCCGTATTTCTTCATTTTTATGCCCCTCTCAATGTATGTAATCGCTTTCTATTACTAGTATAGATTTGATTGCTTCCAGAAAAAATAACACGAAATCGAGAAAAACTATGTAAATTCGAGTACTTTAATAGAACCAGCTGTATAACAGAATTTCGGCCTAAGCCCGCGTGACAAGGACTTAGGCCGAGATGGTTCCTAATCGTTGACGAAGCCGACAAACACCTCATTGATTCTGGCCATCATATCGTTTGAATTGCCATTGCCCCATGACGGACGGACAAAATGGAAGCGCAAGGCAGTCGTCACGACGGGGTTTTCCAAATTCAACGTCGTATACTGACCCAAAAAAGCGTCCTGATCATTATCTCGGACTTCGGCTATCGTCTTCCATTCTCCGTCTTCCAAGATCTGCAGATCAAAATCTCTGACATGCCAGTTGGCCGAGCCTATAACCGGCACATGTCCGCTCCACAGCTTCACTTGGTTGATCGTTTGCTCCGTTGTCCAGTCCAGCATCAGATAAGGCGTTTGAGAGCCGTTTGATATCCACCGGGTTTCCAAGCTTCCGTCAAGTACTCTATCTTTTGTATTTGTACCCAACGTGGAGTCGACCGACAACTGCGCAGTAATCGCCAGATTATTGGTTACATTAAGAACGAACGTTCCAGTGCGAGCAACGCCATCCAAGACGACAGTTGCCTGCAATGTTGCTTCTCCAGCTTGAAGCGCGGTAACCACGCCCGTATTATCAACAGTCACTAGATCCGGCGTCAGACTTATGAAAGATATGTCCGCATTTTCCAACGAAACGTCCGATCCTGTATTGTATGTGCCGGTCACATGCAGTTGGGTAGTCATGCCCGGCACCAGCTGCGAACGATCCGCCGTTACCGCTACGGCCTCAAGTTCGACGGGAGGGTAAGTTTCAACCCGCAGGTAAGGCCTATAGCTGGAGTCGGATCCATTGTATAAATGCGTCAAGTAACCGGTTTGATTGGCATTCTGGGCATAAGCAAGCGATATCGTCCGATCACCATCCAGACGTTCTTGCACGAGCACAGTCGCATCGAATACATACCAGGCGTACTCGCCTTTATTTTTCAGCTGCACAGTCGAGAGCTTCTGACCAAGCTCTGGCGGAGACTGGTACGTATTCCATTGCATTGTATCGCTGTCCCAGTCATTGCTATCCACTGCATAGAGAGAAGTTGCAGCTCCCGTCTCTCCAGCAGGGCTCTCCAGCGCTTGTCCATACACGTAGAGCCATGCGGTAGCCAGATTGCCTTCAATGGAATTCAGATCAAATTGCTGATAGCTTCTCACCGATTCGCTATCTTTTCCGCCTTTAATCTGTAAGAGATTCGCAACCGGGGCGTTCTGAGCATTTTGCTGTACGCTTGCCGCCCTGGTTGCCGGTATCAGTTCGGAAACCACCACTTGATTCTCATAATCCGTCCCGGTATTTCCACTGATCTCATTGCCGAAGAGACGAATATTCGTGCCGTGTGAGATCATAACGCCATTCGTATTCCCCGTAACATGATTGTCCTGAATGACAATATTCTCGGGTATGCCTGCGCCGTTCCCGGCGTTGGTCGGATCGCCGTCGTCTTTCATGGCAATTATACCCCAGAAGTCGGAAGCCGTATTGTTCACGATCTGATTGCCCTTCACAATCGTTCCGGGTGCATTTTTCAGACGTATTCCCTGGCTCCCCGCGTTCGTAAATCCGGTAATGGTATTATTCTCGATAATCGTATCGGGAGATCCCAAATACACCTGTACCCCATACCGTTTAACATTCTCGATTAAATTGTTATGAATGTAATTGCCTGGTCCAGCGGCATCATGCGTAGCGCCAGGATTGCCGACGCCGACAGCCGCTTCGCCGCCGCCAACGATATGATTGTAGCTTACTTCATTCATATACTCGTCTTCTCCGTGGAAATCGATAGCGTCTAATGCCGAGTTCAAGTAGTAGTTGTTTTCAATGAGATTGTTATGCGTGTAAGAATGCGCCATCGTTCCGTGACGCAGATAAGGACCGATAAACTCGTTGTTGCGAACGACATTGAAACGAGAGTCGTCCTCTCTGCCGAGCCGGCTTTCCTTGGACTTGCCTTCGATAGAAACGCCATATCCGTTTCCGCCCTCGGCTAAGTTCGTCGCGTTGCGAAAAAGCGAATTTTCCACAATAACATCATGACTGTTCGTAATGACAACGCCGATCCGTTGAAACTTCTCGATCGTCAGTCCGTCCAGCGTAATGTTATAGGACGGTTTGCCGGAAGCGGCGGTAATCATGATCACCTGCTTAGGTCCGCCCCGATCCGGATTCGCAACCGACGTATTCGTTGAATAATTCAAGTCCCAGCTGGACGTAATTGTCATGTTGCTGATCTTAATATTGTTTTGTCCGGCCATACGGAATACGATGCCTTCAACCGTGGCATATTCTTCCTGTTCATTAGCATGGTCGGAGACCAGCAGAACGCCATCCTGGCTCTCGCCGCGCATCTGCACGCCGGATTTCATAATGAAATGGGTAACTCCGTCCATATCTGTGCTCGTTAATTGATAGTGTCCGTTCGGAAGATACACTTCGTCCCCAAGCGCCGCTGCAGCCAGTGCAGCCCGGATAGCTTGAGCGTCATCTATTCCGTTGTCGGCAGGATCGGCGCCGAAGTCCAGGACATTATACGTAGAGCCGGTCACTGTCTGAGCCTCATGCGGCACATGAGGTGTGCCATCCGCATAATAGAGACCTGCTTTTGTCGGAATTGGGGAATCCGGATCCGGTCCCGTTGGCGGAATCTCCACATCACTTAATATAAACCCGTCCACATGGGGAGGGTAAACCTGAATTTCTGAAATGCTTGTCCATTCGCTTGCTCCGCGCCCGACCACCCGTACATAACGGGCGGTGACGGCTTCAAAACCAAAGGCCTCAACCTGGATCGTAGTGCCGCTGCTATCGCCGCTGTATACGCGGGTCCAGATGTTCTGGTCGTTCGAAACCTCGATATCAATGGTCTTGCTGCGATTGTCTCCCCGGTAGAAAGCGACTCCCAGATAAGAAACCAGYTGTTCCGAGCCCAGATCCAGTTCGACCCATTGCCCGTCATCATACGCCGACCACCTTGTCTGAATATCACCGTCAATGGCATATACCGGAATATTGGAATCGCTGCCGCTGGCCCGATAACCCGCGATCGTCAGCGGAGTTGCTGATTCTCCGCTAAGTGCCGGTGTGGATACGGTCACCTCATTGCTCGGCACAGTGGCAAGCTCAGTCGTCCTATGCGCTTTTATGGTAAAGGCATATTCGGTGCTTGGCTCCAGATTGAACACAAGCGCGCTATATAGACCGCCATTCGCATCATAAGTGGAAGAACTTACGGAAACCGCAGGGCTGTCGCCGTTATAGATCACATATTGGCTCACATCCGAGCTTGGCAACGGATTCCACTGCAGCTTGACAGTTGTGCTCGTCGTCTCCATGACGTGAACAACGAATGGCGGTTCCAGCGCAACACTGTAATCGTCCAGAGCGCCGTTCTCGATATCCTCGAATACGATTCGGTTGGCAGACTCCGCATCGGCTTCGGCCTGCACGCGGCTCGAGCCCATCAAACCCGTGAACAGCATACTCAGGATTAATAATAACGCTGTAGATCTTTTTGTAAGACTAGTCATTATCCACCACATCCTTTCTTTCATGTCATTTCATTTGCTCTTCACTTACAGCCTTTTTTGTATGCGCTTCCAAAAAAACTAGCCCAAGCTTCCACTTACACCTCCCGAACATCCGAATGTAATCATTCTGTCGCAATACATGAAGTCTCTGCAGCAATTGGAAGCGCTTAACAATAAGTATACAAGTCAGCCTGTCAGTGAAAAACAACGTATTTTCGAGAAAAACTACGATATTCATATCATCTGTTTTGTTTTGTGCTCAATGATCTGGCCGGCCTTAACTCAGCGGCCTTTTTCTATATTCGGTAGGCTTCGCTCCGCAATGCTGCCGAAACACGGCCATAAAGTGATTGGCGCTGGCATAGCCGCAAAGGTTGGCGATCTCGTATATTTTCAGATGTGTATGGGTCAGCAGCTCCCTAGCTTTACTCATCCGGCAGGCCGTCACATAATCAGAATAATTTTGTCCGGTTTTCACTTTAAACAATGTGGATAAATATTGATGATTCAAATGCACCTGCTCCGCGATGAATGGAAGTGAAACATCCTGATCCAGACAAGAGACGACCAGTTCCTTCACTCTTCGAATCGTCAGATCTTCATGGGCCGCTTCGGCGTTAGGCGTCTCTACCGCCCGCTCGCGGTCCAGCCGCGCTTTCAAATTCAATAGAAAATGGGAAAGCTCAATCCGGTCCACCGGCTTCAGGATGTAATCCGACGCATTGTGACGCATCGCCGCCTTAGCATAAGTGAAATCTTCATGCCCGCTAATGATTAATACAGGAAGGTTGGGATACAACCCCCGGACATGCCGCAATAACTCGATTCCGTTCATCTGGGGCATACGGATATCCGTAATCAGCAAATCCACCGATTGCATTCTGAGAAGCTCCAGCGCAGCGAAACCGTGCTCAGCTTCCGCGGTTACCCTGTAACTGCCGATCACTTCCTCGATCATTATCTTTAACCCTTCCTGAATTTTCTTCTCGTCTTCTACTAGCATCACATTGTACATTCCATTTCCCCCTATCGTAATGGCAGCCGGATTCTCCATTGTGTTCCGGAAGCCTCATCGCTCTCCACGCTTAAGCCGTATTCCACGCCATAAAGCAGTTGAATGCGCTGGTGAATATTTTTGATGGCATAGCCTTTCAGCGTATCTCCAAACTTTGGACGGCTGCCGTCCCGCTCCGGCTTGCACAACATCTGCTCTCGAACCTCCAATAAACGTTGCGGCGGCATCCCCACCCCATTATCCTGTACAGTCAGGAGCAAATCCTGATCCAGCACGGATGCCCTAATCGTTATCGTTAATCCGCTATTGCCCATTCCGTGCTCCAATGCATTCTCAACCAGCGGCTGAAGCAGCAGCTTTGGTACAAGACAAGATTCGAACGACGGATCCACATACATTTCCGAACTCAGCTTCTCGCCATGCCTGGATAACTGAATTTGCAAATAAGCGTTAACGAACCGTATCTCCTCCTTCAATTGCACCGGTCGTTCCTGCTTGTCAACCGTGTATCTCAGCATTTTTCCCAAACTGGCAACAATGTCGCTGATTTCGAGATTTCTCTCCTTCAGCGCCTGCATGCTTACCAATTCCAACGTGTTGTACAGAAAATGCGGATTAATCTGGCTTTGCAGAGCCGACAGCTCGGCTTCGCGTTCGCGCAGTTTCGTTTCATATACCTCCTTGACCAGCCGCTCCACTTCCGTCACCATCAGATTGAAACCCAGGGCCAATTGCCCGATTTCATCGCGATTCATCAAGCTCAAATCTGCCCGTTCGCTGAAAGCCCCGTCCTTTACCCGCCGCATGCGCGACTGAAGATAACGGATCGGCCTGACCAGCCGCTCTGACGTGAAAATCGCAAGCAAATAGGCAATGATAAGCGATATGACTGAAATGAGGATCGTAAATCCGACGATTTCCTTGCCGCCCCGTTGCAAATCGGCCATCGGGATAAGTCCGTGAATATTCACTTTCGTTGATTTGGAGTGCATGGTTGTGAACAGATAAGTCTGGCCGTTCCAATCTATCGTTCCGTCCCCCGGACCAATATCCGGGAAATTAACCGGTTCATCCGGAAATAACAGCTCGCCGTTATCCTTTGTCAAGTAAAACTGGCTGTTGTCGCTGAGCCATACTTCTGACAATAACGCTTCGAGCTCTTTCATGTTAAAATCAATTTTGACGACCCCAATGCTTTGGCCCGTTGCAGGGTGATTCAACGCTCTGGCAGCGGAAATAACCCGTTCCGATCGTTTGTAATAAGTCGTCTCGTGAGGTTCGATAATGACAAGCCTACCTTCCGCATCCAGCACCTCCTGCATCCAGCTATTCCCTTTCTCGTTCCAATAACGCTGCGTCAGTTTTTCTTGGACGCTGTACATAATGCCGTCGCGGGTGAAAAAGATCATTCGTTCAATTCCGGGCTGATCCAATGTGAGCGAAGCCGCTACTCTTGCCATTTTGGTAATTTCCGCCGACGGAATAAGCTTCTCCTCGCCTGGTTCTTCATAACTGTGCTTCTCCAAAATCCGCAGCACGTCTTCGTTATACAAGGGAGCCACAGTTATTCTGTCCGCGTCTTTTATCGTATTTTCCAAATTAATTTTCACTTGATTCATAATTTGCATGGAGTACGCCCTAGAGTTTTTTTCGGTTTCCTCCGCAAATTTATTGTAGGTGCTGATTCCGCTTATCAGGAATGGAATGGTGATAAGCAGAACGAACATGGTAATAAATTTGGCTCGTATTGAAATATACCGCTTCATTTCACCGATTCCTCCTGACAGATTCTAAACGCAAACAGGTACTATCACATGGTAAAAAAGGCCGCTCATCCGGTAGAATGTTTGTTTTCCAACAAACTTCCGATACGAGGCGACCTTATGAAAAAGTCTACCATGTCCCAATTATTACTTCAATTGAATTTGGCCGTTATCTTGCTGGCGGATGCGCGCTATACAGTCTGCCCACTACGCAGCAGCGCGCCGTTATGAATTAGCCGCTCCTGCAGCTGTCCAATGTCGATTTTCCCTGGTGATATACCCTGCTCCCATGCCATTGCTGCCGCCGTACCTGCAGCCTGTCCCGTCGCCATGCAGCTAGGTGTCAGACGCGTCGTTGCCAGCGCCTCATGCGTCGTCGAGATGCAACGGCCTGCCACGAGCAGATTGTCAATCCGCTTCGGCAGCAAACAGCGGTAAGGAATATCGTATGCCCCGTCTCCCTGGACCCATGCGGCCTGAACGCCCTTGCCGGACGGATCGTGAATGTCGATGGGATAGCCGCTTCGTGCAATGCAATCGTCGAACGCGCGTCCATCTACAACATCCTGTACCTGGAGTGAATAGCAGCCGTCTATTCTGCGGCTCTCGCGTATGCCGATTTGCGCTCCGACCGAAGAGATGGAAGCGTTCTCGAAGCCTGGCAAGCAGCGGGTCATGAAATCCGCGACCATGCGCACCTGCTTCCTGCCCTGCACCTCTCCTTCCGTCAAATCCTCCAGTTCAGTTCCGTCCAGCCCTTGAACACGAGTCGTATTGACAAGCACTTCGTCCGGTCCCGGACCTGTGAAGAAAAGGACCTGGTCTCTGTTAATGGGCAGGTCAGCCTCCTTCCAATGCTTGAAGTAACCCAATACGCCGGACAATGGCAGTTCCTCCAGCTCATCGAAAGGCGTCTTCTTATAAAACTCGTCCGGATGCTCGATCATATACCGTTTAACTCTCGCCAGGTCAACGCCTCTCATTCGGAACTTCATCGTCATCGGCTGCGTCAAATTATCGCTGTCGCGTCCTTGCAAGCACGGCGCGCCTGAGAGATAGGCCAGATCGGCGTCCCCTGTCGCATCGATGAACTGTTTCGCCGAAATTTCGTACTTCCCGGACTTGGTAGCCAATCGTACCGTTTCAATGAGGCCTTCCCTGGTCTGCACTTCGTCCATGAAGCTGTGCAGCAGCACCTTCACGCCCGCCTCGCGCAGCATATCGATAATTAACACCTTATAAACTTCAGGATCATAAGGGGTGATCGTCTTTACAAAGCCTACCGTATCGCGAACGTGACCGGGCGAAGCTCCCTCGGCCATCAAGCGGTCTACAATTTCCTGCGCCGTTCCGGCAATGACCTGCTTGCCATCCATCGTGTGAAAGGTCATCCATGGATAGACCAGAGCTGCAGTCGACATGCCGCCAAGAAAACCGTATCGTTCAATCAGCAGCGTTCGCGCCCCGCTTCTTCCAGCTGCCAGCGCCGCATTGATCCCCGCCGGCCCTCCGCCGCATACCACAATATCCGTCTCTATTTTTCTCATGCTTAACCCCTCCTCTGAAAGTACTTTCATTATAGGAGCCGGGGGACTTCTAAAGTAGTTTAACTTTAGTTTAAAATAGAGCTGTCAAGTGTTAGCGTGGACGATAGCTTTACGTTCGCATCCCCTAACCAAACAGAGAAAAGAGGAAGGCGGTTTTGAATTTGGGAACTCGTAAATCGATTACTCTGCACGATCTTTCCAAAGAACTTGGTCTTTCGATTCAGACCCTATCCAAGGCGCTGAGCGGACGAGCCGGCATGTCCGAGGAAACGCGGAGCCGCATTATTCGAACTGCCTTCGTACGCGGCTATTTGACTGTATCGCAGGCACGTGAGATGGTCAGCCGCGGCATCGCGCCCTATCCTACCTTCCAATTTCGGTTTGTATTGATACAATCCCGGCAATCTATGAATTACAACGTATTGTTGACAGAGGGGTTAAGAGAGAGGCTCGATCAATTGGAGCATCGACTGGAAAGCTATGTGCTGGATGAGGATGTGCCGGATCACGCATTCTCGGACTGGATGGAGCAGCGTAATTTGCCGACGGCGGACGGTCTGTTCATCGCGCCCCGGCTGCTCTCGGACTCCACGGAGCGCAAGCTGTTCGAGCTGCCTTTACCCAAAGTGCTGATTAATTATCCGAGACCGCTTTCCCGAATCGACAGCGTAATCTGGGATGTGTTCGAAGCCGTCTGCATGGCCGTGGACCGGCTCGCGCAGCTTGGCCATACCCGTATTATGTACGTAGGAGATATTCACAGCCAGCGGGGGTATACAAGAAGATGGCAGGCGTTTGAGGAAATGATGGGTGAGCTTCAGTTGGATCATGACGCAGAACTGCAAATAACGGACGTTTGGGACGAGTGCATGCTGATCGACAAGCTGCGCAGCAGCCAACCAACAGCAATCATTGCCGGCATCGATGAAGATATCGTAAGGCTGTACGACAACCTTACCTCCCTCGGCTATCGCATCCCGGAGGACATCTCCCTAGTCGGCTTGGCCAACGGACCGGTGGCGGCGCTACCGCATTTAAGCCGCCCCCAGCTTCTGATCAGGGAGACCGGATATAAAGCGGCTGACAAAATGCTGTGGCGCCTCGCCAACAATGGCGAGCCTTGCGAGCATATCCGTATTGCCGGCCCTTTCCATAACGGGCAAACCATCCGGCGCTTCAGCTGAGAAGCGCCGTTATCGTTTGATGTTCGGACGAGCTGTCCTCTCTCAACAAAAAAAGCCAGCAAAGCTATACCGGTTGTTCGATTCGCGGCTCACTGAGGTCCACCTTTTCCGCAGTCGCGTTCTTAGGCTTCACCGAACAGATTCGGTTGCAGATTTGACATTAAATGATATAGATTGGTAAAGCTAGTTTGCACGCAGCCCATCGGTGCTGTTCTGCAAACATCCTGTTCTACTACGTACCATTCGACTCCGTTCTCCTCTCCCCAGCGAATAATCGGTTCGAATTCAATCAATCCTGTACCGATTTCCGCATATGCCTGCTCAGCGTCTGCGGTCATATCCTTCATATGGATAATCGGCATCCTGTCCGCATAGGGCTTGAAGAATGATGCAGGCTCAAAACCGCCCTTCTTAAGCCAATATACATCCAGCTCTGCAAGGATTTCATTGTCTGCACCAGCCTCAAGCAAGTACGAAAGCGCATCCTGCCCCTCTATCACCGTTTCAAATTCAAAAGCATGATTGTGATAGCTGATTCGGAAGCCTTCACCCTTCAGATGCTTCGCAATACCGTTCAAATCTTTCTTCAGTTGTTTGTATCCACCTTCATTTCGCAGCTCAGCGGGAATACTCGGGCAAATAATATCCCGTGTGCCAAACAGCCTGGCGTCCGAGACCACTTTGCCCGTGTTCGCAACAATGTCATGGAAACCAACATGCATGCCTGCGGTTTTCAATCCAACTTCGTCCAAAACCGCTTTGAGTTCCTGCGGGTCATAGCCTTGAAAGCCCGCAAACTGTACGCCGCCATAGCCAAT
This sequence comes from Paenibacillus sp. 01T443, assembly GCF_056398325.1. Taxonomy (NCBI): domain Bacteria; kingdom Bacillati; phylum Bacillota; class Bacilli; order Caryophanales; family Paenibacillaceae; genus Paenibacillus; species Paenibacillus sp. 01T443. The sequence goes on from NZ_JBFTPE010000033.1 coordinate 26,067, forward strand.
TTGACTTATTTTACGAAGAACTCCCGGGAAATCTGCAAGGCATTCCTCGCGAAGCGTATACAATTGAACCGCAATCTTATCCTTCAACAAACTACCATCTCCCTTCACTTCATTAATCCCCAGTATAGTGACAACTGATTTAGAAGTGAATATCCGATTCTCTGCTTGTTGACTTATTTTGCAACATTTATGATAGTAGAAATAGTTTACTCACTAGGAGGTGGCAGCAAATGATGGACGCATCGTGGATCGATTGCCTGTTGATCGGTTATTCTCATCATACTTCTCCGTTCACCGGCTCCTTGCAAAAGGGCACAGCCGACAATCGATTGCTCCTGCGCTTCCAGGTAAAAGGGACATGCCGTGTCGAGATTAATGATGAGACACATGTTGTGCAGCCCGGTGATCTGATCATCCGCAAGCCAGGGGAATATTACCGGTTAGTGGTTGAGGCCAATAAAGACGCTGACGCCTCTCAGCCAATTGAGAGCGCCGATTACTACTTATCCTGCAGCGGAGTATGGGCTCAGCAGTGGTGCAGCAGGAACGATTTTCCAAGCAAGGTTCATCTGGATACGGCGGAAGACTTCTTGGCATTGTGGAGAAAACTGATTTATGAGAAGCGGAATATTCATGGGGATAATGCGGAAATGATGGACGCTTTGATCAAAGTTTTATGTTTAACTATCGAGAGGGATGTAAGGAAGCAGATGGCGGCGGCCTCCAGACCGGAGCTCAACATCCCTTACAAAATGAAGCAGTATTTGGAGAAGCATGCTACCGATCCGCTGACGCTGACCCATATCGCCGAACGTTATGGCATCAGCGTATCGACAGCCTCCCACTTGTTCAAGCAAGCGTTCGGGCAATCTCCAATGCGTTATGTCATTGAGATCAGGCTGTCTATTGCCTCGGAGAGAATTCTATACAGCGACATGAAACTGGAAGATATCGCCGAAGCCTCCGGGTTTCGCAGCTATCCTTATTTCAGCCGCGCCTTCCGGAATCATTTTCACACCAGTCCCAGCAAATACCGCGTTCGGAACCAGCTTCGCAAGGTAGAGAATCCTTAATTGGAACGAAGCATCTATTCTATTACCGCTGCTCCCCGCTACAGCCTTAGGCGGTATTGATGCGGAGACACGCCCATAATCCGTTTGAACAGGCTAATAAAATAAGAGGTGCTCGTAAACCCTACCTGCTCGCCGATCACTTCTACGGATTTGTTCGTCGTTTGAAGCAGACTGCAAGCCTGCTGCATTCTGCGGGCTGTCAAATAACCGGTAATGCTGCTACCCGTCTCTTGCCGAAACAGCCGGGACAAATAAGATTTTGACATATGGAGCTCGTCCGCAAGCAACTCCAGCTGAAAGGGCTCCCCGTAATGGTTTTCAATCCATGCCATAACACGTTCCGATTGGCGAATCGGCTTCATATATTCCTCCTGCTTGGGCCCCGGAATAACCTTTCGTTTAATTAACGACAACACCTTTAACAAATAAAGCGCGCTCTGCTCTTCTTTGCTGCTGGCGGAGGAAGCGAGCAGGCTATTCTGGAATGCGGAGCAAGCGGCATTCAACTCTTCATTGTAATCGATCATATCTATGCCCTGCAAAGCGATAAGCCCTTGAAGCATTCGTTTATAGACGTCATAAAGAGCCGGAAACGTTCTTAAGTAGCCCTTCATAAATACAGGGTCGAAATGAAAGACGCTGCGTTCATACGGCCGGCTTTCACCCACTTCTACATAAACATTATGTAGCTGATAGGGTTGGAAATAAAACAGCATGCCTGGCTTAAGCTCGTACGTCTTCTGATTGACGGTAACCGAGCCGTGTCCCTGATGCACAGCCAGCACCTCGAAACCCCTATGCCAATGGTAATACCCCTCGAAATCTTGCTGCGACCAGTTGCGGTATGACCAAAGAAAAGACAGTCCCCCGTAGTCCATTTCCTGAAACAGCGTCCCCTTCACTGACAGCACCCCTTTATTTCAACAAGTCAACAGAACAACATTTTTAACCATTGTAGCGTAACTTTGTCCATTTGTCAGAGACTATAATGATAGCAAGCAGCTTAACCACAATCATGGGTCAACGAGGAGGCTTACTACAAAATGAATCAGGCATACAAAGAAAAAATATTGGTGCAATTAACCGAAAAGGTAGAGCGCATGATAAACCAAATTGGAGATAAAACGCCCCATGTGGCAAGAGCCAACGGCATCTATGACAGCACAGACGATAACTGGTGGACGTCCGGCTTCTGGCCCGGCATGCTCTGGGTTATGCATGATGCAACAGGGAAAGAGTCATTCCGGGCAGCTGCTTGGGAATGGGACGCCAAGCTGGAGCACAGCTTCTGCGAGCATCCCGTACAATTGCATCACGATGTCGGCTTTCAGTTTCTGCCGACTGCTGTCATCAAATACGAATTAACGGGCGATCAGGAAGGTCTACGAATCGGTTTGGAGGCGGCAAACTTCCTCGCAGGCCGCTTCAACGTGAATGGCGAGTTTATTCGTGCGTGGAACGGGCAAGAGGCTCTCGGCTGGGCCATTGTTGATTGCATGATGAATATCCCCCTATTGTTCTGGGCAAGCCGCACGACCGGCGACCCGCGTTACAAGCATATCGCGATACGTCACGCGGACACCTTCCTCCGTTGCGCCATTCGCGAGGACGGCTCGGTATGTCATATTTTATCTTTTGATCCGGAGACAGGCGCGTTTATAGAACCGCTGGGCGGTCAAGGCTTTTCCGGCTCTTCGGCGTGGAGCCGAGGCAATGCCTGGGCGCTTTATGGCCTCGCGATTGCTTACCGATGCACTGGGCTTGAGCGTTATTTGCACGCGGCGAAGCGGGTAGCGCATTACTTTGTCGCAGCACTGCCGGAAGACTATGTGCCGTATTGGGATTTCCGCGTAGAAAACATAGAAAACGAGCCGCGCGATACTTCCGCTGCCTCCATCGCAGCATCCGGTCTGCTCGAACTTGCTGAGCTGGTTCCATCCGCGGAACGCCGGATCTATAACGCGGCTGCCGAGAGAATCCTGTATTCACTAAGCGTGAATTATTCGACCTGGGACAATCCGGACCATGAAGCGATTCTTCTCCAAGGCACCGGACATAAGCCTGAAAACGCCAACATCAACGTATCGCTTATTTACGGAGACTATTACTTCGTAGAGGCATTCGCCAAGCTTAACGGATGGAGCCATCGAATCTTTTAGCCTGCCTCATGCCGTTTATTTTAGAGTCATTTTTTGATCTTTGCCCACTATGGAATACGAATCACAAGAAAATATAGCCTCCATCACAACTCTTACTGAGGTTTTGGAGGCTTTCTCATTACATATTTGGGCTTGGTAGCTTTCGTCTTTGAGCTTGTTGATGAGTTTGGTTATTTTATCAAGGCTCATCCCATCGATGGTTTTTCCTTCAATTTCTTTGGTCATAGAAGGCCACGGACGAAGCTTCTTAATTGCAAAATAAGAGCCATCCGGCTGCGCTGCGAAGCCCGTGGAAAAAACTATTTAGACCGATCAACGAAGCATCGCTTCCTATTCTGCATCAAGGGAATAACGAAGTTGTTGCCTGCGTGCTGGAGCTGCCGAAAAAATACCGCATCGTCATCTACCTCTATTATTTCGAAGGCTACAGCACCGCGGAAATTGCCGAACTCGTACGCCGAAATGAGAATACCGTTCGAACGCATCTCCGCCGTGCCCGTGAACTGCTAAGAAAAAGTATGATCGGAGGATTCGTAAATGAATAAATATATCGAGGGAATGGCAGAAATAACAGCCGGCGAGGAGCTGAAGCAGCAGTTCATAAACCGGGCACTGCAACGGCAGCCGTTAAAGAGGAACAACCTCCGAAGAGCCGCCCTATTCGCTGCTGCCTGCACAATTATTGTAGTAATGGTGTTTGGGGCCTCGTTCTTACAGCCTGACAACAAATCAGCATTCACCGGCTTTGTTATTACCGCTTATGCGGCGGACGGCGCCCCCGTTGTCATGAAGCCAAACGTTCTGCTTCCTCTTGGGACATACAGTCCGTTTATGAGCAGCGTACCCGGCTTTCCGATCCGCATCGACGCAGAAGACGCGGATCGGTCGAAGTCATCGTAACAGAAGGATACCTGTTGACATGGTCCCCCCCGTCTTCGAAGGTTGTGCACCAGGGGAAAAGCATGCAAACTGCATCCGGTACCACGCTATACTGGTCGCCAAACGATGAGAATAACGGAAATCCGATTGCAAAGAAAAGTATCGTCTCCGTTATCGCCTACAAAAACAAGCAAGAGCTTGGCCGCCGGGTTATTGAAATACAAAGCACCGATAACCTCCATTACAGCGGGGTGCTAAAAGAAGAATAATCTTATAACGCAGCGCTTCTCGTTTTCCTAGCGGACAATGTATTGGCAAACATGCGTAAGAATGCCGTAGCCGTAACGCATTCAAGCAAGGTCAGAAGCAGCATCGTGAAATCCTGTCCTGCGTTCATACGCTCGATGTTCCAACCAAGCAGCCACAAATTAGCCAGCATGAATAAGATGTGTCCGAAAAACGTTACCATGCTGAACAAGCCGATGACTTTGTTATATTTATGGACGGCCTCGCTCCGGATACGAAGAATGCCGTAAAAAATCAAAAGCGTATTCGGCAGCACGCTGAAGGTAAGCTTGTATTCTGTCGTCCATTCACTAAAAAGCAGCAAAAGCAGCGTCTCTGCCAAAGTAAGAATGACCGTAAAAATTAAAACCGGCTTCACCTTTATTTGTATAAGTTTATCCTCGTACTTCGCAAGCATCACGCCCGCGGTAACAAAGGTTAAGCCAAAGCCGATATAACGAGTCGTAAACAAATTCAAGTAGTCGAGATACGCGGGATCTATGGACGGAAAGCTGTGTGCCGTGACACCTAACACATTTTTCAGGCTCCCGGATACGAATTGAATGCCCACAAACCCCGTCAACGCCAAAGTAACGGCAAGCCTAACGTATTGCTTTTGGAATAGCCAGTAGGCAGCGAGCAAACCGAAAACAAGCGGAGGAATGAACCAAAATTGAATAAAGGGACCATTCAGGACAATTGCCATAAACAATATCTTAGCTTGCAAAACGAGATTGCCGGCTGTCAGACCCGCGCTGATCAGCTTCGGCACGATGCTTTGCGCAATAAAAATGACGCAAAAAAAACAATAGATGATCGCGATACGTTTGAAATATTTTTGCATATACAGTCTCGGGTCAGCCGCATGGCTCCAGCTTTTATAGGCAAGAAAACCCGATACGACATAAAAGCAAGGTACGACTACCCTGGTCGCCAAGGAAGTAAACTGAATAACCGACTGTCCCGGCATAAGCGCCATGTATTTGATGAGCATAAGGTGAGCAACGAGAACAAGCAAAGAGCCCGCCAGCTTAAAAATAGTAATACCGGGATAATATTTACGCATTTTTCCTCAGCTCTCCCGTCCCGTTCAATACCATCGACTTGATTTCCGCAATGGATATTTTGCCTGTCGGCGAAAGCGGGAACATGGGCAGGAATACAATGTGACGCGGCAGCTTAAAGGCCGACAAATACGGCGCTAAATCATTTTTTAGCTTTTCGGAGGTTATGCTTGATCCTTGCTTGGTGACAATACAGGCGCAAACCTGCTCTCCGTAAAGCTCATCCGGAACCCCAATCACGAGAGCCTCGTCCACATCCTTATGCCTTAGCAGCACATTTTCAATTTCCACTGGAGAAATCTTCTCGCCGCCGCGGCTAATCATTCGGTGCAGCCGCCCCGTAATCGTTAAATGGCTTCGATCGTCCAGAAAGCCGAGGTCTCCGGATTTGTACCAGCCATCAGCCGTGACTGACGTTTTGTCATAGATCTCATTGGTATAACGCATCACTCGATGGCTTCGAATCGCAATTTCGCCATGCTCATGAGGAGCCAGCGCTTGTCCCGTCTCGGGATGTAATATCCGCACCTCTACAACCTTATCGACCTTTCCCCCAATGCTGTAGGCGCCTTTCTCAAATTCCTTGTAATGAATTAATCCGCTTAATAGATTCGTATGACTAAGCAGCTTGTACAGCAATAGTAACAGCAAGCTGTTCTTGCGATTAATAAAGCAGGTTCCATTGGCGACAGAGCCCGCTTCCGAAGAGCCGTAGCTGACCATAAAGAAATAAAGGTTCAAACTTTTCATGATTTTTTGCAAAATCGAATTGTTCACCGCCGCAGAAGTAAACGCAACGCCAAGCAATGATTTCAAATTATATTCATTTCTTTTTGGGGACAGCATCATCTGCTGAATCATATAAGGCGTTCCGATAAGCACTCTGCACTTTTCCTTTTCGATAGCTGATAAAGCGTTTAGGGGATTGAAATGGCTAAGCATGACAATTCGAATGTTACAGGCCTTCAAGCTTGTAAACAGCGTAGCAAACCCTCCAAGGTGGTATAAGGGCAGCAGATTCATAACCGAAAAATACCGCGTAATTTTATCGCTTAGCATCATAAGTAAAGAGCTGCTTTTCCCTGGCTTATCAACCAAATTAGACGATAGCAAGAACGAAGCCGTGGAGCGCATAACGCCCTTCGGAAGTCCCAGCGTACCTGAGGTATAGAGCAGAATGAGCGGGTCTTTGGGACAATTCGCTTCACATGCAGCTTCGAAAACGGGTTCCTCCACAGCGGATCCAAGCACTCGCAATTCCGAGTAGGTCTGGAAAAGCTCGGCTCCCCTGCCCTCTTCGTCCAGCACAAAAATATGCTCCGGCATCCAGTCGCCGTCTGCGCCTTCCTTGCTGCAATCCAAAATGATTTCCTGCATCATCGTTGGAAAATGGTTATGCTGCACCTCGCTCCCCATAATCATGGCGACCGGCCGGGAGTCCTTCAAATAATGCTGAAGCTCCTGTTTCTTAGAATAAGTATTAATCGGCACAATAATCGCACCGACGCAGGCAGCTGCAAATATCGATATAACCATTTCCGCTCTGCCCGGCATGAGCACCGCGATGGAATCTCCTTTCTTAATGCCAAGCTGCAGGAGACCTTTAGCGAACAGCCGCGACTCTTCCCAAACCCTCTGCCACGTATAGTGCTGATCGAGAGCCGGAAAGCTGTAAGCCACATCATGCGTGCTTTCGCTTGCTCTTTTTTGAAGAAAATACGGAATCGTATTCCTATTCCAGGTGCTCTTATTCTTATTCTTCATCTACCTTAACCCCCGCATTTGTAAAATAAACGGTACAAGCCTTTAACAACGTTAATCATTCTTCAAAAAGAACAAATTAGATAAAAAAATTCATTCATCACGATCGTTAGCAGTTAATATGTCTAATATAACACCTAGTTAGTTCTTAATAAAGAACATTTATTCAAGCGTAAACGGCTGATGTCATCCTTAGCGGCAAAAGCTCGTTTCGCAGTAAAATATAAGCATAGTATAAGGTTGAAATTTATACTTTCTTATATTTCAAAAAAAATACGCCGCAACAGCTTTTAACAAGCTCTTGCGGCGTATGCTGTATTATTTGCCCGAAACGGTGGCTGTTACGGGTTTAACAGCCGTTTTTTCTTTCCCGGCCTTTGGTTTCGATTCTTCTTCCCGCTTCGTCTTACCGATGAATAAGCTGAGCGGAAGCGCAACGACTGCAACCAAGGTAGCAACGACGTATACATCATTTACGCTCATCGTAAATGACATGATTCCAATGTGAAGCTCACTGGTATCACCGGCTTTCATTAAGTTCGTCGCGTGTGTTACCGATCGCGATGCGAGCATCGTGGTGAAGATCGCGATGGCGAAAGAGCCGAATACGTTCCTCGTCCAGTTCGTGATGGCGGAAGCATGCCCCGAAAGCTCTGCTGGAATTTGTTCCATCGCCGCATTGCTTGAAGGCATAACGACAAACGCGATCCCGATATTACGAACGATCATCCACCATATAACGTAAGAATGTGAAACATCGACGCTTAACCAGCTTAATGCCAGCGTACCGATCGTGAGCAGGACGATTCCGCCGGACATGAGCCAGCGCGGTCCGATAATGCCGTAAAGCTTTCCTACAACGGGCATGAGCAGCGCCATGGCCAGTGAAGCTGGCAGCAAAATCATCCCAGTATCTATTGCCGAAACATGCTGTATTCTTTGAAGGAATATCGGCGTCAGCAAAGTGCCTGAATATAAGCTGATCGTAATAATATTTGAAATAACCGCATTCAAGGTAAAGCGTTTGTTCTTAAACACTTTCAGGTTAAGCAAAGGCGTTTCTGTTGTAAGCTCGCGCCATATGAATAGAAGCAAAGCAATCACTCCGATGACGAACAAGGAAACGATCTTCCAAGATCCCCAGCCCCAGTTATGGCCTTGGCCAAGCGCAAGAAGCAAGGATGAGCTGCTTATAATTACCGTCAAGAATCCGAGTCCATCGAAGCTTTTTGGGATATTCATCCGATAATAAGGAATGTAGGCATACACGAATCCTATTGCAATCAGTCCGATTGGGATGTTCATAAGGAACAGCCACTGCCAATTCATGTTTTCCAGTATCCAGCCGCTGATGGTAGGTCCAAAAGCGGGTGCCAGCATGGCGGACAAGCCCCAGAAGGCAACAGCCATCGCCTGCCGCTCTCTTGGAATGATTTGATAAATAATAGACATCGTTGCCGGAATGATCAAACCGCTGAATGCGCCTTGCAGTACACGGAACAAAATGAGCGAGCCTTCGCTCCATGCTGTTGCGCACAATATCGATGCCAGCGTGAAGCCTATCAATGAAAACAGATAAAGACGTCTGTAGCTGAACCTCTCGCCTAAGTAACCGGCTACAGGTGCTGTTGTCCCCATCGCAAGCATAAAGCCGGTTAATGTCCACTGCACCGAGCTCAGCGTTGTATCAAAATGATCTGTCAAAATTTCGAGCGCCAAGTTAATCGTAGCTGACGCCAATACGCATAAAAACGATCCGATAAAAATAGCAACCATTATAGGCCAGAAACGCACCTTTTGAACTTCTGCTTGATTCATTTGATTCTCCCACACCCTTTGAAATTACTTTACAGCTTAACTATTATATTTTAGTTCTAAACTATTTTCAATGGTATGCTAAGGCTTTTTCTAACGTCTTCAAATGAAAGCGCAACTATTCTTCTACACCGCTCAAAGCTATAATAAAAGTGGGATTATGAAAATTAAGGAAGTGAATAATAGCATGGCATTTCATTCTCATGAAAATACTTCTCAAACGGCGAATAAGACCAAGCAGAAGCAAGAGCAGCCCTCTCAGGAGCAGCATACATCCGCTGCCAGCGAGCATTCGGCGGCAGGCGTATCCTCTGCAAACCTCTTACACTTACAAAAAAATATGGGCAACCGCGCAGTTGCCCAGCTTATGTCATCGCAAAGCGTCATTCAAAGAAAAATTGCGATAGAGGATAATGCAGGCAGCGATGATATTTTGGAATACTGCAAATCTAAAATGCTCTACTTTGTCTCTCCTTCCGAAGTGATGGATGAGGTGATGAAGGAGAAGCCTCCACATGTAAAGGAGCAATTGGAGCAGGAGCTGCTGCTCGGCTTCAGCTTCTCCAAGCTGAACAGCTTCTTGGAGGATTGGCATAAGGATGGCAAATCGTTCACCTACAGCAATGACGGCAGGGGCTTCAATAAGCTTGCCAAGGATGCCATTAAATATCATTTGAACAAACATTACAATTGGCGCAGTATCGGTACGGCCGAGTATATGACAGGCGATGCTACCGGACTCGCGATGGTTCCGTTAGTCGATCCCAGCCTCACGGTCAAGGTGCTCACGGGAGACCAGAGAAAAGCTCCCTCACACCCGGAAAAAGCCGAAAACTTTCTAAAGGACCCTCCTACCCAGACAGAGAAAAACAAACGGATTCAGGGACCTTCATTTCTAAAGAACCGTCAGCAGCTCCCTGAATACTTTGATGCAGCGCAAAAAGCCGGGGGGATCGCATTCAGCTCCACCGACGAAAACCGCGAATACCAGGGCACCTCGGACCGTTATTCAACCGTCTATAACGAGCATACGCCTGGCGTTGTAAAACCATGGAACAAAGAAACCTATGAGGCAACGAGAGTGATTGGAGACGCCTTGTATGATCCCGAGAAAACAAAGGTGCTGCGGGAACAAATTCAACTAGGAGGCTCCGAGGGGGATCAAGCGTTAAAGCTGAAAATCGAGGAATACAAAAGAGTAAAGCTTGACCCTATATTGAACAACAAAAAATGCCTCATTCTATGGGGACGCAACAGCGGACAGAAAGGCGGCGCGCATAAAGAGCTGGACTCGCACCAGCTCATGGTTATGCAGCTAGCCGCTAAGCTGAAGGCATCCTTTCCCGACCGTCAGCTCGTTTTTGTCGGTGACGAGGTCATATCCAAAGAAGAGCTGGGTGCCCGAAACGAAGTCGTTTATCTCGGCGAGTTCTGGAAGCCGCAAAACTCCGGTGAGGAGTACGCGCCTTCTCTCCGCGACCGCAACGCGCAGCGCTATTTGTTCCAGCTGCTGCATCAAGAAAACAGCGCAGTATCCATCGGTATGCGGAGCGGAAGCTTGGAAGGCATGGCGCTGCTCGGCCTGAATGTCATTTATATTGATGACAAAGACAATAATGCAGCGGGACGAATGGAGTTTTGGGCTGGAGATGCCGCAGATGAACGGGCAGCCGCTCTCTCGGAGCATGATGATGATTTTGAAGAACAGGCTGCATGGGAGAAGTCGAAGGAAGGGCCTTTGCCGAACTACAAACGTATCTCTACGGTGCAAAAGCTGGGTGATGAGATCGATAAACGATATGCTGTTTTACAAAAGGGCTTAACGTTCTATACAAAGCTATTATTAGAAAGAGACCATACCGATTTACCGGTTTGTACGCCTAAAGGTACTGATTCCGGCATAAGCATGACTGCTGACATCTTGAACAAGAAAGCGTATGCCGATACGTTTTTCGCGAACAAAATGACGGACAAGCCAGCTGTTATCTCCGCTTTTCTTAAAGAATACGAAAGCTTGGTCAACACGCTATCCAGCGTGAATTACAAAGGAAATGCCCCTGCTATGAAACCAAGCAGCTTTAAATTTAATGAGGCTAATATTCGAAAAATGATTGCAAATGTTGACCAATTGGATGATAGCTTAGAAAAAGCGGCCGCTCTGGACCATTTAAAATATATATTGAATAAAAAGGACGTTACGCTTACGAGTTTGGCAGGCGAATGGGTCGACTCCCCGGGCGCGGGGACCCTTCTGAAAAACATTGCGGCGGATGCTCCTTCATCTAAGCAATTGCAAGACTTCAACGCTTCATTCGATAAGGTGAAGGGCGGCTTTGACGGAAAGAGCGAGGCTGCTGCCGCAAGCAAGATTAAATTTAAAATAGCGGATATCAACGCGCTGCTCGCTGCTTCAGAGCTGCTGGTCAATCACAACCAACTGCAAACGAATGAAAAGGATCAAGTCGCTTTTCTCGTTAATTATTTAAGCCCTTAATCATAAAACGAACAAGCCTCGGTAAGAGAGTACCGAGGCTTGTTCCTATGTTATTACTTCTTCGCGCCGCGCGAGATTTGTTTTCCCCACACCGCAGTGCCCTGCTCGTTCAAACCCGTGAAGACAAGCGTAGGCTTATTGAGCTCCCAGTCCCATGCAGGCAGCAGAAGTGCCGTTTCCTTTGCGATAACGGATCCATCGGCATCATGCCAAAACAAGGTTATCGTATGGTCGCCGTCAAACTCCCAATAATCTTTTTCCTCGCCGCTTCCGATCTTTCCGTTCTTCAGCAGCGTTAACGGCTCCGAGTCAACTTGGCCGTCGATCAGCTTCTCGTGAACGATTTGTTCCCATTCGCCCGCGATGCTTCCCTTCGGAATCTTCTGCACGGTTTCGCCATCATATCTTTCAGGAGAAACGACAGGCCAGCCATCTTGTGTCCATAGCATTTTCCTTACATGGAGATACATCCAGTTGGAATCCTGCTCCGGTCTTGCATGATGAACCAAATAGTAGTCGTTCCCATCCTGCAGGACGGAATTATGACCTGGAGACATCCAGCCCTCTCCCTCTGAAAAACGGTACCCGCCGATCAGCTTGTTCCCAATCTCAAACTGGGCCTCGTACTTGTCATCAAGCATATCGCGGCCGTTTGCATCCAAGTAAGGACCGGTAATGGAATCTGACCGCCCAACGCGTACATTGTAATCCGAGGATAAGGAGTCATAGGAAACGAATAAGTAGTATTTCTTTTGCTCCGGATTATAGACCACGTAAGGGCCTTCAACCGCGCCTTGTTCCATGGCCTGACTGCGCTTGGCAATTTTCGTGCCGTAGCCGGATTCCGCCAGCTTGCCTGTCTTCTCATCCAGCAGCGATACATAAATCCCGCCGAAGAATGAACCGAACACGAACCAAGGCTTGCCATCCGCATCCGTCACAATATTAKGATCGATGGCATTTGGCTCGTCTGCTCCGGAGGTTTTGACAACCTCGCCCTGATCGGTCCAAGGACCTTCAGGAGATGGGCTTGTCGCTACGCCGATATAGGAGGTATTTGAGCCGAACGTAGATGCCGAATAATACAAATAATAGGTATCGCCGAGCTTCTCAATCTCGGGAGCCCATAGATTCGTTGCGCCAGTCCATTCCTTCGCTTCTGCTGGAATGCCGTCAAACGCATAGCCTACCCATTCCCAGCTGATCAAATCCTTCGATTTGCGCACCATAATACCCGGCGTGCTGCTTCCTCCGACCTTTACGTCCGTGGAATAGATATAATAAGTGTCCCCGTCCTTCAAAATGGAAGGGTCATGCACGTTGCTAATATTCCAGTTTTTCTCGTTATGGATATTGGCCGTATCATACATCGGATAAGCCGGCGGCGCAGAAGGTTCTTTCACCGCCGTTTCCTGCTTCGAGCAGCCGGCGAGGAGAACGGCTGTCACTAGACTTATCGCTGCGAATTTTTGTAAGCCGGATCTAGTCGGTCTCATATGCGCATTAGCCCTCTCTGCTAGCCCTTCACGCCTGAAATAGCGACAGACTCGATAATTTGCTTTTGGAATACTAGGAAGATGATAAGCATTGGCAGCAATGCCACGAAGGATGCAGCCATAATTAACGGATAATCAGTTTGAATCGCATAGGTCGCATTAAAGTTTGCGATAACGAGTTGGAGCGTTTGCTTCTCCGGCGAGTTCAAATAAATAATCGGTGCCAAATAATCGTTCCAGATTCCCATGAACCAAAGGATGACCTGAGCGGCGACCGCTGGACGAATTAACGGAAAGACGATCTTTGTGAAAATGCCGAAGTAAGAGGCACCGTCGATTTTCGCCGCTTCAATAATAGCCCCAGGCACGCTGGTTAAATATTGGCGCAGGAAGAAGATCATCATAATATTTCCGAACAAGCCCGGTACGATCAGCGGCTTTAACGTGTCTACCCAGCCAAACTCAGAGAACATGATAAACTGAGGAATCATGATGGCCGGGTATGGAATCATTAAGGAGGATAGCAAAAGCATGAAAATTTTGTTTTTGTGATTGAAACGAAGCTTAGCAAACGAGTAAGCAGCTAGGCTTGAGGTAAACGTGCCGATAATCGTCACGCATAACGTAATCAGCAAGCTGTTCTGAATACCGCTGAGCAAAGGTCCTTTTTCCCAAATTTCCACGTATTTAATGAAGTCAAATTTCTCAGGTATCCAAACGGGCGGCAAAGCGAATACTTCCGCCTTCGTTTTAAACGATGTGGAAACCGTCCAAGCAAGCGGAGCAATCATGAATACAGCGCCGATACTGATTAGGATAAAGATCAATACATCTGATAGTTTGAATTTTTTGGCCGATAGCATAGTCAGGCTCACTCCTTCCCTCTGTTGTCGTTATTCCAGGTCCTTCGACGACTTTTCATTCATCTTAAATTGAACGAGCGTGATAACGAAGATGAATATACCAAGCAGCATCGCCATTGCGGAGGCATAACCCATTTGCAGGTTACCGAACGCTTTTTGCCAAACATAGAATACGACAGAGGCAGAGCTGTACTCCGGACCGCCTGTTGATGTCATAATGTTGATTTCCGTGAAAATTTGCGCACCGCCGATCACCTTTGTTACGACAATGAAGAATGTAACTGGTTTAACCATTGGGAACGTGATGTGCTTGAAGATTTGAAAGGCATTTGCACCGTCAAGCTGCGCGGCTTCATAATAGTCTTTCGGAACGCTTTGCAGCGCTGCCAAATAAAGAAGCATCGAGTAACCAAGGTTTTTCCATACCATCATTATAATGAGTGCCGGTTTCACCGTATATTTATCAGTTAACCAGTTAGGGCCCTCAATACCAAATAGAGCAAGAAACTGGTTCACTAAACCATAGTCGCCGTTATAAGCCCATTGCCACAAAATCGAAATCGCCGCTAGCGAGGATATAACCGGGATGTAGTAAACGACGCGAAACGTTGTTGTACCTAACATTTTCCGGTTCAAGCCTAGAGCAAGCAGCAGAGCTAATACAATCTCAATTGGTATACCGATCATCATGAATAGCGTATTGAAGCTGGCTTTATGAAATTGTTCATCCATAAATATTTCTTTGAAGTTAGCAAAACCGATAAAATCCATGCGGCCAAGGCCGTCCCAATCAGTGAAGGAACCATAAAATGAGTATAAAAGCGGATACAACGTAAACAAGAGAAATCCAAGTACGGGAGCAAGTACAAATAAATACCCGTAATAGCTTTCTTTGCGATAGAGATTCGACTTGGTTTTCATCTTCCACCCCTGATTCACCCGGCATAAGAGTGATGCTAGCTCTACGAGAGAACTAACATCACTTCTTGCGGGTTAAAAATGATTAGCTTTTATTATTTCTTTGATTTGGCTTCTTGTTCGATCGCTTTATCAAGCAAGCTTTGCATTTTTGGCTGTTGCGATTTCACGTAATCCGCTGCCGTAACTTTACCGTCAAGCACCGGCTGAACGTCTGTGAAGAACAATTGGTACCATTCTGCATTGTAAGTCAATGTGTTAGGCATTGGTTTACCGTAATCTTGAACGATATCAAGGAATTCTTTCTTGTTCGCTGGTTTCGTTTCCGAATTAGCAGCCCAAGTTTCAGCCATGTCGATCAGGTTAGGAATTTGAACCTTTGCATCAACCAGTTGTTGTTGACCTTCTGGCGACGCTGTCAAGTAAGTCACCAGCTTAGCTGCAAGCTCAGGGCTCTTCGAAGTGTTAGATACGCCGATTCCGAGCGATCCAACGAAAGTAGCCGATTTGCCTGTAGAACCAGCAGGGTAAGGAATCAGATCATAATCGAAAGGCAATGTTTCGTAAGTCGCTAGATCCCAAGGGCCTACAGGGAAGAATGCAAGCTCGCCTTTCATCCAGCGTTGGTAAGTATCAAGTGTTGCCGCATCTTCAATAGAAGGAGTAATTTTGTAAACATTTTGCATGTCAGCGAAGTATTGCAATGCTTCAGCAAACTTAGGATCGTCGATGGTTACTTTTGTGTTTGTTTCATCAAGCCAGTCAGCACCGTTGCTCCATACGAAAGCTTGCAATGCCCAGTTTACGTTAAAGCCTGTACCGTATTGGTCGATTTTACCGTCACCATTATTGTCTTTCGTCAGCTGTTGGTTAACTTTGATGAATTCATCCCATGTGTAAGGCTTGTCTTTATCCGGCAACGGAATGCCAGCAGCCTCAAACATTGCTTTGTTGTAACCAAGTGCGAAAGGACCTACGTCTTTCGGCAAGCCGTAAATGCTGCCTTGGCCTACGGTTTCACCGTCGTAACGGTAGCTATCAACACCGTATTTCCAGATGTTATCGAATTTTACATCAGACACGTATTCTGTGATATCTTTAAGTACGCCGCCGTTTGCATACGCTCTCAGATCGCCCGGGTCAAAATAAAATACGTCTGGAACGCTTTTTCCTGTAATAGCAGCTTTCAATTTTGTTGCGTATTGATCGCCTGTTGTTGTAATGATTTTAACTTTAACGCCAGGGTTGTCGGCTTCGAATTTCTTAACGGTTGCCTCATAAGCCTTTTGCTCTTCAGGTCCGCCTCTAAACATGAATGAAATTTGTTTGGATTCTGTTTTTTCGCCTGTGCTGCCTGTGTTACCAGAATTGCCTGCGTTGTCTTTGCCACCGCATGCGGATAATACTACGACTAATGACATCATGACTGCGAACACTGAGAATAAACTCTTTTTCTTTGCCAACTTGAACCCCTCCTAAATGTACTACGTACTGCGTTCACAAGAGTCATTAATTAGCAGCAAATATATCAAGTAAGCATATTTGTTAAATAATTAATACTTTTGTTAAACTCATAATAGTGCAAAGCGCTTTCATTGTCAATACATGTCGAATGGATATTTGAAAACGTTATCCACATCTGGTTTTACAGCGTAAAACAGCTTTTCTGCTCTCTTTACATCAAATAATTGATTATTCACTGAATAAACCAGATGTCATTAACATAACCACGAACTATTAACTTTCTATTCAACAGCCTCCGCTGCGTCTGCAACAGGGATACCGAAATCCGGCGTACCGTCAGCATGCCAGCCAAATACCTGCGCACGAGTATGACGATTCGGATCATAAAGAGGATCTCCCTCAATTTCTTTGTAATTACGGGCATGATACACAATAATATCTTGTTCTCCGTCCGGGCTTACCGTAAAGCTGTTATGGCCAGGTCCATACTGTCCCGTTGTTTCATTGGTTTGGAATACGGGCTCCGCTGTTTTGGTCCAAGATGCCGGATCCAGCAAATCGCTTGTTTCATCAGCTGTAAGCAGGCCCATGCAGTAATTATGGTCCGTAGCGCTCGCCGAGAAGCTAATGAAAATTTTCCCGTTTCGTTTCAACACGGCAGCACCCTCGTTAACGAGGAAACCTATCTTCTCCCAATCATATTCAGGGGTTGCAATCATAACCTGCTTACCGCTTATGGTCCATGGGTTGCTCATTTGCGCGATATATAAATTCGAATTGCCAGTTATAGCAGGGTCCTGCTGCGCCCATACCAGATACTGAACACCTTTATGCTCGAATGACGTAGCATCAAGCGAGAACGACTCCCAGTTTGCTATAATTTGCCCTTTTTCCATCCAATTACCCTCAAGCGGGTTAGCAGATTCATTCTCAAGGACGAACATCCGATGATCAAATAATCCATCTACCGTTTCGGTCGTTCTTGCCGCTGCAAAATAGATATACCATTTGCCTCCGACAATATGAATCTCCGGCGCCCAAATGTTTGCGCTCATTGGACCCGTATCGTATTTTCTCCAGACAACGACCGGCTCCGCCGAGCCGAGCTCTCCAATTGTCTTTGCTCTTCTTACTTCAAGGCGGTCATACTCAGGCACGGAGGCTGTAAAATAATAATAGCCGTCTGTGTGCTTGTAGACCCAAGGGTCTGCCCGCTGCGGAATAACCGGATTCGAGAATTGCTGCGTTGTCGCTACTTGTTTGCTTATCATGTGATAAAACCCCTTTATGATTGACTTATTATGCTTCTAAATTTCTGATTTGCTTGCCCCATAATGCAATTCCATTTTCCGTTAATCCGGTGAATACGAGTGCTGCTCTATCATTCTCCCAATCCCATGCAGGTCGGATTGATCCTCTGCAGGAAGAAAGTTTTCCTGATTCCCCGCCGCCAAACCGATGATCGGAAAGCCGAAGCTCCATCATTTCTTGATCGGCGATGCGCCATGATTGCCCTTCACTTGGTCCGCTTATGCTTCCGTCTAGGAAAAGCGAAAGCGGGATGGCATCCACTATTGAATCTGCATCCGGATCATGTACGATCCACTCCCAATCCCCAGGGATCTCCGATGGGGAAACGATACGGAGCGGCTCTCCCGCATATCTCTCTGGAGATACAAGCGGCCAGCCATCCTCCGTCCAACTTATTTCGCGTACATGCAGATGGAAGCAGCTTTTTTTCATCTCCTCACGGGCATGATGCACCATATAGTAAACGCCATCGTCCTGAAGAACAGAGTTATGGCCTGGAGCCAGCCAGCCTGCGCCGGAACTGAAGCGATAGCCTCCCATCAATTTCATGCCGATTCGAGACGGTTCAGCATGCTGCGTATCCGTCATCGACATACCCAAATAATCGGTATAAGGGCCGGTTATCGTACGAGATCGTGCCACTCGCACATTGTAGTTAGTAAAGAGCGAATCATATGAGACAAATAGATAGTAATAATCAAATTGCGGATGATAAACGATATAAGGGCCCTCTATTGCGCCGTCCCTTACGTTTCGATCGCGGCGGGCTAATAACGTTCCCGTTCCGCCGACGAGCGGCTTTCCTGTCTGCTGATCAAGCTCTAGGATGTAAATGCCCCCGAAAAAAGAGCCATAGGCCATCCACAAACGTCCATCTTTATCAAATAGCACATTAGGATCAATCGCGTTAACCTCGAGATCATCACCTTCTGCTGTCTTTATGACCTCTCCTAAGTCTGTCCACGGGCCTTCTGGACTTAACGCCGAAGCGACGCCGATAAAGGATTGTCGTGTTCCAAACCGAGAAGCGCAATAATAAAGCAAGTAGGTATCGTTAATCTTAATAACATCAGGTGCCCAAAGCCCATCGGCCCCGGTCCATTCCTTTGCTTGCTCCGGCACGCCGTCAAACGCATGGCCCACCCATTCCCAATCAATCAAATCCTTAGATCGTCTAACTTGTACGCCTCCGCGAAAAGGCGGCCTTTCCTCTTCCCGATACATCGCGTCTGTAGAAAACGAGTAGTAACAGTCCTCGTCTTTGAATATGCCAGGATCATGCGTATTCAACGTTTTCCAAGTCGTCTCATCCTCAAAGGTTCTCGGATCAAACAGTCGCTGCTCAGGCGGTTTTCTCGGATGCTTCATATCATTTCCTCCACGAGTTGTTAAAAGCTTTTCTTAAAACATTGAATCGTTTATATATTTATTCATTAATTCATGTTAAAGTGAATTTTATCAACTGACCGCTACTGCTGTCAATTGATAAATTTATTAATGATTATATTAACATCGTAAAGAACTAAGGGGGATCTATGTCAAACAAAGTCAATCAGCGCAGCAACAATGCTAACAAGAAGCGATTCAAGGGGCAGCTCTCGCCCCGAAGTAAGCTAGTAATCACCTTTGCGATTATTCTATTGGGACCGGCCTTCCTTATTAGTACGCTCTCCTACCAGACATCCAAAAAAGAGGTGTCCAAGCAGGTGATCAACGGGGCGGAACAAAACGTGCAGCTCCTGAGCTCGGTCATTACGCAATACACCACCGCTGAATCTGCCAATACCGACTACTTAGCTTCGCTCATTAATGAAACCGTATGCACGGGCACATCGCAAACGCTGCAAAGCAAAATATTAGATCCGTTTTACCGTACGCACCCGATGATTTCCAACTTGGAATTCGGCGGAAAATCGGGCTATTACCGTAATGTGAAAGGAACGCCTTGGGCACAGGAAGGAAACCACCTCACACAGGAATGGTATCTCTCTGCCATGGAAAACTCAGGTACGATCGTGTCGGCACCTTATGTATCTGCTGTAACCGGTGAATTCGTCATCGGTATTTCGAAAGCGGTATCAGATGGAAGCGGAGTTATTCGATCAGAGGTGAACATTGAAGAGTTGACCGGACTGGCTGATGCCGTTCAAATCAATGAAGCTGGGGACGCCATTATTTTGGACAATGACCATAAGGCTGTTTATCATCCATCGCTTACGGAAGGAGAGCTTGCTGAAGGCGGTTGGGTCGATCAAAATGTTCGAGGCTGACAGTGGAAAATTCAATTACTTGCTCGGCGGTAAAGACAAAATGATGACATTTACGACGAACACGTTGACAGGCTTGAGGAGAGGATCAGCGGAACGCTGTACACGAGTGAGTTCACTGAGCAAACAGGGCTGTCCTATTATCCATTACACTGGATGAACGGAACAGCCCTTTTGTATGCGATTATAAAATTAAGGCTCGGAATTCATAACCTAAGTATAAATAATTGTCGCTGAAAATAAAAAAACATTGTTCATAATGAACAATGGCTTCGGTTGAAAGTATGGTGGAGGCTGACGGGATCGAACCGCCGACCCTCTGCTTGTAAGGCAGATGCTCTCCCAGCTGAGCTAAGCCTCCGCGAAAACAATAAAACCCACGGGCTGTGGGGTTGTTTCTTGGCACTTGTGAAGCATTTGCGCCCTGAAAACTGGATACGAAAGTTAGGTTTGCTGAAACCTTTTTAGCTGCTGTCTGCTGGATGTATGGGTCCATGCAAACGTGTTTAGGATAAGCCCTCGACCGATTAGTATTCGTCAGCTACACACATTGCTGTGCTTCCACCCCGAACCTATCAACCTCGTCGTCTTCAAGGGGTCTTACATACTGGGAAATC
>NZ_JBFTPE010000034.1:0-43820 GCF_056398325.1 Paenibacillus sp. 01T443
AAACAAGATTACTTAGAAAGAGTGTTAAGAGTAGGTAGTAATTATTCTTTAAGACCAGCAAAATTATCTAACAAGGGAAGTCGCCTGCTAGAGGATAATTGCAAATATGAAGAAACTTATCCATCGAGGGATGGTTTGATTAATTGGGTTCAGATCGAAAAAGAACAATATTCTAATGACGCTGATTAACGCATAGATCGTTAAAATAACGGGTAATTATAGCTTAACAATCACCAGTACGAGGCTGCCGGTCAAACGATCGGCTGCCTTTATTAGTTAGTGGTACAATCGAGACAAGGATGATTTCATAAGTGATTGAGGTGTTGAAAATAGACAAGACCAAAGTAATGGCGTATTTCAGTCTCTATGGAGAGGAATTTCCAATAAATGAAGTTACTAAATTTCTCAGCATAGAACCAACAGAATCGTATAATAAAGGTGATGTTATTGTCAGACAGAAGAATGACAAAATGATTAGTACCACAGTACATTACAGAAAAGAAACAGCCTGGGTACTTAGTTCAGGGTATCAAGAATCCTATGATGTTACTGAACAACTGGCTCAAGTTTTGGAACCATTGAAAAATAAAACAGCGATAATAAATCAGTTAAGAGAGAGGTATAGATTGGATTGCCTTTTCTCAATCGTAATAATAATGGAAAATGGTCAAACGCCAGCTTTACACCTCGATAATAAACAGATTGAATTCGCAAATAGCATAGAAGCGGAGTTTGATATTGATTTATATGCAAACCCATATAAAAGCGATTTTGACATGTGAAAAGCGAGATACTGTTGAGCTAACGGGTACGATAGTTCAGTAGCAAAGGGCTGCCGCGTGGCAGCCCTTCGCTCAACTAATGGCCGGTTTTGTGCAACTATCATGATTGTACGTTCGTTCTGATAATTAGGGGGTGTCGGAATGAAAAAATTCGTTTTGATTCTTTTTTTTATTTTAACTGTTACTGGATGCGGGGCGAATAGGCAATCAGCATATGGCGAGCAGGAGACTCTTACCTACGACTATAACCAGAATGGGCTTGCAATAAAAGCTAATATAAAGGTAGGCAAAAACATTAAAGTAGATGCATCGATTACCAATAACAGCGGGAAGACAATTATTTATAATGGGCGTTGCGGCTAAAGGAAGATGCCCATTCGCACCTCATTACCCGTGATGAAAAAGAAGTAGGTTGTGATGATATGTTTGATCCCAATGATTTAAGGGAAATGGAACCGAACGAAACATTTGAAAAAGAAATAACATTTAAACGCGAGGTTAGTTTAACGAATGGACGAACTGTGAGTGCATTAAGCGGCATGTATGAGGTGTCTTTTTCCTTCCAAATGCATGACAATGAGAGAGTCTTTTCGTCATTACCATTAGAATTGATGATGGACAAAGACCCTGAAATAATGACCGTGGATCAAGCAAAAGATTTCGCAAAAGAAAATATAGAAGTGATGAAATGGTTTGACGAACATGAAAAAGAGGATATGTTCATCGAATCGGAAGACGCCATTTTAAGCGATGGAATGTGGACCGTTATGTTTCATGCTATTCACAAAGACAAAGATGGCGTTGATCGTATTATCATCAACATGGATGCCATATCTGGGGATATTAAAGGGATTCATTATGAAGAGGTAAGTAAAGAGGTATTGGAAATGTTAGATAAATAAGCTTCGCAGAAAAGGGGAGATTATTATTTTGCTACGGCGTTCGCTTCCGACTCAAGTGAGAAAATATTTAAGGTTGGAATTGAATATGACCAAAGTCAAATAAATAATGAACAACTAAAACAAATCATTACTGGTTATCTTAGTCATGCTGCTTCAAATTCGCCGCCTTCAAACGATTGGAAAGAAATGCTTAAACCGTTTGGATTGCGGATTGAAAAATTAGGCGACGCAAGAAACTTACCTATAATAGCTGAGAAAGACTTCGGGACATCAGAATTAATATGGCTACTGGAATGAGGATAGAGTACCTCTAAGTGACACGGCTGGAAGAAATAGCATAGATAGTAAACATCGAAGGGCTGCCGCGTGGTAGCCCTTCGTTACGCTAACAGGCACCCCCTTATATCTTTGGACAGGCCCGATTTTTATAATAGAGGTGGGTAAATTTAGTAAGAAAGGAGCCTGGATGAGAAAATTATCGATTACAGTCGCCGCAATGATCGCCCTTGCATCATTGCCGTGCACGGGAGTCAGCGCAGCGACAGCGGATTTTAAAGACGTGCCGGATACAAGCCCCTATTTCGCTTATATTCGCGATTTGAAGACGCTTGGCATAGCGGACGGAATCGCCGAAGGGATTTACGGTCCGAAACAGACGCTGACCCGCGCCCAGTTTGCCAAATTCGTCTCCGTCGCTTTTCAACTGAAGGACCAAGGAGGATCGGTACCCTTCCCGGATATCCGGGATCACTGGGCAGCCGCCTATATACGCGCCGCCTATCAGGCGGGCATCGTTAACGGCACTTCCGCTACGACTTTTTCACCGAATGAGCCGGTCAAACGCGAAGAAGCCTCGGTTATGGTATGGCGGTATGCCAAAAAACAGGGTATCGCTCCGGGCGGCGCACTGAATTTCAGCGATAAGCCGAATACTTGGGCGGCGGAAGGAATCAGCGGCATTATTGCCCACGGCTGGTACGGTTCGGACATTACCCGGGATTCCGGCGCGTGGTCGTACCGGCCACAGGACGCGATGACCCGCGAGGAAGCAGCCGCCTTAATCGACCTGTCGATGAAAGAGATTCCCGGCAGCCTGTCACCGGCCGCGATTCCGGTGAACGGCGTTACGTCCGGCTTGCCTAAGGGAAGCGTTCCGTACGGAAGCATGGCGATACTGAGCGCCGCCAGACCGGGTGCGACCATCTACTACACGACGGATGGCAGCGATCCCCGGACATCGTCCGCCCGTAAACCGTATACTTCGCCCATTCCGGTACTAGGAGGGCTTCAGTTGAAGACATGCGCGGTTTACCATCCCGTTTCCGGCAAAACGGAAGTCAGCGGCGTTTCCGTATACAAGTACGAGGTTGGGGCCGTAACGCCTCCGGGGCCGTCCGTAGGCCTTTACGACCCGCTCGAAAGCTTCAAACGGATGACGACCCGCACGAATATGTACATCGCTACGGACCATCCCGCTAACTTCGGCAGCGACGCGAAACGGATCGCGCGAACGTCGACGGCGCCGGGAAGCATCGTTTACCATACGGAATACGATATCGCTTCCGTGCTCTTTTACAGCTACTTTTTTACCGGAGTCGAGCTGGAAAAGAGCAAGACGTTCGCCTCGGCGGACGGGAAAACGTATAAGGAAATACCGATCAAAGCCTATCCGGTCGGCAATCCTTCGGGTGATTGGCAGCAGTACGCCTATGAAGCTTCTTCGCTGCCGGCAGGGACGCGCTATTTGAAAATCGAGCTGCATGGAGTTTCCAAATCCTGGTCGCCGCAGCTTTCCAGGGTTTCGATCAATCGAAGCACCGCTTCCGTCGACGTCAGCTCGACCCGAAACGTCGAATCGCTTCAGGTCGAGCTTTCTTCGGCGACCCAAGGGGCCCGAATCTATTACCGCAAGGACAACGCCCCTGCGTTTCAGCTCTACACCGGGCAGTTCCAGCTTACGGGGTACAGCGTGCTCGAAACCTATGCCGTGAAAGACGGCCTGGTACCGAGTCCCATTCGCAAAACCAAGCTCAACGCTAGCAATAAAATTCAAGTGGACCGATTCGGTCAAATGATATCGGCTAATTTTCCCGGGAAGGTGACAACCGAGCTGCAGCTGGAAGCGGATGCCGAGGCGGACGCCTCCTATTACGCCGGTTTAACGCCTCCTTCAGGCCGGGACCGTTTCGGCGGTCTGGCAGGCAGCGCGGCCAAATACGGCTTGCAAAAAAAGGGCTTTTTCGCCATTCAGCAGATGGGAAGCCGCAAAGTGATGACGACGCCGGATGGCAATCTCTTCTTCAGCTTAGGCGTGAACGGACTAACGGCCAATGAAACCTTTACGATGGTAAAGGGGCGGGAGGAGCTGTTCGAATCGATTCCGTCCATTCTTGGGGAATATAAAACGGCTTATAACGGTTCCAATAACTTTTCGTACTATTTGGCGAACAAATATTTGAAAACAGGAAAAGTCCCAACCGAGCATGCGGTCTATTCGGAAGCGGCTGGGCGCATCAAAAAATGGGGATTTAACAGCGTAGGAGGCTTTTCGCCCGACAAATACGGCAGCGAGAACAACTTGCCTTACGTGCGGATGCTGCCGCTCGCCAGCATGAACTGGGCGAAGATAGACGGGATTTCGCTATTCGACATTTTCGCGCCGGATGCGGTGGCCAAGCTTGATAAGTCGTTTGCGCAGGTCGTCAAGCCGACGAAGGACGATCCGATGCTGATCGGGTATTTCATCGACAACGAATACGATTTCCACAAGTTTTATTCCCATGTGCCGAAGCTGAAGGCAAGCGAAGCGGCGATCAAAGGACGTTTGGTTAAAAGGCTGAAGGATAAATATCAAGACATAGACAAATTTAATAGCGAATGGCAGACAAACTTTAAAACCTTTGAGGATTTGAAGGAAGCGGAGCTTCCGATCAAGACGTCGGCGGCCTGGCGCGATATGGACGCTTTTTTCAGGTATTATCTGGATACGTTCTACGGAACGGTCTCGCGGCTCTACCGCAAATATGATCCGAATCATCTTCTACTCGGAGACCGATGGTTAACGACGCCGTTCCATAACGAGAAGTTTCGAAGCATAATGGCGGAGGTGGAAGGGAAATACGTGGATGTTATCAGCATTAACTATTACACCTATAACCTGGATGTCGACCTTCTGAAGGACGTGTACGCGAAATCGGGCGGCAAACCGATTCTGATTAGCGAATTCGGTTTCGGCACGACGGAACAAGGCTTGGATCCGCTTCTTGAGAATTCCGCCGAGAATCAGTCCCAGAGGGGAACGCGTTACCGGAATTATTTAGAGGCGGCGGCCAGTCTAGACAACATTGTGGGCGCTCATGTGTTCAATTACGTCGACCAGGCTGCTCTGGGCAGATATTGGGAAGGCGTTTGGGGAGAACGTTATAACTCGGGCCTTGTGAATGTCGCCGACCGTCCTTATAAGGAATACTTGAAAGAGGTCATGACGACCAACTACGACATCTACAAGGTCCTTCTCGGGGAACGGCCAATATTCTATTACGATTTAAGCCAAAAATAAGGCGTGATGCCAAGTGTAAACGAGCTTATGCCGTCCTTAGGCGGCATAAGCTCGTTTCGCGATGAAATATAAGCCATTTTTATAAGTGCAAAACTTATAAATTCTTATATTTGCAGAAAGACCGCCAGATTGGCGGTCTTTCTGCGTCTTTAATCTAGATGCTCGAGAAACAACTACACTGTTTCCATGTGTTTTGAGTAAATGCCCTAAATAGTGTTCAAATCTACCGTCCATCTCTTATCAAATGGGCAAGAAATGCAGACCTTTATACGTACAGCAATTTTAGGCAGGGWACATGGAGAAGAATTTCCACCGGCCAAGGTCAGATCGGGGCGCGCTACTATTGGTAATTTAAGCAGAATTATATCTGATACACTTAGTGGTTCAAAGTTAGAAGGAGTAGTGAAGCATTTTACCTCAAAAGAAGATCTTGTATCTGAATGTAACCGAATAATAAAAAAAATGATGTCATCTTAGTTAAAGGATCACGCGGTCTAAAGTTAGAGGAAATTTGTGATTTGTTAAATAAATGAACAACTATAAATTCCCCGATTAAGCTAACGGGTACGATAGTTGAATAACATACATGATGAGCAGGCGCTTCGGTGGCCTGCTCATTTTATTAAGCTAACAGGCAGTTTAATGGAGAGGTAACTTCTTCATGTCTTTTAGCGTCTAACAAATGGAAAGAAGAATGCTATTATGATGGAGGTTGAGCATAGTGAAAAAGCTTTTATGCATAATTGCCATAATTGGCGTGATAGGGTTTAGTTCCTCTGCCTTCGCGGCCGGAGACGTAAGGTGCTAATTCCACTTCGCGCTGTCTCTGAATCGCTTGGTGCTTCAGTAGAATGGAATCAACAAAAAAAGACCGCAACCGTTCGCAAGTGGTCGGAGAAGATTTCGCTGACTGTCGGCAATAAGACAGCCTCGGTCGAGGATGGTCTGAACCAGCCTGGTACAATTTCATTGGATATTTCGGTCAAAATCGTCAATAATCGTGTGTATGTGCCTCTGCGATTTATATCGGAGCAGTATGGCTACAAGGTGGCTTGGGAAAATGATACAGTCTCCATCCAATCGCCGCTGGATCAGAATCAACGAGCCAAGCTCTACTCGGGTGATTTGTCAACGAGCAGACAAGTTGCCATGAAAGCAGCATATGTTGATCGCAATTACGTGCCTCTGCCTTTACAAACCCTGCACCCGTATGAAGATTACAGCACGGCATTTCTGTTTCCTCAAGGAGAGGCGCTGCGGTTTTTCACTATCGAAGGTAATGAAACGGTAACATTGTTCGAATATAAGGATGATTTTCTCGTGGCGACCTGGCAGGCACATGTGGAAGAGTTAGAAGGCAACTCCATTCACAAGCTATTAGAGGATAAACTCAAGGATCGTACAGGACCGACACCAAAAATCAACAGGCCCTTTCTCTATTACTACTCTGCTCCTTTCGGAGATAGTTATACTGTGGAATCTGGCCGCATTGATGCTGATGGAAAGTATGCCCAGACAGGTTACAAAAGAACCGTGGGTGGAAGCGTGACAGATTTTTCTGGAACGATTTCTCTGATTTTGCCAAATGAGATTCGCAAGGAAATCATTAAAGTGCCGGAAAGTTAATCGCTGCCATTACGCTAACGGGAAACGTTAGCGTGATAATGTATGATGTATTTCAAGGGATATAGGTAAGCGTCAAACAGCTCCCACCATGCGGTTATGATGAGGGCTGTTTGACGCTTACCCCTAATCTAATATTTGGCTTTCCAATCGAATGCACTACATTGATTAAGACAAATGACGTTTTGATTTTGTGACATGACGGAAATGAAAACAAATGAATAAAGTGGAGTTCCTGCATTTTGAGTTCTTTGGCAGGAATATAAGTTCCATTTTGCAACAAAAATGGAACTTAATCCGTCGAAATATCAGACATGCAGATGCGAAACGGAAAAAGTAGGGGTATCCAATGAAAATTCAACCGAGGAGTAGTGTCATTCGGGCGCATACATGTATTTTCTAACTGGCAGGTTAACGCAACAAAAAAACTTCATTATTCGTTTTTAATGAAGAGTGGAAATTATGAAAAAGTTTTTAACATATTCCAATTTATAGAATGAGCTGTACAAGCCACGTTCTAGTTGTTAGGGCAATTCTATATCCATCGTAGATACAGATAGAAGGGTGTGTGAATTTTGTTTAAGCTTAACCATGTATCCCGTCCTATTCGCAGCATTTTATTCGTAATCATTATTCTCGTTTTCTCGATTAGCACCGCATCTGTTCTGTTGTATGGCGATCACTTTCTGCTTGGGTCTTATGAGAAATTAAATAATGACGACGTCAAGTATGTAAATAGCGCTAAGATTTTATTGAATAAGCACACGATTGCTTATAACAGCGGCGAGGAGCCATCAACTTTCATCATGCCGGGAATGCCGGTCGTGCTGGCTGGTCTCATGCTCATCTTCGGACAAGGAGATGGAGCGGTTGTAGCATTCCGAGTCCTGCAGGTAGCCCTTCAAGCCTTCTCGATCTATTTGATATTTATAGTGGCAAATCAGCTTTTTAATAGTAGAGCAGCTATTATTGCCAGTATAGCAACCGTGCTTTATTTGCCCGATTATTTTTCCTCTGGCGCAATTTTATCGGAAACGATGTTCCGCACCCTTTTCATATTGCTTATTTGCTTCAGCCTTCTCGCCTTAAGGAGCCAGCAAACGAAATATTACGTTATTGCGGCCGTTTTTGTTGGACTAGCTTGTTATTTCAAGCCGCATACGGTGCTTTTTCCCGCTGTCTGGTTCTTTTTATGGCTTGTGCAGAGGGTATCCTGGAAAACGATAGTGAAGCATACGGCAGTTATTTCGCTAACGATGATCCTTCTTCTATCTCCATGGTGGGTTCGGAATTACATTACGTTTGATAAATTCATTCCATTCACACAGTCAGCAGGCAATCCGATGCTATTAGGTGCGCTTATCCACTACGGGGCGCCTTCAAAGGCCTTCTTCGACGCCCATCCGGAATACGAAGGCAGCAGTGATAACTTATTTGTAGGCTCAGACGCCGCTCTGGCGGAAACGGCCCAAAAAATTGTGATTTTCGGCTTCCAGCATCAGCCATTGAAATATTTGAAATGGTATACGGTCGATAAAGTATTTGGATTATACGAGGTTCCTTACTATTGGAAAACGGTTTTTGGTGTAAATATATGGATCACGGGCATCTATCATGTCGTATTTATACTCCTTGGAGCAGCCGGGCTGCTGATTATGCTTATGCAAGCCCTCCGGCAAAAGAATATTCCCTATTTATTTTTACTGCTTGCATTGGCCTATTTTACAGTGATCTATGTTCCATTCGTCGCCTTCAACAGGTATGGTTACCCGAATGTGTTTCTTATCTTTCTGGCTGCGGGCTTCTTTATTGACTGGGCCGTTGCAAGGTATCAGAGTAGGAGAGTAAAAGCTTCTGCCACTGTCAACCTTTAAGGGCTTCTACCCAATCGCGCATTCAATGGTCACAGGCGCTACCTCTGGTTTGCCGCATATTTAAACAACAAAATAAAGCTTGGTGGGGGCTGTTTGACGATTACCTTTGAATGTTATAACGAAGGTAATAAGTATTCAACTAACGATAGACGATAAACGATAGTTCAATAAGAAGAGGGCTACCGACATCATTAGTTCGGTAGCCCTCTTTTCATTATCAGTCCCAAACACTTTTCATCACGTATTCATTAAGCTAACGGGCAGTTATGCGTGGTGATAATTTAAATATCTTCTTTACAAGCGAACGTGTATTCGGTATTATCTTTATGGGTGAATTTACCATATTTATGAGGAAGTGATAAAGGGTGGAGATTACCAACGAAGTTTGTAAATAAGTCGTTATGCGCAACTTTATGACAGAGACGCTTAGACATAAACTTAATTGAGGAAAGCTTTATATAGAGATTATGACTTTTAATTCATAAGGAGATAAAACTATGACAAAAAATAAATTACTACGAATGGACAACGTCCTCATCGTCGTTGACGACCTCGAAGCCGCTAAAGCCTTCTTTCTCCAACTCGGATTCGAGTTGGAGGGCGAAACGACCGTCGAGGGCTCCTCCGTAGATCGTCTCATTGGCCTTCAGGACGTCCGTGCTACCCTCGCGTTTATGCGCACTCCGGACGGCCACGGACGGATCGAGCTGGACAAGTTCCACAAGCCGGATGCGATCAGAACTGGGCCCGAGAAGGCTCCGGTGAACGAACTCGGGATCCGCCGCATCATGCTCGCTGTCGATGACATCGATGACGTGGTCGCGCGCCTGCTTGCCCACGGCGCCGAACTGGTCGGCGAAGTGGTGCAATACGGGGACACGTATCGACTCGCCTACATCCGCGGTCCCGAAGGCATCATCGTCGGGTTGAGCGAGCAGCTCAAGTAATTAGATCTGGATATGTTTGGATCTCCGCTATTTCGCGTAATTAATTTACATTTATGTTAACAATGTGGAAATTATATATTTATTTATGGTACAACCAGCGAAGCTGCCACCACCCGCAAAGTATGCTCCAACACGTGAAGAGTTAGTGAATGCGACGATTTCAAACCAAATGATGGGAATGCTAGAATGAAGATAAGAAAGAAGAACGATGGAAATAGCAAGCATCGGTTATTGAGCTCTATCGGTCCCCGTTACCTGAAAAATCTAACGAGACTTCAACACAATCTGCGGTATATATGATTCGAGAGATTACTGTTCCGGCACACACATCTGTGTGACTCCCTCGGATCCGCCAGAAGGAGGACGAATATGACGAGGTAACGAAAGGTAAAAAAGTCCTTGATGCAGGAGTTAAAGAAAACCCTTCATTCTCTCACGAAGCCAAAACGCCTCCCCAAGAAAACCAAGAGCCGGAATACCTCTACAAAAACCACGATTAAAACCAAGGCCGAAAGCAGCCTAGAAATGCAGAAGAAATTAGAGCAGGATTTAACCCGGAAAATGAAGCAGGGTATGCAAAAGATTAAGCAGGAAATGGAACAAGAACTCTTGGGAAAATTGACAAGCAGAAGGTTAAGACTACAACAAATAGTGATAAAGAAGTTTCTTCCGATGTTAAGAAAACGAAAGTGCGAAAAGTCTCCAAAGGCGTGACTTCAGGAAAGTCGTCTTCCAAAACTAAAAGGAAAAATTTAAACCGAAAACGGATTGTACATTACTTAAATTACTTACTTTATCCGAAAGTTTAGAACGCAGAGTAGTTGTCGGCTACGAGGTTTTAGATAATAGCAGTCAGGAGATCTAGGGCATTGACATCCATGATCTTGAATACTAAAGTAAAAAGCCGTAAAGTTGGTCCGGAACGACAATACAATTTAGTACATGTAACGGATGATGCTCTGTATTACTCTGATGAATACGCTAAAGCGGTCCTAGAGCGAGGAAGACTGACAATCCGGAAATATACGCCCGAATTGGCTGACGCTATCAAGAGCGCATACGATTCAGGATACAAAAACAATAGTAAATTGCCTAAACTAGGATAGATGTTGAAGGTTACATAAACAGACTTCCGATAACTGAACTTCCCCCAGACAAGCAGACAATATTAAAGAAGCAGCCTTAAGCAACCTTGGTACGGTATTCAACCGGACTAAGGTTGTTTATTTAATGTTATAGAGCATTTCTTTGTAATGAGGAATGCTTTTTTGGGTTGGAAAAAGAATTTCCCTGTAACAACAACAATGTATCCAGTATCGGCATTTTTTTATTGTAAAACGATAAGTCTTATGTTAAAGTCGAATTAAATTTAATGATAAGTGAGGGGCTTTTTATGGAACGAGGAACAACACTCTTTTTAAAGGCAGCTGTTTTTCTTATTGGAATCCCAGTTCTTGCTTTGTGCATATTTTTGGTGCCAGAGATCGCGGATTTTGCGGCAGAATTGTATCCAGATATGACTTATTTGAAATATCTCGTGTTTATCGATTTGTATGCAGCGCCGATACCTTTTTACTTAGCTCTGTATCAAGCATTTAAACTTTTAAGCTATATTGACAAGAGCAAAGCATTCTCGGAATTATCTGTACGAGCTTTAAAGAATATAAAATACTGTGCAATCACAATCAGCAGCTTGTTTGTGGTAGGCATGCCACTCTTCTATCTCATTGCGGAGAAAGACGATGCCCCAGGTATCATAGTCATCGGATTGGTCTTGATTTTTGCCTCCATGGTGATCGCCGTTTTTGCTGCTGTTCTCCAAAAGCTTTTAAAAGAGGCTATTGATATAAAATCAGAAAATGATTTGACGGTCTGAGGTGAATAACATGGCGATTATAATCAATATTGATGTGATGTTGGCTAAAAGAAAAATGAGCGTAACAGAACTTTCGGAGAGGGTTGGAATAACAATGGCTAACCTTTCTATATTGAAAAATGGAAAGGCAAAAGCAATTAGGCTTTCAACTTTAGAGGCAATTTGCAAAGCATTAGAATGCCAACCTGGAGACATTTTAGAATATAAAAGTGACAAAGAGGAGGTATAACATGGACATTAACAATCTGATTATTGAAAATATTGCTAACCCCCATGAGCTGGAGAGAATGTATAGAAAAGAACCCGAAGCTTTTAAAAAAGCATTCTCATACGCATGGGAACATCATCCTGATTCGCAGGTTCTTGCCATTTGGTATGAAAGATTGCATTTCAAGGAGACGGCAAATTCAGAAAAAGCTTCCTTGCTTCAAAAGAATTTCTTATTTATGGGCATTTTAGCGATTCTTGCCGGGATAAGCACCAGAATAATTTTTCATTTTACCGAACAGCAAGCAATAGCTCCGATTAACCTTGTTTTTGGTATACTTCCCTTTATTGCAGCTTATTTTGTATATAGTAGTACCCCAAAAAAAAATGTTATTTATACCCTTGCGTCGTTATTTCTAATCTCCGGATTTTATCTTAATATGCTGCCACTAGAGCATAAAGATAGTATTATCCTGGCTTATCTTCACCTTCCCATTTTCTTATGGGTAGTATTAGGGCTTGCATTTACAGGTAATGAATATAAAATAGGCAGCACGAGATTAGCTTATCTTAAATTTAATGGGGAATTTTGCATACTCTACGCCACCATGGCAATTAGCGGAATGCTGCTAACAGCATTAACCATGCAGTTATTTAGATTTGTCGGCATGGATATATCTCAATTTTATTTTAAAAATGTCGTATTATTTGGTGCTGCAGCTCTCGCTATTGTGTCCACATGCCTGGTATCGAGGAACCTTAAACTTTCTAAAAATTTTGCACCCTATATAGCCAAAATTTTTAGTCCGCTTGTACTTGTCACATTGGTGGTCTACCTAATAACGGTTATTTGGGTCGGGAAAAATCCATTCTTGGACCGCGATTTCCTTCTATCCTTCAACGGAATACTCCTTAGTGTATTGGCTGTCACCATATTTTCCATTACCGAAAGCCGCAAAGACGAGAAGAAGAACATTTCTGATTATATAAATTTTGCTCTAATCGTTCTTGCTCTTATCATTGACAGTGTGGCTTTATCAGCCATAGTGTTCAGGCTTTCTTCTTATGGGATTACGCCCAACAGACTTGCAGTTTTAGGCGTAAACATACTTATCTGGGCCAATCTAATTTGGATTATGATCTCCTATATGCATTTTCTACAAAACAAAACCGGGCCTTCTACTATCCAAAATGCCGTTACGAAGTATTTGCCGGTCTATGGACTTTGGGCAGCTTTCGTTACATTTACTTTTCCTTTAATTTTTTATTAGAAAGGTTCTGTTAATGTAATATTGACCTAATCAAATTTCTTGAACTAACTGTTAGTTGAAGGAAAAATGGAGCAGCTTGCCTACGGCAGCTGCTCCATTTTTCGTTGCGCTAACTGGCAGTTTAGTTCCAATGTTTAAAGGTGAAAATGTAAATGAACTATGGATAAAATACTTGCGCCTGAGCGGTAAAATTGAGCGAAAAGCGACTATGGAGAGGATTTATGAAAAGAAGCGTTGTTTTTGTACTAACCGTGATAGTCATTGTTGTATTAGCTGTCCTTTATTTCATGAAGTTAACGCCTCAAGAATATGTCACGGGCATGAGCAAGAACTACATGGAAGCCGATAGTGCATGGGGAAATTTTGAGATTCTTAATACAGAGGACGAGGGGAGATATGTAGTTGTAAAAATAAAATATCAAACCAAGTCAGACTTTGTCCCCCAGGAACGTTGGTTTATTAAGGATTACATGAAAGTTAACTCAACGGGGAATTCAACATGGGAAGGAAATGTGTATCTCATTCGAAAAGCATTCTTTTGGTGGCAAGAAATTCGTTAGTCGTTAAACTAACGGGTAACATTAGTTGAGTAACACTCCGCACATGTTGATGATCGCGAACGTCGGGTCGAGGCTTGCGTGAATAAAACTTAACGCAATCAAAAAAAACAGCGAACGCCTAACGCATCAAATACTTTACCTGTTAAACTCTGATCCTTCAGTTTGTTCAAGCGGGATACAGACGTTTATATTGCATTTAATCCACCTCAAGTTCACGCGCATCCTTAAACATTAATATTACCGCTGTTATGAATAAGACTGCGGTCATTACGCAGCATTCCGCGTAAGTCATGCCAAGACCGAACCACAGTTCGAGGACTGCGTAGAGTCCCGCCGCTGAGCCTACAAATATGCCGATGCACATGAATAGTAACGCGATGAATACGAACATGTGACCGCCAGTGTTTGGTTTGTACAATGTTTTTTTTTCCGGATTTAGAATTAACGAGATCCGCTCCATAGTCGCCAAAAGCACGCGCGACTTGTTTAGTTTTTTCTTTTATTTGGTAACAAAGTTATCTCCCCTAATATCTTGTTATATTCTTATTCGGAACTTGGACTGGTTAAGTTAAGGCCAGAAGAGATTCCAAGGGCGAAACTGGACGAGAAACTGGCGGAGGCAGGCATAAGATAGCCCGATTTTCTAAAGCTTTTTGCTCAATTATGATTAAACTAACTGGTACGATAGTTTAATTAAGACAGGGATAACAGTACAAAAAACAGCGGCAGTTCAGGACTTATCTGTCCAAGACTGCCGCTGGTTTTATTATTAGAGTCTGTTCATATTTGTTGATCAAAATGCTCGGGAGAAATGAAAAAAAAAAGCCCACGAACCGCCTTACAGAGATTTATCGTCCACGCTGTCCAGCCACGCCTCGATGGTGCCGATGACGGAGGCGACGCAGCCGTCTTCGAATGGCGAGATCAGGCCGGCCGCGCTTGCGAGCTCCGTGAAGGAGAGGCTGCCCCCGAGACGGCATAGGCCAAGGTAATCGTTCCACGAAGCTTCGCGGTTTTCGCGGGACTTCTTCCAGAATTGAAACGCGCAGAGCTGCGCCAGTGTGTAGTCGATGTAGTAGAACGGCGAGTTGAAAATATGCCCCTGCTTGTGCCAGAAGCCGCCTGCCGCCAAGTACGAGTTGTCCGCGTAATCGCGATGAGGGAGGTATTTCTTCTCGATCTCGCGCCACGCATGCTTCCGCTCGGTCGGCGTCGCATCCGGATTCGCATACACGTAATGCTGAAATTCGTCCACGGTCACGCCGTACGGAATGAAGATGAGCGAGCTGGCGAGGTGGTCGAACCGGTATTTGTCTGCGTCCTCCTTGAAGAACAGCTCCATCCACGGCCAAGTTAGAAACTCCATGCTCATGGAATGGATCTCACAGGCTTCGTAGGTCGGGAAGGCATACTCTGGAACCTCGTAGTCACGGCTCTCGTACACTTGAAACGCATGCCCGGCTTCGTGAGTCAGCACGTCGATATCGCCGGAGGTGCCGTTGAAGTTGGAGAAAATGTACGGCGCCTTGTGTTCGCTAATATACGTACAGTAACCGCCAYCTTGCTTGCCTTTCTTGGCGACGAGGTCCGTCAGCTCGTTGTCCTGCATGAACCGGAAGAAAGCGTCCGTCTCCGGCGACAGTTCCGCGTACATCTTCGCGCCCCCGGCCACGATCCAGTCCGGGTCGCCCTTCGGTGTCGCGTTGCCGGAAAGGAAGGCGAGGTTCTCGTCGTAATAGAGAAGTTTGTCAACCTCGATGCGGCTCCGCTGACGTTCCTTGAGTTTCGTCGCGGCCGGCACGATATGCTCTTGTACCTGCTTGCGGAAGTTCGCGACCATGCCCGCGTCGTAGTCGGTCCGACTCATGCGGGCGTAGCCAAGCTCGACGAAGTTGTCGAAGCCAAGCTTATTCGCGATGCGCGTGCGAACTTTGACCAGATCATCATAAATGCGGTCGAAGGTCGCTTCGTTCTCCGCCATGAAGCCGGAGGACGCTTCGGTGGCGCGTCTGCGCATATCGCGGTCGGTCGATTGTTGGAACGGACCGAGCTGCGCGAGCGTGCGCTCTTCGCCTTCGAACGGAATTTTCGCGGAAGCGATCAGCTTCGTGTATTCCGTCGTTAATTTGTTCTCCTGCTGGAGATCCTCAATAACCTCCGGGCTGAATGTATTCAGCGACAGCTCGGCGAGCCGAAACAGTTGCTGCCCCCACTTGGCCTTCAACTCGGGACGGAACTTCGAACCGACCAGCGCCCGGTAATAGTCCGTCACGAATTCCTGCACGACCGGGCTGTTCTCGTCGTAGAAGTCCTGCTCAGCTTTGTAGAATTCGTCGTTCGTATCGATGGAGTGGCGAATGCTCGCGATCGTTTGCATCGTGTCGAACTCGCTGCGGAGCTTGTTCATGCCTGTCATCGCCGCGTCCTGCTCCTCGTAGTTGCCTGTCGCGGCGAACACGCCAAGCAGCTCCTTGAACTTCACCTCGAACGTCTTCACGTCCGGCCTCTCGTATGTATATTGGCTAAATCTCATGTACCATGCACCGCCCTCCGGTTTTTTAAGACTGAAGCGCCTACGCCCAGACCATGCTGTTCGTCCCGCTTGTCGAATCCAGCATGCCTGGCACCAGTCCGACAAGCGCGCAGTCATGATTCCAGTATACCCCATTTCCCGCGGGCCTGGTTAGCGAACAAACTCAGTGGTATGTATGTTCTCCAGATTCGCATTCGACACCAGAATGAATGAGCTGTTGCAGATCAGTTTCGATAGTCAAAAAATACTGATAGGTGATTATTGGGTCTAAAAAGAAAATTTGTAGAACAAATAGGAAAAGAAAGTTGAACAACAGTGGGCAGTTTGCTACGACACCTGCTCCCTATCTTAATAAGCTAATGGACAGGATACTTGAACAAGATTGCAAGTTTGTTTGAAAGCATGATGAATTCGCCTCGTCTCCAGTATACTTTTAGTATAGAAATATCGCATGCTGTCAGAGATTAGCTGAATATAAGCTTTTTGAGACGACACACGGAGGTTATGGAATAGCTTAATCAGTCAAGCAGGCCTGCGAGTATGCATTTTTTTCGGAGTTTTTTTAGTCAGACACAATATGTCAGGGTAACCCAATTATACTGAACACATAGACAAAACAAGGAGGGAACAACGATGAATTTACGAATCGCAACACACGACGACCAGAGGATGGTCATCATTCAAGAAGTTGTGAAGCAATTTCGCAAAGAGCACCCTGGTGTCAGTGTCGTATTGGAAATGTTGCCGGATAAAACTGAACTCGTACAACAACTGCTAAGTGGTAGCGGACCGGATATTGTGGAATGGGAAGGCGCGAACATCGGTCAATGTTTGAATGCTGGGCTCCTATCCGACTTGTCCGAGTATGTTGAGCGCGATCAAGTCGATCTTGATGATTTTTATCCTTGCATTCGGAATACCATCGTCGATAATGGACGGGTCGGCGCACTGCCGGTGATGGCGGAAACGATCGGCGTGTATTACAACAAGCAGCATTTTGACGAAGCCGGTCTACCATATCCGCAGGAGGGCTGGACTTGGGATGAATTTGTTGCCACTGCGACAAAACTGGTACGGACCGATGAGACAGGAAACGTTATTCGTCATGGAGTGTTTACGAGTTTCGGCAACATGCTGTACATTGAACCGGTCGTCTGGAACAATGGTGGCTCATTTTTATCAGAAGACGGCACTGCGCTTGACGGTCACTTAAACCATCCGGCGACGATTGAAGCATTTCAGCAGTATTTGTCGCTGATCGATAAAGGGATTTCACCTCGTCAAGGTGTCGGGCAAGACTCGTGGATCGATTGCTTCATTCATGGAAAAATGTCGATGTATATGGATGCAAACTGGGCGATTAAACCGATGTCACTGGAGCAGAAGGGGAACTTCGGAGTCGTAGGCTTCCCGTCGAACAAGATCCAACCCAAAGCAAACATCTTTCAAGTCTACGGATATGGGATCTCGAGAACTTGTAAGGATCGAGACTTGGCATGGTCGTTTCTGAGAAAGCTCGCATTACCAGGGAGTGGCGCTGGTAAGCTGTGGTCAGTTCTCAATCTCGCGGTTTCCAAGACTACCGCGATGCAGAGCGGGCAGGCGTCGGATCCATTGTATGCACCTTTCCTGGATGAACTTAAGTATGGTCGCCTGAGCGCATATCAATGGCTAAACATGATTCCGGCTTTTCACTTTAACGACACTTTCGATACACTCCTCCATGCATCGGATGCAGATCGTGTACTGCAAACAGCGGTAACTCGAACCCCCGTATTGGGCCCTCTTGATCTTGGAACGATTTCAGGTTGGTAGCCCCTTTACTTAAGTTAATAGAAATGGAGTTGATGACGGACCGTGAGTAACATGCATCGTGTCATGTGGTTCAACGAGCAGATTCGGGCAAAGTGTTACCCGAATGCAAATAATCTTGCGGAATACTTCGAAATATCAGTTCGCCAAGCGGGACGTGATATTGAGTACATGCAAGATTCGCTTCGCGCGCCGATGACCTATAACGCGAAGTACCGTGGTTACGAATACGAAGACGAGGCGTATATTTTACCGTCTGTTTTTTTGACAGAGACCGACATTCGCATCTTAAACTTTTTGATTTACAAATATGAGGAAGCAGCGGAGTCGATGGGCTATGTTGAGGGGCTCGACCGAGTCGTGCAAACGCTCAAGCGATTCGTGCCATATCAGCCGGAAGAAAGTGATATTCCGATGTTTTTCGTCAATACGGAGATAGCGAATCAGAAGCATGGCATCGATCAAGCCATCAAAGAGTGTCAGAAGATCCGCATTACGTATCGAGAAGGGGATGAAGAATATACAGTTGTTGTTCATCCATATCGAATGTACTCTCAGTCGTCACGATTATATGTTATCGCACTCTGCGAGCAAGCCGGAGAAGTGGAGTATTATCGTCTTGAGCAAATAACGAACATCGCATTCACTGGAGAGGGATACTGTAAAGATATAGGTTGATGAGGACGAATCACTATAAAAATGATAAAAACAATTTATACTTACAGGGGAGAGAATTAGGATGTCGTTGGAAGTTCGCCCGTATAGTTCAGAGTTAGAGAATATTGTTAGGAAGTTAAGCCATAAGGCTTGGGTGCTCTTTAAGCACAACAAAGACTATGAGCATCAGAAGATGAGTTGCGTATTCAATGAGGACGGAAATTTAATCGCTATAGGATATTTGCGTCAAGGAATAGCTGATGATCACGATGTAATGGAATTTGTGATGGAGGTAAATGAAAACGCTAATGAGTATATTTCTGAAGTGAGATTAGCTTTATATCCTTCATTAGTTGACATCTGTCAAGCTATTCGTAATCCAGCAAAGATAACGAAGTTGGTTGCTTGGGATGATTTTGATGGTGATAGAGAATTTTACGAGGATCGAGGCTTCTCCTCCTATCAATCCTATTATTTCGCAAAGCGATCGCTTGAGAAATCCGTTCCAGAAGTGAATATACCTAGCTTTGTTAAGGTTTGTCATTACCCGATGGAAACAAAAGAGGAACGAGTTAAATACACCAAAGTTGAAAATCAATATTATCAAGGTGTTCTATATAGAAGCGTCAATATGCTGGAATGGATGATGGGTGGTCCAGAACTATATACCATCTCGGCTTTTGAAGGCGATGAGCTAGTTGGAAGCGTTATGAGTTGGCAAACTGGTGCAGTTGAAAGATTATTCGTAGTTCCACGTTGGCGGAATAAAGGCCTAGGTGAGTATCTCATTGCTAAGGCATTTGAATATCACCTTGAAAATGGACGAACCGATGTTGAGACGTTAATAAATGAACAAGATAAGGAAGGCAAACTTTTGTTGGAGTCTATGGGTTACAGTTTTCCTGTAAAACTTGAACTTTTGGCAATAGACTTTCAATAGTTAGCTATCACATTTTATAGCTGAGAGTCCGGTTTCGGTTTCCTTTACTTACTATAAATGAATATTTGCATTTGACCGTTAAGCTAACGGGTAACGATAGCTTAACAATCACCAGGACGAGGCTGCCGGCATAAAACGGCAGCCTCGTTGAGCTAACGGACAGGATAGTTTAATCATTTCGCGAACACTTCATGGAGTATGGATTTTACGAAGTTCGTAAAAAAGAAGTTATACGACAGACCGAAGCCAATCATACTTTAAGGACGATGTACTGATGTACTAATGAAACTTCATTTAAGAAGTGCAGAATTTAAAGATTTGGAATTGTTGACTGAAATGAATAAACAGTTGATAGAAGATGAAGGCAGTTCAAATCCGATGAGTCTTGCCGAACTAAGGCAAAGAATGAAAGAATGGCTTCAAGGGTCCTGGAATACCGATCTGATCATGAATAATGATGAAGTCATCGGATATGCACTTTATTGCTTCAAAGAGAACCAGTATGATAATGAAATTAAAGAAGTATATCTTAGACAGTACTTGTAAAACGAGAGTATAGGCAACAAGGGTTTGGACTGAAAGGAATAGAATTATTGAAACAAACACGGTTTAAAGAAATTGAATCAATAGAAATTGATGTCTTAGAAATAAATAGAATCGGCAAGAATTTTTGGATAAGAGCTGGATTTAAACCATATGAAATAACATGAGAATGAAGATCTAAGGTCTTTGTGGGTGAATTCAAGAGGTCCGTCGTATCCTTGGTCCGGCCGAAGTAGCAGAAGTGGATTCGAAGAGGCGATTGTCAGTCAGCAGGGAAGCGGAACCAGCCGGACACATCTGCACTGGCTAACTGCGCAAGCGCAGCCGGTTCTTGATGGAACCTTAAGCCAGTGGGACGTCGTGAATACGGGAACGTTATGTGGAATCATATACATGAAAGGAAGAATTACTGCACAGGGAAGAATATAATCAAGATAGATTAAGAGAAATTGATCTTTTCCAACAAAAAATTCTCCAAGCCCATTCTTCTTTCTCATATAGCCATCTAAATGAAAAAAACTTACAATAACATTCTTCAGCAATTCCTAACCACACTTTTGATGCGCCTTCCCTAAGCTGAGTAAATCATCTTTGATCTAGAATATTAGTAAAGTACTTATGCCCTTCCGAAAAAGCAAAAAGATATAAGAAATAAAATGGATAGGCTGGTTTCTGATGATTGGATGCTGGCAATGTCATCTGCATTAGAAATAAAAGCGTATTGTTGTTTTAATAGAGATCAAGTTTTTTTAGATCTTGATCCTAAAATATCAGAGAAATTGGGCAAAATGCCGATGCACTAATTAGAATTAATGACCGACTTTAACAGTAAGGCAAGCAGGCTCTGTCGACGTCTTCGGGCATGACCGAGACGTTAGCCAGGCGGTTGAACATATCAATTCCTCGCTTTTCGTCCAAAGCTGCTTAGCTTTGTTAGCGTCGAGCGCATACGACCTTACGCCGTCGGCAAACGGGTTGGTCGTGTCATCGATCGGCGCGACCGCGCAATCTTCGAGATAGTGTCCGCCGATTTCGTCTTTGTTAGCTACTACTACAGCCCAGACCGACGTTGCTGTTGCCTGCGGGATTTCTTTCAGCTCTGCTGGCGGAAGACCCGCTTCGGCGTGAGCTTTGCCAATAGTCTCGAAAAGACCCTGCAAGTCTTCCTGCTAGAGATGGCGCGGGAGATCAGTGAAACTATTTCCGGGCATCTCAGCAGCCAACCTGGACGACCTGACTACCTGCGGGTCGTGATGGGGGCTTCACTCACGCCAAGATGATCCGTCGCGCCCTGGCGAGATTGGCGATCAGCTCAGCACGAGTCTGGTGCGCGTGCGCAGCCCAAGCTGGCTGGCCGGGACCGCTGCGCCATGACTCGCTGAGCGGACTGTTGTCGACAGTATCGAAACCGAACTGGTCGTACAGCCGCGTCACGAGTTCCGTGGCCTCAGGAAAGTTGCTCGAGACCGACAACGCATGGCGGTCGGGGGCGCCAGCTGGTCTGCTCGAAATGAAGAGGCGGGACGCTTGGATGTGGGTGAAGGCCTTCGCCACCTTCGAGGTAGGAAGGTGCTTTTGCCGGAGCTCATGAACTGTCTTCTCACCAGAGTCGATCACGGGGAAATGGCCATCGCGCCAAGGCATGTAGTTGTTCGTGTCGAGCACGATCTTGCCCGTGAGCTGCTCCACAGGCATGTCGTTGACCAGCTTGAGGGGGACGGCCACGACGACGAAGTCACCAGCCTCGGCAGCGCCGGCCGCAGTCGCGGCGCGCGCTGACGGGCCGAGCTCGTCAATGAGGTCCTTCAACGTCTCGGGTCCTCGTGAATTGGCAAAGACGACCTCATACCCGTTCGCGATCGCCGCACGCGCGATCTGGCTGCCGACCTCGCCTGCGCCAATGATGCCGACTACTGTCATGAGTACGTACCTTTCGCGCCTACCATTTCCTCGCTTTTCGCCCAAAGCCGCTCGGCTTTGTTAGCGTCGAGCGCATACGACCTTACGCCGTCGGCAAACGGGTTAGGCGTGTCATCAATCGGCGCGACCGCACAATCTTCGAGATAGCGTCCGCCGATTTCTTCTTTGTCAGCCACGACTGCGGCCCAGACCGAAGTTGCTGCTGCCTGCGCGATTTCTTTGAACTCCGCTGGCGGAAGACCTGCTTCGGCGCGAGCTTTGCTAACGGTCTCGAAAAGACCCTGCAAGTCTTCCTGAGAGAAATGGCGCGGGAGATCGGTAAGACTATTCC
This sequence comes from Paenibacillus sp. 01T443, assembly GCF_056398325.1. Taxonomy (NCBI): domain Bacteria; kingdom Bacillati; phylum Bacillota; class Bacilli; order Caryophanales; family Paenibacillaceae; genus Paenibacillus; species Paenibacillus sp. 01T443. The sequence continues at coordinate 22,338 of NZ_JBFTPE010000034.1, forward strand.
CGGGCATCACCGAGGCAGCTCGGATGCCACGATTGCGATACCGCTTATCTAATTCCACTGCGAAGAGAGTAGTGGCCGTTTTCGATCGGCCATAGGCGACAAATGGGTCGTATGCCTGTTGCTCGAAATTCGGATCGTCCAGGTCAACATCGGCGGCGCGATGAGCTTGGGACGATAGAACCACCAAGCGCCCGTTATCGACGAGTAGCGGCTCGATCCGATTAATCAAAGCGAAATGACCAAGATAATTCGTCCCGAACTGGACTTCGAAGCCGTCGGCCGTCCGACCGAACGGGGTTGCCATGATGCCAGCGTTGGCGATGATGGCATCGAACCGCTGACCGTCGGCAAACAGCTTATCCGCGCATGCGCGAACGCTTTGCAAGGATGCGAGATCGAGCTCGATCAACTCTAGGTTGCCGCCTCCTCGCGCCGCGGCGTCAAGGACCGATGCAGTGGACGCCTCGGCTTTTGCTAGATCCCTGACCGTGCCGACGACGCTGGCGCCGTGAGAGACCAGTGAGCGGGTGGTTTCGAGGCCAATGCCCGATGATACACCAGTAATGAGAAGACGCTTTCCTTTGAGATCAATGCCGGAAAGCACCTGATCGGCAGTTGACTTTGAACTGAATTTTCTAGTCATATATTTTCTCCTTTAAATGCGTATTTTTTAATTTAGAAGCTTTGCTCTTTATCGGCCAAGTCTTTGACATACCGATGCTGAGCGCTCAGCTGCATCAGATCGGCAGGTTCAAAGATCACAATACAGTCCTTGGTCGGTTGACTGCGATCACGACTAGCGCATGTCAGAAAGCTAGGCAGGTGCCCATGCATGGGCACCTGCTCCGGACGGCCTTAGTTTCCGATGCCACCGGCCATATTGATGGTCTCACCGGTGATGTAGCCCCCATGTGGTCCAGCGAGGAAGCAGACGGCTTCTGCCACCTCTTCAAGGGTTGCAAAGCGACGGATCGCATGCATGTCCAAGATGGTTTCAAGGGGTGGAAGATGATCAGCCACATCCTTGTTCATGTCCGTAGGCATGACGCCCGGCTGCACGACATTTACAGTGATGTTACGGGGACCGAGGTCGCGCGCGATGCCCCTCGCATATCCTGCGAGCGCTGCCTTTGTTCCGGCGTAGTCGGCGACTCCTCTAAAGGGTACGTAATCGCCGAGCCGAGAGCCGATAAAAATAATGCGACCTCCGTCCGCTAGTTTGGGCGCCGCCGCGCGGGTATTGGCGATCGATCCCATGACATTGACTTGCCACTGACGATTGTATTTTTCTTCGTCGAAGCCGGGATCATCTACCATTTGGCCCTGGATCGCGATGCCGGCGTTGTTCACGAGGATGTCGAGCTTGCCGAATTCGGCAATCACCGAGTTAATTAGGGGCTTGGCGGAAGAAAGGTCCGCTTGGTCGCTTTTGATTGCCAATGCACGAACCCCCTTGGCCTTCAGCTTCTCTACGACAGCCTCCGCCTTTTCGGCCGAAGCCGCGTAGCTGATCGCAACATCTGCTCCGTGATCGGCAAACGCTTCCGCCGTAGTGGCGCCAAGGCCGCGTGAGCCGCCCGTAATGAGGACGACCTTGCCCTTCAATGATTTCTGCATGGAAAAAACCTCCTATAATGATTTCAGATGAAAATAACCTCTTTGTACGTCGCTGGACGCCCTCGCCCTGGTGATTGGCGAAATATCATAACGATCATTACGTTAATTTATATTATACATTTTGTCGCTCGCTGTCAATATATCATAACGATCATTACGTTAAGTTGTTTTATACATTTTATCGCGCACTGTCAATGGGTCAATTGCAGGGACGTCAGGTGGCGTCACGTTAGGATGATGCGTCGCGCTCTGGCAAGATTGGCCATCAGCTCGGGCTGGGTTTGGCGCCTGATGTGTGACACAAGATCCAGACGGCCGAGTATTTCGCCGTCGTGCGCTGCCGCAGGTCCTTGCCCGATGGACTGGCAGCGATCTGTAACGTGTGTTACGATAACGTATAGTATGAAAATTGGACATGAACCTTTTTAATATCGGCCGTTACAAAAAAAGCGAGGTGATCTGACTGATGGGACGTAAGCGCGAATTCGATGTGGATCAAGCACTGGAAGCGGCGCTTTGCGTGTTTTGGAGTAAAGGCTACGAGGGCGTGTCGTACACCGACCTGACGCAGGCCACGGGTGTCGAACGACCCGCGCTCTATTCAGCATTTGGCAACAAGGAAGCGTTGTTCCGCCGAGTTCTGGAGCGCTATTATGTGCAGTACCTGGATTTCATCCCGGTTGCGCTGGAGCTGCCGACCTCGCGGGAGGTGGCCGCACACATCCTCCTTAGAGCGGCCGAATTAAATACTCGTTACCCGGATCGCAAAGGGTGTCTAGGTGTCCACGGCGCCTTGGCTGGTACGGACGATACCGAACCTATTCGGCGTGCCTTGATCGATGCGCGTGCAGACGGAGAAGCGTCGCTGCGCAATCGCTTCGAACGGGCAAAGCAAGAGGGAGATCTGCCGGAGACTACTAACTGTGCTGCGTTAGCTGTATTCGTGCTGACGGTGCTCCACGGTATGGCTGTTCAAGCCAAGGCCGGCTTCAGTCGCGACATGTTAGAGGCTGTTGTTGAGCAAGCGCTCTCGACCTGGCCTGCCGGCAGTTCCACACTTTCTGGAAAGTCATCCTAATCCTTAGTTCAGAAGAATATGAAACAACAAACCGGCAGCAGATCAGAGATCCGCTGCTGGTTTGTTGTTGAAGTAAAGGGCAGGATAGTTCCAATGGCCCCTATCATTAATTCGCACTACATGTTCTGGAAACATCATTTTGCTGCTCTCAATCAATGGCTTCATACATCCCAAAATTGATCAGCTCGAATTGAAGGATCTATTTCCCGTAGAACTTTTATTACTTTCTTTGCATTCTTGTATGTTGGTAACCTTCCATCATCTATAGCAAGTTGACTAATCGTCCCACGACTTACTTTACTTTTTTTTGCAACCCACTGTTGTTTGATTCCCCTTTCATCAAGCCATTTCCCGAATTTGCTTCTTGGTTTACCAAGACCAAACATTATGACCCACAGCATCGCATGTGATACGGGATCTATGTCCCAACCAGCCTCAATCATGGTCATGACAAGTAGGGGTGAACATTATAGCGCTCGGGATAAAGTCCCACGGGCAGTTGCGTTCAACCCGGCTACTCTAATCCTCGAAGCTAGTGCAAAAAGGATCAACCAGAAAGAAATGGTTGATCTCATAATACGAACGGGCAGTATAGCGTAATGATTTTCCTCATTAAGGGAAGAATATCCCAAAAACATTGAGGTGGAATAGTGATAAGTAAATAGTCCGTAATGTTGGTTCTCTGCCTTCTGGTAAGTGCCTCCACTGCTTTTGCTGATTCATCTCCTACTGATGCACCCTCAAAAGGTTACGTTGAAGCAATTATGTATTTTAAAGTATCTTCTGTTATCGACGGATACGGAACGAAGAAGAAACCGTTTAATGATAAATCATTTAGACCTATACCTAATGCGCGTCTAATTATAATTGATTACAAGGGAAATATTGTTGCAAATGGTTTAACAGATAGTAAAGGGCAGTGGAGCATCAAAATAAATACTCCGATCGATCCGCGTTTTCCAACTAAGAATATGGGTCTAGTGACTGTGATTACGGTGGCAGATGGGTTTAATGAATTTATTAATCGCAATGTCCCAGTAAACGAGCATGGAAATAGAAAAGGTAAGGTAGCAATTACTCTTAGACCGATTAAACCTGACGCTCGGAATGAACCGTCATTCGATGCTGGGTTTCATCGGTTTACGGTATTTGAAATGTTAGATTACTATGCGAAGCAAATTGGACTTGTAAAACAGAAACAGATTCAAGGAGCAGAAGGCTTCGGTGAGGTCGATATGCCATGGAGTGCAACATCGAAAAAGAGCACCGTTAAAAAGGAACAATAGTTTAGCTGGAGTAAATACTTTTGCTCTATATTCAAAGAGGCACGACACGTTAAGCTAACGGGACACGATAGTTCAATGCTGAAGGGCTGCCGTTACAGCCCTTCGCTCAACTAACGGGCAGGATGTTGTAACAAGCGTAAGAAGAGCTCAGGATGTTTCGTAGAAAGAAGGCGGGTGCATGAAGCTTAGAGGGATTATTAAAGAACAGGAGTTCAGAAAGGAATTACAGAGTTCACGAATTCATTTATTCAACGATATGTCCATGCGTAGGTTTTTTAACATTATTAAAAAAGCCTTTCCTGCAATGAAAACAGCATACATCCTTGATTGGGTACCCGATCAGGGCGAGGTATTATCACTTTCTTGGTGGATACACATTCGATTATTCAAATTGAGCTAGATCGCTTAGACGATATAATTGCTCCGATTATAGATGTGCGAACTATTGAATATTTGAGTAAGGGGCTCAGCAAATGGAATCAGATTAAAATCGCGGTGGCTTTAGATTTAGCTAAACAAGATATTAGTCAAGGAAACTTAGGATAATAAAACAATCAAGACTAATTTTGATATGATCCTCTGTTGAACTAACGGGTAACAGTTGGGTGACAAATATAAATGGGGCTTTGGCGGTGGTACTGTGGCTTTCCCTACTTGGGGTTGGGTTAACCTAGATTCCAATGCAAAAGATGAAGAACAGAAGTACCAGCTTTACTACGGCATAATAAAAGAAGCGCAGATTAGCACGCTTCATATCAAGCACAAAGGCTCTGACAAATACATTGATAAAGACGCAGAAATAGTAGAATTATTCGATTGGAACAGACTATGGTTCGCTTTGCAGGATAAATACATTGGAAATTATCATAATGGATTCATTCTGAATGGTTTTAATAAAGATGGAAAAAACGTGTTTCATTTTGAGTGATATTGACTCACAGCGTATTACGCTAACGGTGAACGATAGTATAATAACACTCATGATGAGCAAGGCTGCGATGCCTGCTCTTTTTATTGAACTAACTGGCAGTAATCTACGTTAGGTTACCCATTTTATGGATGGTATTTTAGAAAAAGAAGTAATCGGTTTATGGTCATTGGACAAAATGTGTTCACCAGGTGCTATGGAGGATGTAGAAATCGTATTCACGCCAACTGGAGACGGTTGGTTGTACTATTGCCATCCTTTCACGCACATTGTTGATAAATTCAATTGGGATATTGATGATCGTGGTTTGATGCAAATCAAAGGAACAACATCGACGGCATGTTATGATGTAGATGAAGATGATGAATCTGAGCTGGAAAATTATTTTGAAAAAGCTTCTGATTTGTTTTTCCGAGATTTGAGGGTTGAGATTACCTTAGAGCCTACTTCACTAGGAGAGAACGAGGTAATTTCATTTTCGCAGCCGTTTGGGTTGACGGAGTGCAAATTTGCTTTGGTACACAGAGACATTACTCTTCTTGAACCACCATCCTTTTTGTAGTTGTAGCTGAACTAATAGGGGACGATAACTGATAAGTAATGGGTCAACAGGTCGGAGGATTAATATGCACAATTACATTTATTGGCACGCTTTTTTCAAAGTGAATAGAGAGGAAAAAGTGCATAAGCTGCTTACAAGTTTTAATGAAGTATGTGACATGAAGAGTACTCTAATTTCGTGTGAACGTTATTGGAAGGACTCCTCCTTATTCGATGTTGTTTTTAGTACACCTTTAAATATGGACGAAATTGCTGATGCTGTTTTTGCAGCATTAGTCATCTCTCACAAGTTGGCTTATCAATGGGAAGTTACTGGCCCATACATTTCTGAACCAGGGATGTGGAAATTTCGTGGATTGACCACTAAAACCGAGGTCACTGGGATTGAATGGATCGAGTTTAGGGTGGAGTCCGAGATAAGTGATTGAACTAACGGGGGACGATAGTTGAATTATGGATGAGCAGGCGTAATAAAAAGGWGAGATGGTATGAGGGTTGGCTATAGTATTCTAAGGGAAATTAATAGGAAAGATTATATACCTGAAGGGAAGGATTATGGCATAGAAGATCATGAATTTGAGAGTATGATTCGWCTTCTCGAGAAACAAGATTACTTAGAAAGAGTGTTAAGAGTAGGTAGTAATTATTCTTTAATACCAGCAAAATTAACTAACAAGGGAAGTCGCCTGCTAGAGGATAATTGCAAATATGAAGAAACTTATCCATCGAGGGATGGTTTGATTAATTGGGTTCAGATCGAAAAAGAACAATATTCTAATGACGCTGATTAACGCATAGTTCGTTAAGCTTACGGGTAACGATAGCGCAATAAAATGCAAGGAAAGCCTGTCAAAGGACGGTTACTTATTCCAATGAATACGGAGGGAATACGTTGTCTTTAGAAATGCGAATTACTGGTTTGTGGTCCTTAGATTACTTATATGCTCCAGGAGCTATGGAGGATGTTATTGTTACTTTCCTCCCCAGTGGTGAAGGTTGGTTGTGCTATGCTCATCCATGCCAGAATATTGTGGAAAAGTTCAAATGGGTAATCGATGAGCACGATTTACTACACATTAAAGGAACGACGTTAACAATGTTCTATGATGTAGACGAAGGCGACGAGTTAGCGCTGGATAGCTTTTTTGATGAAAGATCTGATATGGAAATCGTCGATGTAAAGGTAGATATTAAGAAAGAGCATACTCCCCGCGGGGAAAATGAGGTGATTACGTTTTCAAAATCATTGTGGGATCCAGATAACAAATTTGCTTTAGTACATAGAGATTTCGCTCGTATTAAACCGCCTTCATTTAGTTATAGTTGGCGTTCAACTAACGGATAACTATAGCTTAAAGACGACACAACGGCAGCCGGCCCAAAAGATCGGCTGCCGTCGTTGCGATATCGGGCAGGCTTACGCAACCCAGCGACGCGTAGTTAATGCACAACATTGTTTTTGTTGTTTTCGTCTATAATTACAAAAGGGGGCGATTACATGACGGGAAATATTCTCTATTTTTTCTATAGTGGTTTATTGTTAGTTGCTTTGATTGTAATCATTGCGATTTTCAGCATTAAAAAAGATTTAAGTCCGATGAAAAAAATTCTGCTTGTCACAACACCGCTGGTTGTTTTATGTGGGATTTACTTTTGGAATGCTGAATTCAACAATTATGTAAAAAGTTATTTTTTCTCCAGCAAGGTTTATGAATGCGACTATACGGCGGAACTGACGCATATATCAATCCCACTCCCCAACAGAACAGTTCTTAAGGGAAAAGAAGATGCCTGTTCCCCTTTTTACTTAACCTATGCTAATGAAAAAACATTCATGGATTTCTATGAAGAAGAATTAAAAAAAATGAAAAACAGAGAGGTTATTAAAATATTTCAAACCGTGGAACAAGGATTCATGATTGAACTTATGTCTGGCTCTACAATAGATATTTTTCTGAACGAAGCCAATCGGTCAATGTTGATTGACTATAATCCGAAAAAATAAACAGTGCGTGTTGCCTTTTCTGCGCTAACGGAGAATATTAGTTGAATAATGTAACCGCGGCAGCTGGGCATGGATCGGCTGTTTTTTCGTTACGCTACGGGCAGAATAACGCAATGGGACCGCAGTCGAAATAAAGGAGAGAATTGCTCGATTAACGACAAACATGGCCTTCATGCGGGAGACCTTGCATTGCGTCATCTGGCCCGGTTATTATCCGAGTCAGCCGGCGTTTCCGATTTTGTCGTGCGGTTCGCCGGAGATGAATTCGTCGTACTGGCATGTGATCGCACCCAGGCGAGCAGCCTCATCACGATCCTTGAGGCTACGCTGTCCGCGAACCTGCTTCGGCTTGAAGACGGGAACGAGCTGTCGATTACCGTAAGTATCGGAGCCAGCCATTATCCGGAAGACGGAGCAAATGCTGATGAGCTCTATAAGAGAGAGGATGAACGCAACGCATGTATCGGATGAAGAAAGATGCTATGCCGAATACGTAAAAAAGAAGTCGACCATCTCGTTGGTCGGCTTCTAATTATTCTATTGCGCGGTCAGGATCTGTGGACCTTCAGCCGTGATGGCGATCGTATGCTCGTATTGGGCGGCGAGCTTTCGATCCAGCGTCCGCGCGGTCCAGTCGTCCGCATCGATTGTCATGTAGTAGGTGCCTTCGGTGATCATGGGCTCGATCGTGAACACCATGCCTTCCTTGATGCGGAGGCCTTTGCCGGGCTTGCCGACATGCATATAGTTCGGCGCCTCGTGCAGGTCCCGGCCGATGCCATGCGCGAGAAGGTCGCGCACGACGCCGAAGCCGTTCGATTCGGCATGCCGCTGGATCGCGCTCGTCACGTCGCCGAGCCGATTGCCGGGCTGCGCCTGCGCGATGCCGAGGTCAAGGCATTCCTTCGTGACGCTCATCAGCTTCTCGGCCGTCGGCGAGATCTTACCGACCGCATAGCTCCAGGCCGAATCACCGAGCCAACCGTCGAGCTCCGCGACCGTGTCGATCGTCACGATATCGCCTTCCTCAAGTGGCTTATCGCTAGGGAAGCCATGCGCGATCACGTCGTTGACGGAGGCGCAGGTCGCATATTGATAGCCCTTGTAGCCCTTCGTGTAGGGCATGGCGCCGTGCTTCAAGATTATGTCCTCGAAGATGCGCTCAATCTCGTTCGTCGTGATGCCCGGTTGGATGAGCGGGGCGATCGTGCGATGGCATTCGGCCACCACTTGGCATGCCTTGCGGATGGCCTCGATTTCATGCTTGTTTTTTAAGATGACCATGTTCGTATTAGGACTCCTTCGTAATGGCTTGCATCGCGAGCTGGGCGATTCGATCGACGTTCAGCTCGGAAGTGCCAGCATAGTAGTGCAGCCCGCAGCAGCCGACCAGCACGGCAAGCATATGGTCGACGCTGTCGTCTTCGCGCTGGGCGATCGATTGGAGCGGAACGTACAGCCGTTCCATGAATCGTCTCTTGGCGGTGTGCCGATCCTTCGCAGGCAAGCCGGCATAATGCTCCGCCGCCATCTTGTAGACGAGATATGCGCGGGCGTCCGACTGCCACAGCCGGAGCAGTGCCTTGCAAAACGTAAACAGCTGCCTGTCATCCGGGCTGCCTCCGCGGATGTTCGCCCATTCTGCCAGGGCTTGCTCGCATCGCTCGAAGCCGCTGCCCAGCACATCTTCTATCAATAAATACCGGTTGGGGTAATAATGGTAAACCGTGCCGTAACCGAGCGCGGCCTCGCGGGCGACGTCGCGAATATCAAAGCCGCCGCCAGTGCGGAAGTAGGCGCGCGCGGCGGCGTCCAGGATCTGTTCTCTGCGCTGCATGCGGATGAGCTCATTTTGTTCTTTGGTACGGGGGCACATGGGCGCGTAAACCTCCTTTTGTTGACCTGCAAATTTGTCGATGTAAAGATTGTAACGCATGGGGCGGAGATATGCAAATTATCTGTTGGTGAAAGAAAATAAAGTTCTTTAATTGTAAATAAAGTTCTTTAGTGAACTGAACACAGACAGATCTCCAGGCAGGTAGTTGCGGAGGCGGTGGTGTTCTGGAAGTGGCGATCCGTGGTGATTTAGAATCACCGCAGGTTTTTTTATAGCAAGAAAAAGGAGATACATAGTAAAGTGGAGGAGGAGGGGAGCGCGGCGGTAGCAGCATTAAGCTAACGGGCAGAATAGCGTAGTGATCTCGAGATACGTACAGTTTTTGCTGAAGTTTTTGGCTTGTATAGATAATATAAAAACAATTGGAAAATAAGATATAAATTGGTATATTAGGATTACTGTGTTTGTTCTGAAGATAGCGGAGGGGATTAGCGATGAGAGTAGCAGAAGCACTCGTAATGCGAGCGGACTGCCAACGGAAGTTGGCGCAGATCAAGCAGCGTCTTGGGAGAGTCATAAAGGTTCAAGAAGGAGAGAAGCCTTCGGAATCTCCAACCGAGCTGCTGGATGAATTAAGTCGGACGCTGGGTGATTTGGCTGTCTGGGTGAAGAAGATTAATAAGACAAATACATTAAGCGCGTTCGATACAAGCATGAGCTTGGCAGAAGCGCTGGCGGAACGTGATCGCATCATGCAGCATCGCAATATCCTTAATGAATTGCTTAACGAGGCTTCCATTAAGCAGGAACGATACAGTCGGCAAGAAGTGAAATTTTACACGACAGTTGAGATAAAAGATCTTCAAAAAGAGGTCGACGAGCTGTCAAGGAAATACCGCGAGTTGGACTTCAAGATTCAGGAGAAAAATTGGAGCACGGATATACTGGATAACTAAACAAGTTGGTAACCTAAATCATACAGGTGAGAACAACCCGCCAACGGGTAGTTGGACCTTGATGTAGATGCAGGGCCATGTCTACAAAACATAACGAATTAGCCCAATAATGTAACAAGAGTGCGCGATAGCATGTAACTAGGCTGTATGTTTTTTAATGTAACTACCACGTGCTGATGTATGGGTTAGGTGAGGGCGGGTTCGGGGACTTGTTCAATTTTTAGCTGATGAGACAGTTGGCATATTGCTAGCCTGTCTCTTTTTTTATGGATGACGAAGGGCTGAACATGATCGAGAAGCATAAAAAATGAAGTCCTGTCGTCAACAATGGTAAAAGGACAGCTGTACTCCTCTCACAGAACATGCGAGGATGCTACACGCTCGTTGTGATCTGCAGCACAGTAGCTAGAAGTGCTTTCTCAAACGGGACACAATAGCTAAATAAGCACGAAGAAACGGCAGCCGGATACCTTGCGGCCGTGTTCTCAACTAACGGGCAGGATAGTTGAAAAGCCTAGTATATGCTTCCCTCTTACTATTTTTGACTAAATTAATTATTATTAAATGTGACAATTACCAAAGGATGTGACTTGCTTGACAATTAATTTACTTCCTGATTTTTGGGAATCGACTAATCTTATATTCAGTAGAATGTGCGAGAATGAAATTACAGAAGTACAACATTTGTATTCAGGTAGTCGGTATATGAACCAATGGGACGGTAATGAATATGATCAAAAGCACATTGAACACTGTTATTATTCAGGGGATTTGCCCCCGGAAGGGGAGAAAGAGAAGTATCGTATCTTTACTATTAAACACAGAGTATATAAGGGATTAATAGGAGTATTAAGTTTGTACCATGGATATCCAACACTTGATTCTACATATATTGTGTTTTTGTACATTAGTACAGATTTACAAGGACGAGGTTATGGAATTGAGACAGAAGCTCAATTATGTAATGAGCTTAATAGATTAGGATATAAGTTTATACGAGCAAATATTGCAGTCAAAAATTGGCCAGCTATTAGATTCTGGACAAAGGCAGGTTTTAACGGAATAAGTGGTATTTATGGGGACAAGGTATATTCAGAAAGTACATTTGCTAATATAGAATTAATAAAAACAATAAAAAACAAAGTAAGTATGTGGAAAGAATATTAAGCTAACGGGCAGTATACAACAATAGGAGATTAGTGGTATCCCTTGGGATTGAGGGCTTCATTTGTTATTTCAATTTATTGGTGATGGATAGGTTAAATTGAAATAATATAGCAGTTTATATGAATTTATAATCGTGTTCACTGTAAGCAAGTGACATACTATGTTTAAAAGGGGGAATCACAATGAAGGATTCAATAACAAATTTTTATGATGAACTCTCGGTTGAGTATCACCTCATTTTCGACGATTGGTATCAAACTGTATCGCAACAAGGTCAAATTCTGGATCAGTTTATTCGTTCCCCTCGTGTTCATTTCGAACACAAATCAAAAACACTTTTGGACGCCTCGTGCGGGATCGGAACACAAGCCATTGGGTTGGCTCGACTTGGTTATGACGTAACTGCAACCGATATTAGCCCGCAATCCGTTGCCCGTGGAGCAAAAGAAGCAGAAAAGGCAGGAGTAACTATCAATTTTGGTGTAGCAGATTTTCGTACTTTGCACGAAGACGTTGAAGGAGAGTTTTCAATTGTATTGTCAGCTGACAATGCTATTCCCCATCTGCTAACCGATGAGGATCTAGCAGCGGCTTGCCGTAATATGCATGCAAAGCTATCTGAAGGCGGTTTACTGTTAATTACTATTAGGGACTATGACCATCACGTACAACTAAAGGAGCATGCTACCAAGCCACGCGTGTTCGATGATGGCAAACGTGTCGTTTTTCAGGTGTGGGATTGGTCGAATGATGACAGAACCTACTCGGTAAATCATTTCATCTTGATTGAATGTGAGGGGAAATGGAATACAAGTGTTCAACGAACAACTTACAGGGCTCTGCTCAGAGACGAATTCAGTCAGATATTAAGTGCCACCGGTTTTGACAACATTGATTGGCACATGCCAGCAGATTCGGGATATTATCAACCTATTGTTACCGCAAAAAAAGGGAAGCCGAAGACTGTTCGTTGAACGGGCACGATAGTGAAGGAGCTTACCTCGCGGCAGCTCCTAGATTTGTTACTTCGGCTTAAAATATTGATCCTCGTCCCTTTCAACCATCACTTTCGATTTGGGTTGGCGTGGGCGGAACACCTGAGAGTTCCTCAAGAGCAGGGAGAATTTGGTTTGACATGGCACTTGGAATTCTTGGTGCCGACCCACTCTGAGTTAAACCGTTGGTAGATATTTTTCGTCAAGCTGCTCAAGATGCCAGACAAGGTTGCAAATGCTATTGAACTTTTAGCAACGCAAGTGGCACCGGTGGTTCGTCGAGAACTCAGGAAAAATAATTAAAGAAGCAATTTCAGGTTTTAAGAGATCAGGAGTCACTTGATATAGTGGGTCTTTTTTCTTGCATTGGCATTGCGCTAACGGTTAACGATTGTTTAGATTGGAGCAGTTTGCCGCCGGGGGCAGCTGCTTCATTTTCCGTTACGCTAAAGGTCAGGTTGTAGCAGAACGAAAGGAGACAATATGAAGTACAAAAACAGCATTATCATCATATCTGTCTTGATAAATATTATCTTATTAACTTATGGCGGCTTAAAGTTGAACCAGCTAAAAAATGGATTTTCTAATATGTCCTTGCAAGGGGATTTAGTTCAATTGGAAAGCGCGATTGATTATCAGGTAAAGAATAACTGGAAAGAAGAAAATACTGTACTTGAAAAGATTGAGGATATTAGAGAAGGTATCAATGACCTAATAACTACAGGTAAAAGTACAGAAATTATTTCAAAAGGACAAGAAAATGATTTATGGAAGCTGTATAGTTATTTTTCAAAATATCCAGATTATACAGGCTTCCCAAATACAAAGCTTAATAATGATCAAAAAAATGAACTTAAGGAAGTAGGAGATGATTTAAGGTCATCGGGTTGGGGGATGAACTTAGGATATAGTGGCGACTGGATAAGCTTTTCAAATTCCATAAACCAATTAATAAACTGAGCATATAAGTAGTTCAATGAAGATGCCGACATTACGCGAACGGGTAACAATAGTTCAATAAAGACACTGAGGCAGCTGATCAAAATGATCGGCTGCCTTTTCAATGCTAATGAACAGGATAACGTGGTTATAAATAAATGTTTTTTCAATTTAATGATTGTAATTGCTTTTGTCCTTTTCATCACTTATAGCGTACATATATCCCATAACATCTGAATACAAAAATATAAATTTTTTACCGTCACGTACTATTGAGAACTTCATTTTACTAAGGTGTTTCTTATCTGATGTTATAATTTGTTTTGCTATTTTAGTCTGACTTTCTTTTGTTATCCCAGTTGACACCATATCCCGTACATGCTGCGGTATGTGAAATTATAATGAGTCAATTCCCGAGCAATGAACCTATAAGCATACTGGATGATATGCAAATAATCGAAACTTTTTGAAATTGAATGAAACAATTTATCCTCCAGTAAAAACAGTACAGCCAGGTAATCTAGCACTTTATTTGTGGTTACATGCAGAGGATACAACCATTAAATTAAAGAGTTTGACGTTTGGTGAATCTTTCGTAAACGATTTCGGTGTTGCAAAGTATAAGGAGGTTATGGCAAGCGCTGAATTTGAAACGGAAACAAAGGATTTGGGTTATTCAATAGCTTATTTTAAGATCAAAAATGGCTGGAAAATTGTTTCTTTTGATTAAGGCTTAAGTCTAGGCTGAGGAAATTAAGCTAACGGGAGACTATAGTTGAGGAAAGCAAGGTGCAAAACATGTCTGATTACGACCGCAGAACGCATTTAAAGCAGATTCATGTGGTTCGGAAAGCAAAGTCAATACAACGGGGTGGATGAGGCAATTAGACGGCTTACTAAGGCTAAGGAGAGCATTAATTTTAACAGTGTGGCAACTGAGGCTCGCTTAAGCAAAGCCACGCTCTATAATAATTCTCAAATTGCTTCGCCAACAACAGACTAAATTGCCTACAGGGAATCAAATGAATCGAGAAATGGATGAAAACAATAAGGACGCCTTAATTGCTTATTTTAAGTGAAAGATGAAAAAGCTAGAGGAAGAAAACAAGAAGCTTCGAGATCAATTGAAGATTTCTTATGCTGAGGTTTATCTAAAGATTTAAGTGAAATTTATTCCCTCTCCCTGTCCTTCTTTGCTAACAAGCTATCATGTTTAAAAGGCAACGGAGATAATCCGTTGCCTAAGACATCTTCYACTCGAGAATTTCAACACTTAGACTGGGATAATTGGCCTGAAGTTCTGAAATGCGATTCATTAATTGAGTTTTATCAAAGCTGGAAGAGATAATATCTTGATCCGGTCTAAAGGTAACGCTGGTACCTGTCTCCTTTGTTACCCCGATTATTAATAGTTCAGATTGCGGGATTCCATGTTTGTAATCTTGACGAAACACTTTGCCTTCACGGCGAATCTCTACGGACAATCTCTCTGAGAGTGCATTAACCACAGCCATATTAATTCCTTTAAGTCCACCTGGGGCGACTACAGAAGCACTTGAATTATAGTGTCCTATTTCCGTAAGAACTGTTTGTACTGGTGTCTTGTTTGAATTAGGTAGGGCCTGAATTGGAATGCCTCGTCCATTATCAGCAACAGTAACACTCCCATCATTCTGAAGAAATATACTTATTTCGGAACAGTATCCGGCTTCATGCTCTAGTACAGAATTTTCGAGCACAGCCCATATAAGATGGTTGGGATCGTATCCCTCGTGTTGTTCTCCTAGATATGTTCCTGCATTATTTCTTGCTTCATTAAGCTCCATATAATTACTTGTATCAAGAAGGTCGGATATTGCAGAGAGTAACAAGAGTAAAGGCAGTGTTCGGTGAGGGGGAAGGGAGTATCTACCACCTCGTTCCTCCTGAACTAAAAGGTCGGCTCCAAGTAAAGCTTTAGTGTGGTGGTAAAGTTGCCCGGTAGTTCCCATGTTTAATTGATCTACAATTTCTGAACCAGTAAGTGGTCCGTGCAACACAGTGGTTAAGATGTCCAATCGCTGCTTATTACCGAGAGCAGCTAGCACTTTTGCTCCCTTATCACTGTCGAGGTCAAGCAATTGACTAACATTTCTTTGTTGAGGATCCCATCTGAACCCTTTTTGTCCACGATATTGACCGGAATAAAAGATCGTACCTAAATCATTCTCAACTTCTGTTATAGAGCTAACCTTTCTAAAATCATTTAAATATAACGGTTTGTGTGACGATTGAAGATCGATAAACTGACTTAGAAGTTGTTTAAGCTCATTTACTTCCCCCGTAAGAATATCCAACTCCATTCCGTAATCCCTAGAAGTATTCAACTAATATCACCTCTTTGAAGTTATTTAAAAACGTAATTACGTAACTACGTATATATTATCATGAGGGTACTCGCTTGTAAATAACATCTAATAAAATTATTAGAAACTGATTCGGATTGACGAAGGTTGAGAAGTTTTGCTTGCTGGGATTAACGTAAGGGGAAGGATAGTTAAAAACAATTAAGAAAATAACCTAATTTAATATAATGGTCATGGATATTATGTTAAATAGCTTAATTTTATTGATTTCTTTAAAATTATCTCTTGATAAACTGTGGAAATAAAGTTGTAGAAACCGTTGTTAGTCGAGGTAGAAATAGAGTTTTTTCCAGCTGTGATTCAACATCACATGCAGAAATAGATGCTAAAGAAAGGCTGGACATAAGATATTAGATGTTGAAAGCAAAAAAAATGTTGTAAACAACGGGCTTACGTTATATACGACGTGTGAGCCCTGCCCAATGTGTACGGGGGACTATAGTACTCTAATTGAAATTGTGGCTGCTCCCTACTCTGATTTAGAAATTAGGCAAACGAATGTTGGCTGAATGGAAGAATAATCGGGGTTACACCGATACTCATTGGAATAAAGAATTGATACGTGACGCGGAGTGTTAAATTACGATGGTCTTTTTCCCAGTTGATTAACCTAACGGGAAACGAAAGTTCAATATAAAGCCAACACCGTCATCCACTGGTTGGTGTTTCCGTTGTTGAGATCTTGATTCGGTTTTAATAGAAATCACATTAAACCTGTAAACGGGATTAGTCCTAAAAAGAAACGACCAACTATTTCTGCCACCTATCTGGCTTATACGATACCCATCTGATATTGGAGTTTGTTCTTTGGTTTTACTTAATCAGCATTCGTTTCTCAGCTAACGGGAAACGATAGTTGAACAAACATGGAGTAGTTTGCTACGGCAGCTGCTCCCTTTCTTTGTTAAGCTAACTGGCAGTATAGTTCAATTTAATTCATCTTGCACATTTCCTTTTTTAGGGTTTTACTGCATAATTATATTGAATAATTCCTTAAAAGGTAGCGAGCTATTATGTTCCAATTATAGGGGCAGAGGTGTTGAAAGTGGTAAAGAAACGAAGTGTCATGGCACTCGTCAGGCGAAGAGGGTTTCAACAATTTTTAAATCTATGTCTCAAGTATAAGTATTGGTATATGTCCGTTATTTTGCTACAGCTGTGCGGCACTGGCGCTTCGTTGATGCTGGCAGAAATGAGCAGACGTCTTTTTGACGGCGGAACAAGCCTGTCGCAAAACGAGTTATACATGCTTCTCGTCGGAATAATCGGTTTCGTAGCGCTCGGGCTCATCTGTACGGTTTTGGCCCGTATATGCAATCAAATAGTCAATACGAATGTCGTGTTCTCGATGCGGCAAATCATGCTGTCGAAACTGATAGACTTGTCGCTAAGCGAGCACGAAACCCGGCATAGCTCACGCTCCGAGAATTTGCTATTTAATGAACTTGAGGTATTCAAGCATTTTATCGTTTTCGATATTCTCAAATTGATTGCGTTACCATTCTCATTCGTAGCGGTTGGCGTCTATTTGCTGAAGGTCCACCCGCTTTTGGGGATTGTCGCTATACTAGTTGGCCCCCTGCAGCTGCTCAGCAATTTTGTCGTGAAAGAATCGTTCAAGGACCTGGTTTCCAGGCAACAGGAGCACGGCGGCGAGGTGTTTTTCCATTTGGGAGAGACGCTCGCGGGTATGCGTGAAATTAAGATGAATCAACTGGAGACTTCCGCCACTCATCGTTTTCGGGAAATTTGTGATCGCGGAATCAAGCTCTGGGTCGCCATCGAGAAAATGGAGGCGATCCGTGATCTCATAAGGATTCTTCCAGAGAAGCTTGGCTATTTCTTCGGCATCGGGATTGGCGCGATCCTGATGGTGAACGGTCAGATCGGCCCTGGAGCACTCGTTGCATTTATCACTCTGCTTGACCGGGCAAGTGCGCCGTTCGCCGACATTACGGGTATCATTAATTCGTTGCAAAGAGTGTCGGCCGGAACGGAAAGCTTGCTGGACACGATGGAGATGGACTCCGAGGACAAGGGTGGAGATCGAATCCTGCAGCTCACACCGCCAGCCATCGAGTTTCAAAATGTTACGTTCGCGTATCCTGAAGGTCAACCTGTTCTGAAGAATGTCAGCTTCCAGATATCGGCCGGTCAGTCTATGGCGCTTGTCGGGCCTAGCGGAGGGGGAAAAAGCACAATTATTAAACTTCTCTATCGAGTATATACGCCTCAAGCAGGAACCATACACATTAACGGTGTGCCCATTCAGGACTATTCACTTGAATCTTTGCGCGGTTGTCTCGCAGCCGTGACACAGGACATCTACTTATTCGACGGCACCGTAAGGGAAAACATCGCGGTAGGTCAACTGAAAGCCGGCGATCCGGAGATTCGGTTGGCGGCGGAGTTATCGCAATCACTTGAATTTATCGAGGATTTGCCAGAGCGATTTGATACCCGGGTAGGCGAACGAGGAATCAAGCTTTCCCAGGGACAGAAGCAGCGGATCGGCATCGCGCGGGCGATTCTGCGCAATGCATCTATACTTATTCTTGACGAGCCTACTTCCGCTTTGGATGTGGAGACCGAATCACTATTGCAGCAGCGGCTTGCCGACTGGTCAGGAGACAGCACAAAAATCATAATTGCACATCGGCTATCGACTATTCGTAATGTCGGTGTAGTGGTATTTCTGGAAAAAGGACGAATCAGGGAGTCGGGAAGTCCCGCAACCTTAATCCGCAATGGCGGACGCTTCATGGATTACTGGCATAAACAGCAGATTAGCGAATTTGTTGGTGATTTCTGACC
Organism: Paenibacillus sp. 01T443; assembly: GCF_056398325.1. NCBI lineage: Bacteria > Bacillati > Bacillota > Bacilli > Caryophanales > Paenibacillaceae > Paenibacillus > Paenibacillus sp. 01T443. The sequence goes on from NZ_JBFTPE010000034.1 coordinate 40,926, forward strand.
GTTTTGCTACGCGAAGCCGGTGACATTCCCAGGCCTTCACCGAGCCGGTAAAGGTAAGCGTTTGGAGTTTACGGTGAGAGATGGGAAATTAAGCTAAGGGGATACGATAGTTGAAAAACACAAATTGATATGAGCAGGCACTTCAGTGGACTGCTCATTACATTAAACTAACAGGTCGATTAGCCTAGTGGTCAGCATTATTTCACAATTAATGAGGACCGATTATTGTAAAAAGACAGCGACTAAATATGATTCGGAAACAGCGGTACATTACAGATATTATGATTCCATAAATGTGGATGAGAGTACGGCCGAGGAGAGTAAGGTGACGGTACTTATTACGGTGGGGGTAGAATCAACGACACATTCCTTGGCCTTAGGTTTGCAGAAAGAAAATAAGGTATGGAAGCTTGATATATATCATTTGATAAAAGAATATAAAAATAAAGCAAGCAAGAACAAACCATAATATCTCATCCTCAACCCAACAACTGTTACGCTAAAGGAGAACGATAGTTTAGAATCTTGTGTTGTCAAGGCTCTTTTTTGTTTGTTGAACTAACAGAAGTGGACTATGAGATATTTAACTATAAAGGATGGGATGAATGGAGCTATGCGTAATTCACCGAGGATTTCAGAGGAACACCTTCGATCCTGTCTAAAGGAGCAGTATAATTTGACTCCCGCTACACTTGAGTTTCTTCCGCTGGGACTTGATTACAGCTCCGCAGTGTATCATGTGGTTAGCGAGCAGGGAACTGCCTATCTGCTCAAAGTCACGTCTAGGCCTTTATACGAACCACAATATCTTGTTCCTCGATATCTCAACGATCAGGGGATTACAGGTATCGTGGATCCCATTTCTACTAGGAGCGGTACCCTGTGGACCCATCTAGAGGATTGGACAATCGTTGTCTATCCCTTTATCAACGGGGAGTCAAGCTTCAAGGGGATGACAGCCGAGCAGTGGAATAAGTTGGGGACTATCTTTAAACGGATTCACCAGTTCATTTTGCCGCCTGAAGGATTTAAGTCGTTCCGACAGGAGACCTTTGATCCGACGGAATATGTTCGATGGATACGAACCTTTGAGCATCAACTTGCACTCTTTGAAGGCGGAAGTATTTTGGAGCGTACACTTCATGCTTCTTGGGTAGAGCATAGGTTGACGATACACAAGAAGTTGACCTCATTGGAAAAGCTGGCAGGGTTGCTCCAATCGCGAACAATACCGTATGTAATATGTCACGCGGATCTTCATCCAGCCAATTTGATCCGAGATCAGGCTGGGCAAGTGTTTGTAATCGATTGGGACGAGGTGATGTTCGCTCCCAAAGAGCGTGATTTCATCTTTGTCAGTCATCCACATGCCCATGCATTTTTTCAGGGGTACGGAGCCGTAGAGGTTGATGAGAAAGTGCTCACCTACTACCGCTTAGAAAGGGTCCTTCAGGATCTAATTGAGTGTGCTCGAAACGTGTGGATCAGGGATGATTTAGGGGAAGAAACCAAGGCGGATGCAATCAAGTTGTTTCAAAGTATCTTGGCGGAGGAAGCAGCTTGGTAGACCGTAGTATTGATCTTTTTTTAAACACCCATTTTGCGTGAATCATTTCGATAACGGGTACGATGACGGAATAATAATGACAGGAGCAGGCACTGAGGCAGTCTGCTACTGATCCCTGATGATGAGGGACTTGAAGGACAGATCGAGAAAATAGAGTCCAATCACTTTGTTGTGGATTGTTTAGGCTAGGCAAACAAAGGAAAAAAGGCGCTATTGATAAGTTGGGTACAAGGTTCAATCGTTTATGTTGTTTATGTGGAACCTGTGAAGATCAGAAAGAGTATTGCAAAGAAGAAGCCTTTTGTACTTACAGTAAAAGAGATTGTACTGTTAACTAAAGAAGGGAATCATTAAGTTAACGGGTAGCGATAGTTCAACCCAAGAAGGGCTGCCATAAGTCCTGAGAGGAGAAAATGAGGTCGCAACACTAAATAAGGTTTTTGGTTTATTAATAATGTCGCGATTACTTGGAACTGTTCTTACACAGGTATTACTGGTGCCGCTGCTTATTGGATTAATTGGATGGTTTCGGTTTATTAATGCACTCAAAAGAAGTGTAGAAAAGATATACAGTTCATTAAGCTAACGGGCAGGTTAACGTGGTAAAGTATGATGTATTTCAAGGAAAATAGCTGTATAATTGTGTGAAAAAACAAGGGGCTTTTGAGGATGAATAGAGTTGCTTATTTAGGTCCAAAGGGGACATTTTCAGAAGAAGCTGCACATCAGTTTTTTTCTGAACAAACAATTTGGGTTATGTATTAATCCATAATGGATGTCTTAGAAGCCGTTCATAACGAAGAAGTCGATAAATGTATTGTCCCAATTGAAAATTCAATAGCTGGTAACATTCATATGACCGTTGATGGTTTGTTGATGTACGACTTGCATATTGAGGCTGATCTTATTTTTACAGTTTCTCTTCACTTGATCGGAAATCAAGATAGCAACATTAATACGATTAGTAAAATAAGTTCGATAAGTCCTGCAATAAGTCAATGTAGAGACTTCATTAAAAAGCATGGTTTTAAATGTGAATACACAGATAGTACAGCTAAGGCCGCGCAATTGGTTAAAGATTCAAATGATAATAATATTGCCGCGATTGCCTCTAAATTGGTCGCTGGTGAGCATGGTCTTAAAATACTTGAGAGTGAGATACAAGACAATTCAATAAATCATACTCGATTCATCGTTGTAGGTAAAGGCATAGTRGAACGTGCAGAGCAAAAGAAAACCATGATGTTGATTAACCCAAACAATGAATACCCTGGGGTGCTTTCCTCGATTTTAAATGTATTCTCTGCACTGGGGATTAACCTCACGTG
>NZ_JBFTPE010000035.1:0-40905 GCF_056398325.1 Paenibacillus sp. 01T443
ACGTGTCGCTGATTACGTAACCTACTACAACTCCGAGCGGTATCAGTGGACATTAAAAAAGATGACCCCCGACGAATTCAGAGGTCATCTCCTTGCTAGCTAAGCTCTAGGCTGTTTTCTCAACTGTCCACAAATAAGGTCACAGTTCATACAAATGGCTTGGCTCTTTTCTTTAGATTAAATATTTTCAATAATTTTATTATATAGAGGTAGGAAAGGATAACATAATAAAAGAAAGAATTAAGGAAGTCAAAATAAAGGAGGAAGTCATGGGAAGATTAGTTCATTTCGAGATTCATGTAGATGACATGGAGCGTGCAAAGAAGTTTTATGGAGAGGTATTTGAATGGACATTTGAGGATTGGAGCAGTTATGCCGGAATGCCCTACTTTGGAGCTGTGACGGGAGATGCAAATGAACCTGGAATCAACGGAGCTTTGATGCAGCGTCACGGTGCCTCCCCAGAACCAGGCCAGACTATGAATGGTTTTGCATGCACAATGGGAGTGGAAGACTACGATTCTACTGAAGCAAAAATTCTTAATCTTGGAGGCAAGCTCGCATTGCCGAAGTTTGCACTGCCTGGGATGGCGTGGCAAGGGTATTATATTGACACCGAAGGAAATATATTTGGAATTCATCAGCCAGATGAGAACGCAAAATAGCAGCTTGCCCTTTCCGCATATATACAAAAGTCCGACCGCGTGAGGTCGGACTTTTCAGCGTGGAGGAGAAGCGTGGCTGTGCAACACCACAATTCACAAGAGCGTGATGATAAAATTGTTTGGCGAGGCGGCTTGAACATACTATAGAATATGATAATTACAAACCAATACCATCTTTCTGGCGAAAAAGGTGTAGGCGTCTCGATTGCTTATGGTTATGACAATAGGTTTGGACAAAGGTGTATATAGAAAAACAAAAGAGACACCGCTTGAGGTGTCTCTTCTGATAAGGTTTGGTGGAGGCGAGGGGATTTGAACCCCTGTCCGAAAATCACGCCACACAGGCTTCTACGGGTGTAGTCACAGTTTTGATGTCACCCGAGTATCGCCCCGTAACCGGCTATACGTTGGGTCAGCCTGATTGTCTTCTTCAGCTCACCGCAGGCGGAGATGAGACAGCGTATTCCACTACTTGTTAGCCCCTAATCCAGTCACATGGACGATGCTGGGTAGAAGCACGCACACAGTTTCTTAGGCTGCGAAAGCGTAGTTTGTTTGTTGTTTGCCGTTTAATAGGCTTTAGCGTTGATGAAGCAGACGACTCCCTGCTACCCGCAACCCGCGCTCGTACAATCCCCGTCGAATCCATAAACGCCCCCAATTTTGCATAAACGGCTAGCTGCAGATCTACACCACTTTCATGTATAGGCTCGGCACTAACGTTTAGCTCGATTGAAGCTTTAGGATTAAGGAGCAGTTACTGTCAGAATGATCAGATCATCTGGCAGGCCGTTCCGATTGTCTAGCACGAATGCACTTGCTTGCTTACTTTGTTTGTCTTGCCGTTGCTACTACCTTAGTATAACACGAATGCGCAGCATACGTGCATATTTGTTATTGGCAGCAATGGCTGTTTGCTTCCATGGAAATAACCGCTTAACGAGCGACCTTCTGTTTCTCGCGCAAGGCACGCTGGATATCACGCTGAGCGTCACGCTTAGCTGCCGTATCGCGTTTATCGTATTGCTTCTTACCTTTACCTAGTCCAATCAACAGCTTCGCGTATCCATTGCGCACATAGATCTTCAAAGGAACAATAGCGTATCCTTCTTGCTTCGACAAGCCCAAGAGCTTGTGAATCTGTGACTTGTGCATCAATAGCTTGCGAGCACGCGTTGGGTCGGTCGGATTATGGATATTCCCTTGTTCGAACGGGCTGATGTGCATATTGTTTATGAACAACTCACCGTTGCGAATCGTTGCAAAAGCATCACTGATGTTCGCCCTGCCGTTGCGGAGCGATTTGATTTCTGTACCGAGCAGCACCATGCCTGCTTCGAACGTTTCCTCAATGAAATAGTCATGGGAAGCCTTCTTGTTCTGGGCGAGCTGCTTGCCGTCACTCTTCTTACCCATGCTAGTCACCTCGACTTATTTAAGCTAAAATAGTGGTGCACGTATTCTGGTGTTCATTGTAACAACTTTAGGAACGGAAATCAAGGCAGCGGTTAAGCATTCTTCTCTAAAGCCCTGCCAAAAAAGGAGAATCCCCATGCTGCTTGAAATCATTGCTACAACAGCCGATGAAGCGGTTACAGCCTCATTGCACGGTGCGGACCGTGTAGAGCTTATCTCAGCCTTTGATCAGGGGGGATTGAGCCCCAATGAAGATACGATCGTTGCGGTAGTTAAAGCTCTTAAACGACTCGAACAATCAAACAGCACACCCTTTCCAAAAACCACTCCCATACATGTCATGGTGAGGCCACACAGCCAGTCCTTTGTCTATGATGAAGCTGATTTGCGTGACATGATTGCGTATATGGGAAAAGCCCGACGATTAGGCATTCATGCTTTCGTTCTAGGATGTCTGCGCCCGGATGGGGAGATTGATACCGTCGCTTTAGAGCGACTGCTGGAAGCAGCTGGAGACCTTCCTGTCACCTTCCACCGTGCTTTTGACGAAATTGCCGACCAAGAAGATGCTCTGTCTACGCTAATGAAATACCCGCAAATTAAATGGCTGCTCACCTCAGGCGGAAAATCAAGCGTGATTGATGCCGTCGATCAAATCATTAGGTTGAATGATCAAAGTTATGGACATGCTATAACTATAATGCCAGGAAGTGGATTAACCGTTACTTCCTTACCTGCTTTCTTGGCAGCAACGAAATCGCAAGCCGTACACCTTGGAACAGGTGTAAGAAACGGTGGAGTCACGGCATCCATCGATGGCGCACTTGTCCGGACGGCGCGTCAAATTCTAGATCAAATTCGTTAAGATACTGCCTCTACTCACTAAAAACACAAGCTTATTTATATACAAAAAAACCGCCTTCGACCCGTAAGGTCAAAGGCGGTTTTATCAACGTTCGTAAGCTACTACAGCTTTACAACGTTTTCTGCTTGTGGTCCACGGTTGCCTTGAACAACGTTAAATTCTACGCGTTGTCCTTCTTCAAGAGTTTTGAAGCCTTCGCCAGTGATTGCGGAGAAATGTACGAATACATCGTTGCCGCCTTCAACTTCGATAAAGCCGAAACCTTTTTCTGCGTTAAACCATTTAACTGTACCTTGTTGCATGTGTAAAAACCTCCAAAAAAATAATATTAATATGCGCCTGGTTTGTCTTTAAACAAAAAATTCACACATTGGAAAGGGTTTCATGACTATAATGACACCCTTTTCAATATGTGAATTCAGGTTCATATTATCGATTGATTTGAGTGTACTATACCCAGAATTAAAAAGCAAGCGACGAGCTTAAATATATTTTCCCATATTGTCCAGATCACGGCGGCTTCCAATTATGTCATAGATCGGAAACCGCCGCCCCTATTTTCTACTTGCGATTCTTGCGAACGAACGCAGCCGTAGCGTTCCCGCCGCCTTCATTTTTCTTCTTCCGCTTGCTCTTTCCTGGAGCGCCGCCGCTGCCTTCCGCGCCTGTCGCATCCGCATTTCGCTCGCCATTAAACACACCGCTCGGCGACGTATTCTTCCGCTTCGCCGCATCGCCACTGCCTTCGCTCCGCCGCTTCCCGGCTCCGCCTCGGCCATTACCGCCTTGCCCGCCGCCACCGCGGATGGGCAGGCCCCACATATCCGTCCGCGATCCGCTACCGCTTCCGCGCGACTGCTCCCTGCCTTGGCCCGGCGACATATCCGCCTCTTGCCCCGGCCCGCGATCCGCCGGCGAATTCCCGCCGTCGTTCACGCCAGCTCCGGCTTCGCCGGCGCCACCCCGACCGCGCCGCTTTCCGCCTCCGCGGCCGCTGTCAGGCGCATCGATCCGCCACGGATTGGCTTGCTCGACAATACCGACTACGCTGCGGTCGACTCCGCCGCCAAATCCCCCGCGGCCTCCGCCTTTGCCGCCGCGGCCCTTGCCGCCGCGGTTGCTCTCACTTGGTCCGCCTTGGCTGCCCGCGCCCGCACCTCGGCCACCGCGAATTCCTTCGCCTGCTCCGCCGCGGCCTCTGCCATCCTTGCTTGCTCCGCTCTCGCCTTTTCCACCGCGATTGCCCTCGCTCGCTCCGCCGCGGCCCTTGCCGCCCCGACCGCGATCAACGCTTCCGGCGCGATCACCGAAGCCGCCGCGTTTTTTACCTCCGCGATCACCGCCGAAGCTGCTTGGAATGCCTTTGCCGCTGCGCGGTTTCATATCAACAAGCTCGAAGTCGATCGTATGCTCCGTCATGCTGACACGAGTAACGCGAATCTTTACTTCATCGCCAATCCGATAAATTTTAGACGTGCGTTCGCCGACCAGTATCATATGCTGCTCATGGAAGTTGTAGTAGTCGTCTGACATATCACTCAAACGAATCAAGCCTTCGACCGAATTTTCCAGCTCAATAAACATACCGAAGCTCGTTACGCTGCTGATGATGCCCTCGAATTCCTCGCCGACCTTATCGAGCATGAATTCGCATTTCTTCAGCTGTTCCGTATCGCGCTCCGCATCAACCGCCACTCGCTCGCGCTCAGACGAATGTGACGCAATTTCCGGCATCCGCGCCGTCAACGCTTCATGACGCGCCTCGGTCAATTGGCCCTTGCCATTCAGCACCTCGCGAATCACGCGGTGAATGACCAAATCGGGATAACGGCGAATCGGCGATGTGAAATGGGAATAAAATTCTGCCGCAAGCCCAAAATGTCCTAGGCTTTCCGCATCATATTTGGCCTGCTTCATGGAACGAAGCATGACCGTCGAAATCACGGTTGCCTCCTTTGTGCCGCGGATGTCTTCGAGCAGTGTCTGCAGCGCTTTAGGATGAATCGAATTGCCTTTACCCTTCACGGCATAACCGAAGTTTGCCGCAAACTGCACGAAATTAAGAAGCTTTTCCTGCGACGGGTCCTCATGGATCCGGTAAAGGAACGGAACGCGCAGCCAGTGGAAATGCTCAGCAACCGTTTCATTCGCAACTAGCATGAATTCTTCAATGATTTGCTCCGCTACAGAACGCTCACGCTTGATGATATCAACTGCTTTGCCGTTCTCATCCACAATGACCTTCGATTCTTGAAAATCGAAGTCAATCGCGCCGCGCTTCATCCGTTTCGAACGAAGGCGCATAGCCAGGTCCTCCATGAGACCGAACATATCCAGTAAATCCGCATAACGCTCCTTGAGCTCTGTTTGCGGTTCTTCCTCATTCGCCGTCAATATTTTTTTCACATTCGTATAGGTCATCCGCTCTTTCGTACGGATAACGCTCGTAAACACATCATGGCGCACACGCTTCAGCGTTTCTGCATCAAACTCCATCTCGCAAGAAAGCGTCAGACGATCAACTTTCGGATTGAGTGAGCAAATCCCATTCGACAAACGATGCGGCAGCATCGGAATAACGCGGTCGACCAAATAAACGCTGCAGCCCCTGCGGTATGCCTCTTGATCAAGCTCTGAATTTTCTTTTACATAGTAACCTACGTCAGCAATATGTACACCCAGCAAATAGTTGCCGTTCTCCAGCCGCTTCACATGCACGGCATCATCAAGATCCTTGGCATCCTCGCCGTCTATGGTGACAATTACCTCTCCGCGCAGATCACGCCTACCCTGCTGCACGATTTCTTCATCCGTGATGGAATCCGGCGCTGCCTCAGACTCACCCATTACTTCATCCGGAAAACCCTCCGGCAGTTGATGCTTGCGAATAATCGACAAAATGTCGACGCCCGGGTCGTTTTTATGTCCTAAAATTTCGACAATTTCCCCTTCAGCCGCAGATCGTCCTTCCGGATACGAAACAATTTTCACTACAACCTTTTGACCCGATACTGCGCCTTGGTAACCGCCTTTAGGTATGAAAATATCTCGGTTAATCCGTTTGTCATCCGGCACGACGAAAGCATAAACTTCGTGATCCTCGAACGTTCCGACGATTTGCGTTACAGCCCGCTCGACAATACGGACGACCTCGCCCTCCATACGTCCGCCATGCTCGCTCCTTGAAGTGACCCGAACGAGAATAATGTCGCCGTTCATCGCGCTCTTCAGATCATTCGCGTGCAGATACACGTCGCCGTGATCCTTCTCATCCGGAATCAAGAAACCGAATCCCTTCGCATGCGACTGCAGCTTGCCGCGCAATAAATTCATCCGTTCCGGCACGCCGTAATGGTCATTCGGTGTCCGTATGATTTTCCCTTCATCCTCCAGCTTGTTGAGCAGCTTAAGGAATTCCTTGAACTCCGCAGCTCCCTCAATGCCAAAATGCTTCTCAAGCTCTTGGTAAGTCATCGGCTTATAAGCCGTTTCTCTCATAAAATCAAGCAGTTCCTGCTCGTGATTGGTCATTATTATTTATTCTCCTCAGAAACCTGTTCAAATACTCTAGCTACGCTTGCAACAGGTTGATAGATTATCATATACCATGTAGTATACACGAAATGGAACCCGCGCATCCGTGATTATGATGAAAATACAAAAAAAGCGAGGAATATCCTCGCTTTCTGCGTGTGTGTTCGTTATTGTTTTACGAAGTAAGATACAACAAGCGCTAATATAAAGAAGCCAGCAGCCAGAACTACTGTCAAACGCTGCAAGAACAAATCCAAACCGCGCGCTTTCTGTTTGCCGAACAGGTGCTCAGCGCCGCCCGTAATCGCTCCGGACAAGCCTGCACTCTTACCCTTTTGCAGCAATACTACAGCAATCAGGCCGACAGAAAATATAACGAGCACGATCTTCAATAAGATATCCATTCATTCCACCTCCAGCATAGGAGCTCCGTAAAAACACGTAAATCGAGTGTACCATAGCTGGGCACAAATTACAATAGTACAACCCCATAGTACGGCCTTTTATGCAAACCCATGCTCTTTTAGATATTTATAATTGTTGGCCGCACTCTCAAGCGAGCTCGATGCAAACTGTTCCTGCTCAACAAACATAAATTCTACGCCTGCCGGCTCAAGCTCACTAAGGAGCTGTGCATAGCCTACTTCGCCTTGGCCGATTTCCGCATCCTTCAGACCTTTGGCGAAATCCTTCAAATGAACTAAAGGAACCCGGCTTTTATATTTCTTCAAATAGTCAGCTGGCTTATATCCCGCAATATGCAGCCAGCCCAAATCGAATTCCATTATCATAAGCTCTGTCGGCATGCCAGACAATATGTGATCAATAATAGGCTTTTTTTCCACATGTTTAAACTCGAATTCATGATTATGATACCCGTACTGCATCCCCGCAGCCCTTACCTGCTGTGCGCATTTCGTAAACACATCAATTAAGTGCTTCACGTGGTCGATGTTTGGCTGTTCCGGGAGCGGCGCCCAAGGCGTAATAATGTAGGATACGCCAAGCTCCTTGGCATACTCGATTTGTCCTGCAAAATCCGACTCCATATGCTTGGAATCGCTAAAGTTTAAAGGAACATGTACAGAGGGAGCTTTTAACCCCAACTCATCCAGCTTGCTTTTTAACTCGATGGCCGGTGTTTTGAAATAACCTGCAAATTCTACGGCCGTGTAACCCATCTTGGCTACTTTCTCGAGCGTGCCCAGAAAATCAATTTCGGTCTGATCCCTAAGAGAATACATTTGAATGCCAATACCCGGTTTCGCCACGCTCTACACCGCCTAATCTCATAATCCTTTACTTGTTTATTATGTCCTACATCCGAATTCGAACTATCAGGTCAAAAAAAAGAAGGGCATGCCGATTTGGCATACCCTTCTCCACAAGCCGCAAACTGCGTCTTATTTGAAGTTTTTCAAGTTGTAGAATGCTGATTTGCCTGCGTATTGAGCAGTTGAACCCAATTGGTCCTCAATGCGAAGCAATTGGTTGTATTTTGCAACGCGGTCCGTACGGGACGGTGCGCCTGTTTTGATTTGGCCAGCATTTGTAGCTACGGCGATGTCAGCGATTGTGCTGTCTTCGCTCTCGCCTGAACGGTGAGAGATAACAGCTGTGTAGCCAGCGCGTTTTGCCATTTCGATTGCATCGAAAGTTTCAGTAAGTGAACCGATTTGGTTAACTTTAACCAGGATCGAGTTGCCCACGCCTTTGTCGATACCGTCAGCAAGGCGCTCAGTGTTCGTAACGAACAGGTCGTCACCAACAAGCTGTACTTTACCGCCAAGCTTCTCAGTAAGCAATTTCCAACCATCCCAATCGTCTTCAGAGCAGCCATCTTCGATTGTAATGATTGGGTATTTGTCAGCCCATGAAGCAAGAAGGTCAACGAACTCTGCAGGTGTAAACGATTTGCCTTCGCCTGCAAGCACGTATTTACCGTCTTTGAAGAACTCAGTGGAAGCAACGTCCATACCGAGGAATACGTCAACGCCTGGCTTGTAGCCCGCGCGCTCGATAGCGGAGATGATTGTTGTAATTGCTTCTTCGTTCGAACCAAGGTTAGGAGCGAAGCCGCCTTCGTCGCCAACAGCTGTGTTAAGACCTTTGTCATGCAATACAGCTTTCAAGTTATGGAAGATTTCAGCGCCGATACGAAGCGCTTCTTTGAAGCTTTCAGCACCGACAGGAAGAACCATGAATTCTTGAACGTCGATGTTGTTGTCAGCGTGCTCGCCGCCGTTGATGATGTTCATCATTGGAACTGGAAGCACTTTAGCGTTGAATCCGCCAAGGTAAGTGTAAAGAGGCACATCAAGCGCGTCAGCAGCTGCGCGAGCGACTGCCATCGATACAGCTAGAATCGCGTTAGCTCCCAGCTTAGCTTTGTTAGGCGTACCGTCAAGTTCGATCATTTTACGGTCGATTGCTACTTGGTCAAGAGCGTCCAAACCGATGATTTCAGGAGCGATTTCAGTGTTAACATTTTCAACAGCTTTCAAAACGCCTTTACCTAGGTAACGGGATTTGTCGCCGTCACGAAGCTCAACAGCCTCGTATGCGCCAGTGGAAGCGCCGGATGGAACGATTGCGCGGCCTTTGCCGCCGGACTCAAGAGAAACCTCTACTTCTACAGTTGGATTCCCGCGGGAATCAAGCACTTCGCGTGCATATACATCAACGATAATTGACATGAGAGAAAACACTCCTTTTAAAGTTTTATTTTTAATTCTTGTTGATTAATGTAATGCCAGTCATTTCACTTGGCTTCGCCAGTTCAAGAAGATCAAGAAGCGTCGGAGCGATATCGGCAAGAATGCCGCCCTCGCGAAGCGTCTCGCCTGCTTTCGTTACGATAAGCGGAACAGGATTTGTCGTATGCGCCGTAAACGGACGGCCATTCTCGTCAAATACCATATCAGCATTACCGTGGTCAGCCGTAATGATGCAAACGCCGCCTTTGGCAAGTATCGCTTCCACTACTTTGCCAAGACATTCATCCGTCGCTTCAACCGCTTTAATCGTAGGCTCCAGCATGCCGGAGTGACCAACCATATCAGGGTTAGCGAAGTTTAAGATAATCACGTCATGCTTGTCTGATTCAATCTCGCGTACCGTGGACTCTGCAAGCTCGTAAGCGCTCATTTCCGGCTTCAGGTCGTACGTTGCGACCTTAGGGGAATTGATAAGCACACGAGTTTCGCCAGGAAGCTCATGGTCGCGTCCGCCGCTAAAGAAAAACGTAACATGCGGATATTTTTCCGTTTCTGCAGTGCGTAGCTGTGTCTTGTTGTTTTGCACGAGTACTTCGCCAAGCGTATTATCAAGGTTCTTTGGTGAATACGCAACGAATCCCCCTACAGTTTCACTGAATAGCGTCAAACAAACGAAATACAGATTAACTGGATGGTTCACGCCGCGGTCAAAGCCTCGGAAGTCCTCGTTTGTGAATACTTGCGACAATTGAATCGCACGGTCAGGACGGAAGTTAAAGAAAATAACGGCGTCCTCGGATTCCACAAGACCAACCGGCTTGTTTTCTCCATCCACAATAACCGTTGGCATAACGAATTCATCATAAACCGATTTCTCGTAGGATTCAACTACTGCTTGAATCGGATCGAAATATTGAGGGCCTTCGCCGTATACCATTGCACGGTAAGACTTCTCTGTACGCTCCCAGCGTTTGTCGCGGTCCATTGCATAATAACGGCCTTGAACCGTTGCAATGCGGCCTACGCCAACCTCTTCAATCTTCGCCTGCAGGCGTTCTAAGTAACCTTTCGCGCTGTCCGGAGACACATCGCGTCCATCCAAGAAAGCATGGATGTAAACTTCCTCGAGCTCTTCCTTCTTCGCTAGATCCAGCAAAGCGAATAAATGCTCAATATGACTGTGTACGCCGCCGTCCGAAAGCAAACCGTACAGATGAAGCTTCTTGCTATTTGTTTTTACATGACGCACAGCGCCAAGAATAGTTTCATTCTCGTAAAACTCGCCGTCGCGGATCGATTTGCTGATTCGGGTCAAATCCTGATATACGATACGGCCTGCGCCGATATTCAAGTGGCCAACCTCGGAGTTGCCCATTTGACCTTCCGGCAATCCGACCGCTTCGCCGGATGCCGTTAGTGTCGTATGCGGATAAGTCGACCAATAACGGTCGTAATTTGGTTTTTTTGCTTGTGCAACGGCATTGCCGGTAACATCATCGCGCAAGCCGAAGCCGTCAAGAATAATGAGCGCAACAGGTTTTGGAGCAGCCATCTTACTTGGCCCCCTCGACCAGTGCGATATAGGATGCAGGCTCAAGACTCGCGCCGCCGACAAGTGCGCCGTCGATGTCTGCTTGACCCATATATTCAGCTACGTTGTTAGGCTTTACGCTGCCGCCGTATTGGATGCGAACCGCATCTGCAGTTGCTTGATCATAAAGACCTGCAACAACGCCGCGGATGTATCCGATAACGTCCTGCGCGTCCTCGGAAGTAGAGGATTTGCCTGTTCCGATTGCCCAAATTGGCTCGTATGCGATAACGACTTCTGCCGCTTGTGCTGCGGATACACCTTGGAAAGCCGCTTCCGTTTGCACTTTACATACGTCCTTCGTTTGTCCAGCTTCGCGCTCTTCCAGCTTCTCGCCTACGCAAACGATAGGAAGCAAGCCATTTTTGAAGGAAGCATGAACTTTTTTGTTCACGATCTCATCCGATTCCGCGAAATAAGCGCGACGCTCGGAATGACCGATAATAACGTATTTCACGCCAAGATCCTTCAGCATCACACCGCTGACTTCACCTGTGAATGCACCGTTGTCCTCAAAGTGAACGTTTTGCGCTCCGATTGCGATCGAAGTGCCTTTTGCTGCTTCAACAAGCGCCGGAAGCGTTGTGTAAGGCGCGCAAATGACGCTCTCTACACCGTCAACCTCAGCCTTGCCTTTAATTTCGGAGAAAAATGTTACAGCTTCGGATACTGTTTTGAACATTTTCCAGTTACCTGCGATAATCGGTTTTCTGTTGCTCATGCGTAATCCTCCTCATATCATTTTATTTTTGTAAAAATTATTATTTATCGTTAAGTGCCACAACGCCTGGAAGTACTTTACCTTCCATAAACTCTAGGGAAGCGCCGCCGCCTGTCGAGATGAAATCCATTTTGTCAGCAAGACCAAATTTCTCAGCTGCCGCAGCAGAATCGCCGCCGCCGATCACGGAGTAGCCAGTTGTCTCTGCGCATGCATTAGCAACTGCAATTGTACCATGGGAGAATGGTTCGATTTCAAATACGCCCATTGGTCCGTTCCAAACTACCAATTTCGAGTTTTTGATAACATCAGCATAAAGCTCGCGCGTTTTCGGACCGATGTCAATGCCTTCCCAATCAGCAGGAATGCTGTCAACGTCTACGATTTGCGTGTTAGCGTTAGCGCTGAAATCGTCAGTAACAACGATATCTACCGGAATCAAGAAGTTTTTGCCGAGTTTCTTTGCTTTCTCTATGAACTCAAGCGCCAAATCCAGTTTGCTGTTATCAACGAGCGATTTGCCGATTTCATGGCCTTGTGCTTTAAAGAATGTATAAGACAAGCCGCCGCCGATAATAACGTTGTCGGCAATTTCTAGCATTTTATCAATAACTGCGATTTTATCTTTTACTTTAGAGCCGCCAACGATTGCTGTGAAAGGACGCTCAGGGTTGTTCAATGCTTTGCCTAGTACTTCAAGTTCTCTCTCCATAAGCAGACCCGATACCGCGGGCAGGATATGCGCAATGCCTTCTGTTGATGCGTGAGCGCGGTGAGCGGCGCCGAAAGCGTCGTTTACGAACAGATCAGCAAGCTTAGCGAATGCTTTAGCGAGTTCTGGATCGTTTTTCTCTTCGCCTTCGTAGAAACGTACGTTTTCAAGCAGCAATACATCACCGTTGTTCAAAGCGGCAACCTGTGCTTCAACTGCTTCACCGATTGCTTCATCAGCTTTCGTTACTTGCTTGCCAAGAAGCTCGGACAAACGCGCTGCGGAAGCCGTATGGCGAAGCTCTTCTACTACTTGACCATTCGGACGGCCAAGGTGGCTTGCAAGAATCACTTTTGCGCCTTTTTCGATTAGGAAGTTAATCGTAGGAAGCGTTTCACGAATACGCTTGTCATCCGTAATCTTACCATCCTCAAGCGGCACGTTAAAATCAACGCGAACAAATACCCGTTTACCAGCTAGTTCTGCTACATCACGTACACTTTTCTTATTCATCAATGAAACCTCCCGAAAATGTGTTATGGAAAGGCATGGCTATTGAACCACAAAAAAAAGAAGGGCGTTCCTTCAAAGAAGAAACGCCCCCATGATTTACGTCTCCTAGAAGCCGCAAATCAAAGACCTGTGCTCCGCATGCGCGAAAGCCGCGGGTCCGTCCGCCTTCTTTGCTTACAGACCTTTGCTTGCGATGTAAGCAGCAAGATCAACTACGCGGTTCGAGTAGCCCCACTCGTTGTCGTACCATGAAATAACTTTAACCATGTTGCCTTCAACAACCATAGTCGAAAGACCATCGATTGTGGAAGAAGCAGGGTCGCTATTGTAGTCGCTTGATACAAGCGGCAATTCGTTGTAGTTCAAGATGCCTTTAAGAGGACCTTCAGAAGCTTCTTTAAATGCTGCGTTAACTTCTTCTACTGTTACGTTAACTTTAAGCTCAGCAACAAGGTCTGTTACGGATACGTTAGGCGTAGGAACGCGCATTGCCATACCGTTCAATTTACCTTTAAGCTCAGGAAGAACAAGTGAAACAGCTTTTGCTGCGCCTGTGGAAGAAGGAATGATGTTCTCAGCAGCTGCGCGAGCACGACGCAAGTCTTTGTGAGGAACGTCAAGTACGGATTGGTCGTTTGTGTATGAGTGAATAGTTGTCATCATACCTTTAACGATTCCGAATTTGTCGTTCAATACTTTTGCGAATGGTGCAAGACAGTTCGTTGTGCATGAAGCGTTGGAAATAATGGTGTGTGCCGCAGCGTCGTATTTTTCTTCGTTAACGCCGATAACCACTGTAATATCTTCGTTCGTTGCAGGAGCGGAGATGATAACTTTTTTAGCGCCGCCTTGCAAGTGAAGCTCAGCTTTTTCTTTCGCTGTGAAAATACCAGTTGATTCAACTACGATTTCAACGCCAACGGATCCCCAAGGAAGGTCAGCAGGGTTACGCTCTGCGAATACTTTGATTTCGCGTCCGTTTACGATAAGCGCGCCTTCTTTTGCTTCAACAGTACCGTCAAGTTGACCGTGTGTTGTATCGTATTTCAGAAGATGTGCCAGTGTTGCAGTATCCGTAAGATCGTTTACTGCCACGATTTGAACATCAGGGTTGTTCAGTGCTGCGCGGAATACGTTACGGCCGATGCGACCAAAACCATTAATACCAACTTTAACCATTTTTATTTCCTCCTAAGCGTTTTTAAAAGATATTAATATATATTTCAAGATGTTTCGCGCGCGGCCGAGGGCCATTTGCAAATCATCATGATTCCTTAAAATCTGTTAGAAGCTTAATCCTTCTCCTGCTCGATCAACGCTACCATTTCAAGTGCAGCAGCTTCATCGGTAACGAGTACGTCATTGTGTCCGAACCGCATAATTGCCGCAATAGCTTCGCCTTTGCTCTTTCCGCCGGCTACGCCTATGACAACTTCAGTCTTCACAATATCTTCGAGCCGTAACCCCACCGTTTGCATTTTGTGCACGACAATGCCTTTGCGGTCAAAATAAAACCCAAACGACTCCGCCAAAGCTCCTTCAGCTTCCATAGCGTCAATGATCTCCCGATCCAAACGCCGGCGTCTTGCCATGACCATAGCATCTCCGATTCCGTGTACAACGATGCGAGCACTGCGGATGACATCCACGATTTCCCTAATATTCGGTTCCTGCATAATGGACGCGAACGCTTCCTCACCGAGATGATCAGGCACGTGTAGAAGCCTGTATTGCGCCCCTGTGCGTTTCGCCATCATCGAAGCAATTGTATTCGCTTGGTAGTCCAAGCTCTCTCCAAGACCGCCTCTAGCCGGTACGAACAAGTTCGTTTTCAGCTGTGAGGAACTTACCAGTTGATTCGATACCTGGGCAATCGTCGTTCCGCCCGTTACCGCTACGACATCGTTAGGCTGCATAAGCTTGTTTAGCACCTGAGAAGCAGCACGGCCGAGCTCCCGTTTCGTCTGGGCTGAAACTTCCGAATCGCCTGCAACGATAACGACCTGCGATAATCCGTAATGACTGCGTATCGTTTCTTCCAGCTCGGATAGTCCGAACATCGTCTTGTATAATGGCTCAAGCTCCTCTAATAAAAGCTTGCCTGAATCGCTAATTCGCATGCCCCCCGAATGAATCTCGAGCAATCCCTGCGATTTCAGAAAATCGGTCTCTGCCCGAAGCATCCGCTCCGTCATCGATAATGTTGTCGCCAAGGTTCGGCGCCCGATTAAATCCGACAGCATCACTTGATGCAAGATCGAATACCGTTTCTTCATGACTTCGAGCAGTTCCGGTACAAGCTGCTGCTGCAGTTCAACGATCTGACGCATCTCTCATCCTTCACTCCATCGGCCTAAAGCGTATTCGGTTCAAATGCATTGGACTTAATACGTCCCGCGGTATCATTTCAAGTCCCACCTTTAGTTTATCGGAAATTTCCGATTGTAGCAATAGTCGTTTTCGCTTTGTAAACGGTTTCTGACACATTTTTAACAAATTTAATTTTTGAACGCCTCTTGCTTTAAAATCTTAAATATCATATAATAATTTTTGCGACAATTTTCTAATGCGCCCGTGGTCCAATGGATATGACGCAGCCCTCCGAAGGCTGAGATCTAGGTTCGATTCCTTGCGGGCGCGCCACTACGACATTTCAGCCATTAAGGCTTGCAACTCCTATAATGATACAGATGAACCGTTCCTATACGCTGGAGCGGTTTTTTTTATTTCGCCTTTATAGATCGTTTCCTCGCCAGAAACTCCCTTCCTGAGTCCCAGAAAATATGACCCGGACAGCACTGTATTTCCTTATCCAAGCGCCGACAATCACGGTTTTTTTCTTATATCGAGAAAGGGATTTTAGGACTTGTTTGACTATCTTTGACTTTTGCTTTTTCATCCGTTATTATGATAATACGATTTAACCATTCATTGTTTTTTTAGGAGGGGGCTTACGTTGGATATGAATTTCGTTCCTATGGTTATTGAGCAAAACAATCGAGGTGAGCGTGCGTATGACATTTACTCTCGCCTATTGAAAGACCGTATTATTTTTCTAGGATCCGGTGTAAATGACGTGGTGGCCAACTCCATCATCGCTCAATTGCTTTTCCTGGCAGCAGACGACCCAGAGAAAGATATTTCCCTTTATATTAACAGCCCAGGCGGTTCGATTACGGCAGGCATGGCTATTTATGATACGATGCAATACATTAAACCCGATGTGTCTACGATCTGTGTAGGTATGGCCGCTTCCATGGGTGCCTTCCTGCTTACAGCAGGCGCTATAGGCAAACGTTACGCGCTTCCGAACAGCGAAGTAATGATTCACCAGCCGCTAGGCGGCGCAGAAGGCCAAGCAAGCGATATCGCCATTCGCGCGAAACGTATTATTGGCATGCGCGACAAGCTGAACGGCATCCTGGCAGAGCGCAGCGGACAATCGCTTGAACGCATCGAGAAGGATACGGACCGCGATTACTTCATGAGCGCAGTCGAGGCCAAAGAATACGGTCTTGTCGATAAAGTTATTGAGAAGCTTGCTTAATAACAAGAAATAGGGCATTTTACAAAACAGAGCTATCCCTACTGGTCTGCAAAGACCTAGGGGATAGCCCTGTTTTTTTTAATATGGCGTGCAAATAGCATTAAAAAAAGCCTCCCTTGGTCATCTAGACCTTGGACGGCTTTTATTTAATTTGTGATGAATTATTGGTTTTCCAGCTCTTCTTTGCTTACCAAAGCGACTAAAGCGTTTACAGCCTGTTCTGCATCCGAACCCTCAGCACTTATGGATACTTCAGTGCCTGAGCTGATTGCTAAGCTCATAATTCCCATTATGGATTTAGCATTCACTTTTTTGTCGTCTTTCTCTACAAATACTTCGGAGGAAAATTTGTTCGCTTCTTGTACGAATAATGCTGCTGGTCTTGCATGTAGTCCCGTCTTAAGACGAACAACAACCGGAAGCCTTGTCATGGAAACCATACCCCCTATATTTTACTTAAGCATTAGCATGCGGCACAAGCTTATACGGCTTATCGCCGTCTACTGGCTGCAAAAGCTCTTTTCCCGGTCAAAGACAAGAATGCATTTGATTATTGCTTAGCATTCTTATCTTCATAAATAAAGCCATTTTGAATTATTATATCATTATACCAGCTGATACACTAGGATGAAAGTTCATACGCCACGGATTTTTTCCGCAAGCTCGTCGATTTTGCGCAAACGGTGGTTTACGCCTGACTTACTGACCTTTCCTCCCAGCATTTCGCCGACCTCTGTCAGATTCATATCCGGATGCTGAAGTCTGATCTCAGCTACTTCCTTTAGCTTGTCAGGCAAGCTCTCTAGTCCTACTTCACGCTGCAGCAGCTTGATATTCTCGATCTGCCGAACTGCCGCTCCAATTGTTTTGTTCAGATTCGCCGTTTCGCAGTTCACGATCCGGTTAACTGAATTGCGCATGTCGCGCATGATTCGAACATCTTCAAACTTGAATAAGGCTTGATGCGCGCCAATAATATTGAGGAGCTCGATAATTTTCTCGCCCTCTTTGATATAGAAGATAAAACCCTTTTTCCGTTCAATGCATCTAGCGTTTAGATCAAATTTGTTCGCAAGGTCAACCAAGGACTCACAGTGCTCTTGATACAGCGAGGAAATCTCCAAATGATACGAGGAACCCTCCGGATTGTTGACCGAGCCTCCCGCAAGGAACGCACCTCGCAGATACGAGCGCTTGCAGCAAGGCTTGCGAATGATTTCCTTGTCGATGCCAAGGTTGAACATAAAACCTTCGGATACAATTCTGAGCTCGCTCAATATTTCCTGTACCCCGGCAGGGATACGTACGATATACACGTTATTTTTCTTAAGTCTCATCTTCTTGCGGACAAGCAGCTCGACGTGTATCTCATAATGTTTTTTGAGCAGGGAATAAATTCTTCTGGCAATCGCGGCATTTTCCGTTGAGATGTCCAAAACGACTTTGCGGCTAGACACACTAACCGAACCATTCATCCGTATAAGCGCGGATAACTCCGCTCTCTCACAACAGCTGTCCGCCTCGATTAGTGTCAGCTCTTTCTTCGTTTGCGCCGCAAATGACATTGTGTATCACCTCTTTCGTATCATCCAGTTCTCTACCAGTTTATAAATATGATGGCTTAAGCGCTCGGCGTCATGCCGAAGAAAAGTACGGAATAAAACAAGGCGATCCGCAATGACTTCATAGCCCTTTTGCGTTACCGCATCCAAATCCAAATGAACGGCCTTCGCACCCATCTCCGCATACTTGCTCTCGATTTGGGGCGGAATCTCGCCGTCGTTCACAATCACGTAATCAAATAAATGATGGCCGATATGCGCATGTATCGCATCCAAATGGTCACCTACCGAATAATTATCGGTTTCGCCCGGCTGCGTCATAACATTACAAACAAAAAGCTTAACAGCCTCAGACTCTACAATGGCAGTCGCCAGCTTTGGAACAAGCAAGTTTGGGATAATGCTTGTGTACAAGCTGCCTGGCCCAATTAAGATCGCGTCTGCCTGCTCGATAGCTTCTACCGCCTCCTGCAGCGGTTCCACATCCAGCGGCTCCAAAAACACACGCTTAATTACTTTGCCAGCCTTCGGGATCATAGACTCGCCGGTAACAATCGTTCCATCGACCATTTCTGCCTTAAGTACAATCGCTTTACCCGCGGCGGGAAGCACCCGCCCTCGAACAGCGAGAACCCGGCTTAACTCGCGGATACCCGTAACAAAATCACCGGATATATCCGTCATCGCTGCAAGCATAAGATTACCAAGACTATGACCTGCAAGTCCCGGCACCGTTTTGAAACGATATTGCAGCACCTCGGTCAAAAGCGGTTCCGCATCGGCAAGTGCCATCAGCACATTGCGAATATCGCCTGGAGGAGGTATTTGAAGCTCGTTGCGTAAAATGCCGGAGCTGCCTCCATCGTCGGCAACCGTAACAATAGCCGTAATATCAAGCGGCTTCTCTTTAAGACCGCGCAGCATGACAGAGAGACCTGTACCGCCGCCAATGACAACGATCTTCGGTCTTCTCAGTATCTTATGCCTACTTTGCATTCTCTCACCCCGTCAATGCTTGTCACGTTCGGCATCGCGATGACTGACACGCACACGTTCCGTATCGCTGCTGCCGAGCATGCGTCCCAAGTATTCAGCTATGGCAACGGAACGATGCTTCCCGCCAGTGCAGCCAATACCAATAACTACCTGGCTTTTCCCTTCCTTGCGATAGAGCGGAATAAGGAATTGCAGCATGTCTAACAGCTTTGTCAGGAATTGCTGTGTTTCAGGCCACTTCATTACATATTCGTATACCTCAGGAGTTTGACCGGTATTCGGACGCAGATGCTCGACATAATGCGGGTTAGGCAAGAAACGAACATCATAAATCAGATCCGCATCAATCGGAATCCCATATTTAAAGCCAAACGAGGTTACATTAATCGAAAGACTGTTTTGCTCGAGATTCGTAAAGTGAGAAATAATCCGTTCCTTCAAATGAGCCGGCTTCAATATGCTCGTATCGATGACCTGAGAGGCCCAGCCTTTCAGATCTTCAAGCAGGCGGCGTTCATTCTTAATGCCTTCAAGCGGCATACCATCAGGGGCAAGCGGATGGCGACGACGGCTCTCTTTGTACCGCTGCACAAGTACGCCGTCTGTAGCATCCAAAAACAAGATTTCACAGCTTATCGTGTAATGCTCCTTGATATAAGCGAGCGACTCCGAAAGCGCCGTAAAAAATTCTCTTCCGCGCAAATCAATAACAAGCGCCACGTTGCCGATTTTACCGTTCGATTGTTCGATCAGCTCCGCAAATTTCGGGATAAGAACGGGCGGTAGATTGTCGACGCAGAAGAAACCGAGGTCCTCTAGGCTTTGGACAGCAATGGTTTTGCCCGCGCCAGACATCCCG
This sequence comes from Paenibacillus sp. 01T443, assembly GCF_056398325.1. NCBI lineage: Bacteria > Bacillati > Bacillota > Bacilli > Caryophanales > Paenibacillaceae > Paenibacillus > Paenibacillus sp. 01T443. Next base: position 19,699 of record NZ_JBFTPE010000035.1, read on the forward strand.
GTTATAATGACAAGCTTCGCTACTGTTGCTGCCGTTTCCATGATCAAACCTCCTAAAGACTTTGCGTTAGCAAAGTCACTTCGTAAGGATATGCTTAGACTTTGCGTTAGCAAAGCCGTTTCGTTAATCGCCTGCATTTGCTTTTAAGATTAACCTCTTAGAATAAGTCCTGCCGCGCCTACTACGCCCGCATTGTTGCCAAGCGTTGCCGCAACGATTTTTACATTTTCTTTCGCTTGCTCCTGCGTATACTTCTCAAATACTTCGCGAATTTGATCGAATAAGAAATCTCCCGCTTTTGAAACGCCGCCGCCGATGATAAAATATTGCGGATTCAAAACGATCGCAATCATCGCCATGGATTTGCCCAAATAATAAGCAGCGCGGTTCACGATACGCGTCGCAACCTCGTCGCCTGCTTTCGCTGCGTCGAGAACATCCTTCGCCATGATGTTTTCTACCATCGAAAGCGATGTACGGTCACCGCGTTCAACGGCATCCTTCGCCATGCGAATAATACCGGTCGCCGAAGATACCGTTTCCAAGCAGCCCATTTTGCCGCATCCGCATTGAATGGCTTCAAGATCAGGCACGATTGCCATATGGCCCAGCTCGCCTGCCATGCCCATATAGCCCTCAACGATTTTACCCTCTATAATAATGCCGCCGCCTACGCCTGTTCCGAGCGTATAGCATACGCAGTGGTCGATGCCTTTACCCGCTCCGCCCCAAGCCTCGCCTAGTGCCGCAACATTTGCATCATTGTTAACTTTAACCGTCTTTTTTAACTCTTGCTCCAAATAAGCCTTCAGATTGACATTCTCAATCTTCAGGTTCGGCGCAAATTTCACGATACCGTTCGGAATATCCAGGAAGCCTGCAATACCAACGCCTACCCCGTCAACTTGCTCCCAATCATAGTCCGATTCGGCTACGATCTGCTGTGCATATTTTGCAATATTTTGAAGGATAGTGTCCGTTCCTTTACTCGCTTCCGTCGGCCCCTCATACGTCTGGAGCAATTGTCCATCCGCATTGCAAATGCCTAACTTAATAGCAGTTCCGCCGACATCGACTCCAACGTAAATCTTTTCAGACATCACTAGTCCACCTCATCAATATGTTAATCTTCTCTGTAACACTATAAGCGACCTTTATGCTCTGGTCAAGATAGCTTAATACTGGTAAAAGTGCTGCTCCCACCTATCGAAAAGGCTATACCTTCAAGCAAATCGCTCTGCCGGTATAGCCCCTTTCTCTATCTTATGATGCTCATCGCCAAGTATTAAAGCGATTTGCTCCAATCATGCGTCACTGCGCCTTCTAGGAATCTTTCGCAATCCAGTGCAGCCATACAACCGCTGCCTGCTGCCGTGATCGCTTGGCGGTACTTACTGTCTTGCACGTCGCCGCAAGCGAATACGCCTGGTATGTTTGTTTCGGTTGTGCCCGGTTTCACAACAATATACCCGTGATCGTCCGTATCGATTTGTCCTGCAAGGAATTTCGTATTCGGTGTATGGCCGATAGCAATGAAAATGCCGTCGGTCTCAATAACATCCTCTTCGCCTGTTGAATTGTCACGGACTTTAAGACCCGTAACGCCCATGCCTGTAGCTACCACTTCGACCGGTGTACGGTTTAGGCTCCAGCTAATTTTCTCGTTTTCGCGAGCACGATCCTGCATGATCTTGGAAGCGCGCAGTTCATCACGACGATTAACCAGCTCAACGTTCGTCGCGAAACGCGTAAGGAAGCTTGCTTCCTCCATCGCTGAGTCGCCGCCGCCGACTACGATAATTTTCTTGCCGCGGAAGAAGAAGCCGTCACAGGTTGCGCAGGTGCTTACGCCTTTTCCGACATTTTCTTTCTCACCCGGAATGCCCAAGTATCTAGCAGATGCCCCTGTAGAGATGATGATGCTCTCGCCCACCAGTTCTCCATGGCCTTCTACTTGAAGCTTGAAAGGACGCTCCGACATATCCACGCTGTTTACCCAGCCGGTAATAAACTTAGCGCCAAAGCGCTCCGCTTGTTTGCGCATATTTTCCATGAGTTCTGGACCCATGATGCCTTCCGGAAAACCAGGAAAGTTCTCCACCTCTGTTGTCGTCGTCAATTGCCCGCCTGGCTCAGGGCCTTCAATAATTAGCGGATTCATATTGGCGCGTGCCAAGTAAATAGCTGCTGTAAGTCCGGCAGGACCGGTACCGATAATAATGGATTTGTACATAGACATTCACCTCGTAAAAGTTTATTCGTCCTGCAATTCCTGCGTGAAAAAGACGGAGCTCATCGACTTCATCTTTTCTTTGATGCCGCAAACCTCGTCAATCAGCTTTACGTTCTTGCTTACTGTAGCGATCGAAGTCCCGTACCGAAGCGAAACCTCATGGTACGAAATGGACCTCCGATGCATCTTAGCTGTCAAATATTCTAACGCAGCTGCCCAGCCCTCAGGCTTTGCCAGCTTCGGAACGTCCGGGTATACGCGTGACAAGAACTCTACCCATAAAGTCATCAAATCATGCTGCTGGACCAAATCGTATTGCTTGCTCATGCGACCGAGCGCCGTTTCAACAACATCCTGCCATTTTTCCTCCCACACAGGAAGCCTCGAAGGAACACGATTCGGTTCGATTACCGTTTCTTTCCCTTCAAGCACGATATGCAATGGCTCTTGAACACCCATCGTACGAAGCACGAAGATTGCAATCCGCTTTAAGTAGTCATCCTCATCGCGCTCCATCAAAAACGATTGCAGCACGTCCTTTACCTCGCTGTCGGCAATCATGCCTAAAGCCTGGATAACCTGCAGCTTCGTATGCTGGTCGCCATGGCGCAGCGCCCAGAAAAATGAGGAACGAACAAGCGGATCACGCTTGAGATGGTCGGGAATGCCGTCCGAGGACTTCTCCCAGAGCTTGAACTGCTCTTCAAACGGCAGATGGTAATGGTAGCTGATGGATGCCGTCTGCTCCCCGCTGCGAACGAGCTCAAGCTGCTCCATATAATAATGAGGAATGCCCGATTTCGGATCGAGCTTTATCGTTTGCTTCCACAGCCGCTCTGCTTCCTGGAAACGTCCTATATTGCAAGCGGCGACAGCGGCATAGTGATACAAACTAGGATCCTGCGTAAGCTCGGAGTCTTTGAGAAGCCTAATGAAATGCTTATATGCAGCACCATGCTCTCCTAAGATGCCCATAGTTGTTGCCAGTTTAAACACATGTTCCTGATGGAACGGCACGGTCTTCGCAAGCAGCTCTACAAGCGGCTGCAGGCTTTGCTCGTCATTCTTGTGCTGATAGAAAATAGCAAGATTGCAAAGCGCATGCAGGTTGCCCGCTTCAAGCTCAAGCACCTCATGAATGGTATCCATCGCCTTTTCGAACATGCCCATATAATAATAGGCTAACGCCAAATTATTGCGCGCAGCGAGAAAATCCGGCTGGCCTTCAATAATTTTTTCTAAAATGCGCACAGCCTCCGTGAATTTGCCTTCTTCCAGCAAGGTGCGAGCCAAATCATGCTCGACCATGCCCTCGCGCGACTTAATATTCGTCAGACGCGTAGGACGCTCAAGCTCGTAATGCAGAAGATCCATCATATCCTCTGCTTCATCGAGAAACTGCCCTTCCGAATCCTCTTCTAAATATCGAATAAGCGAGCCCTCAGCCGCTTCATATTGCTCCATATTAGCAAAATTGTTCGCCATGTAGAAATGGCATTCCGTCATCGTCGGATCAAGCTCTTCCACAATCCAGCCTAAAATCCGATTCGACTCCTCATAATTGCCCATTTCAGAAAGAATGCCGGCCATATTGCAATGGTTTACCGGATTTTCCGGCTCGTATTCCACGGCGCGACGAAAATATTTAAGTGCCTTGTCATAATGGAATCGATCTAGTGACCGAACCGCACGCTCGAAAAAAAACGTCGCGTCCCATTGAACCGGTATGACTTTCGTCTGTTGATCTACGGCAACACGTTTCTTCTCTTTCACTGGCAAGGCACCTCCCGTTACTTCCGATTTTCTAYGATTATACCATAGCCATACACTCGAGAACATGAAAGAATATGTGGCAAAATCGCGGACAGCAAATACGCCGCCCGCGATTTCCCGCGTCATTGCTATTCGATTCGTGTGCTCAGCATTCAGAACGGGCGCTTATACGCCATTGCTTTTGAACAAGGTACTGATGGATCCGCCCTCCAAAATGATCCGCGTTGCTTCTGCAAGCAGAGGGGCAACGGAAAGCACTTTGAAGCGTTCCGGCGTTGATTCCGGCAAGCTGATTGAGTCTGTAACGATGACTTCTTTAATATTTGGATGATCCAAACGCTCAATGGCCGAGCCGGAGAATAACGGGTGCGTTGCGCATACATATACATCCTCTGCGCCGCGCTCCTTCAAGCCTTCCACAACGTTTACAATCGTAGAGCCTGTATCGATCAGATCCTCAATAATGATTGGCGTCTGACCTTCGACATCCCCGATAACGTGTGTGATAACCGATTCATTGTGCGCAGGGCGTTTCTTGATCATAATCGCAAACGATGTATCCAAGTAGTTAGCCAGCTTCTCGGCAGTTGAAGCACGTCCTGCATCCGGCGATACAACAACCGGGTTCTTGATGTTTTTTGACTTCAAATAATCGCTGATAAGATCAAGCGCAGTCATATGATCGACCGGAATATTGAAGAAGCCTTGAATAGCTGGAGCATGAAGGTCGATTGTGATTACGCGGTTCGCTCCAACAGTCGTGAGCACATCCGCCAGCATTTTCGCTGAGATCGGCTCCCGTGGTGCTGCTTTGCGTTCCTGACGCGCATAACCGTAGTACGGCATGATGATGTTGACCGTTCTCGCGGATGCACGTTTCGCCGCATCAATCATAACGAGCAATTCGACAAAATGCTCGTTGATCGGATGCGAGAATGATTGTACGAGAAAAACGTCGCAATTCCGAATCGTTTCCTCATAATGCACGTAAATCTCACCGCTTTTGAAACGGGACATCTTGATCGCGCCTAGCGTCAGACCAAGCTCTGCACTGATTTTCTGAGCCAATACCGGATTAGACGAACCCGAAAAAATACGCACCTTGTCGCTTAACATGATACCCTCCTGAGCGTTAAAACCAATTAATTTTACGGAACTAGTACTCGTCCTTGTCGGATCATTCGACAAAGCTTGTTTGATCTTTCTATATTATACATGTAATTTACGATATTTCAAAAATCAATCATCACTAATTTTCGACAATTAAATGTCGCGAGCTGTGTAAAACCCACTTCTTTAAGCACAGTGTACGCTTGATCCAAGTATTGGCCTAGTCTTTCCGGCTGGTGAGCATCTGATCCAACGGTCAGCGGAATGCCCAAATCCCTTGCGTATTCCAGCATTCTGCGGCTTGGAAACATCTCAGCGGCAGGTGTACGGAGGCCGGAAGCGTTGAGTTCAATGGCGAGGCCGTGACGCTTAACCGCTTCAAGCGCAGCATTCTCCAAATGGCTGACATCACCTTCTGGTTGAAAGCCAAAACGCTTGATCACGTCAATATGGCCAATGTAGTCATAAAAGCCGGTTGCAGCCGCTTTTCCGATGGCATCGTAATATTGCTCATACACCGCCATGCGGTCGCGGCCTTCCCAGCCCGCCGTTTGCCGGAAATCGGTAATATCCCATTCGCCCAGGAAATGAACGGAGCCGATCACGTAGTCCCATGGATAAGCTTTCACGATGGCTTCGATTTGCTCCTCGCAGCCTTCGATATAATCGCCCTCCAGACCTACGCGAATGTCAATCTGCCCTTTGTACTTTTCCTTGAGCATCAGGCATTCCTCTACATAACGGGGAAGCTCATCCATAGGCATCGCCATCTCCGGGTAGTATGTGGCTGGATCAACATGCAGCAGCGGCATATGATCGGAAAGGCCGAGCTGCACGAGTCCGATCTCAATTCCCTTCCGTACGTATTCCTCCAGCTCGCCGACCGCATGGCCGCAGCGAGCGTGATGGGTATGGTAATCGATAAACATGTGCGTACCGGCCTTTCTATTGTGAATTTTGAGATAAGCGATGACCTATCTCATTTTATTGGTGGTTGGCTTCCCATGACGGCTGTTGATTTCACTTATCACGTCATCAAAAGGCAGCCCTCTCTCGCGAAGCAGTACCATCAGGTGGAAAATCAAATCGCCGGTTTCGCTGCGAAGCTCGTCGTTATCTTTGTTTTTAGCTGCAATAATGACCTCGGACGCTTCCTCGCCAACCTTTTTCAAAATTTTATCCACGCCTTTGTCGAACAAATACGACGTATAAGACCCCTCAGGGCGCTCTGCGTATCGTTCTGCAATAATGCTCTCCAGCTGCCCGAGCGTTGCGAAGCGATCAGCAGACGTCGGTGCAGCCTCTGAGGATGCATTTTCGTTTCCGCTTACTTCAACCGCATTGAAGAAGCAGCTGTAACGGCCTGTATGGCAAGCCGGTCCCTTTTGCTCCACCTTGACGAGAAGCGTGTCCCCGTCGCAATCATAGGCCAATGAAACGATGCGCTGCGTATGGCCGCTTGTCGCGCCTTTATTCCACAGCTCATTTCGTGAGCGGCTCCAGAACCAGGTCACGCCCGACTCCACCGAAAGCTGCAGCGATTCCTTATTCATATAAGCCATCATAAGTACTTCTTTGCTTTGCGCATCCTGCACAACGGCAGGAACGAGCCCCGCGTCGTCCCATTTGATTTTCGAGATAAGCCCGCTCTGGTTGTTTTCCGTCATCGTACCTCTACTCCCTTCAACCGCAAATCGTCCTTCACTTCCCGGATCGTCATTTCTTTATAGTGAAAAATAGTCGCAGCCAGCGCCGCATCCGCATGAGCCTGCTGAAACACATCGTTAAAGTGCTCGATTCTTCCCGCTCCGCCCGAAGCGATAACCGGGATGCCCAGCGAGTCGGAAACGGCCTGCGTAAGCTTAATATCGAAGCCGTCCTTCGTTCCGTCCGCATCCATGCTCGTCAGCAAAATTTCCCCAGCGCCGAGACGCTCCACTTCACGCGCCCACTCCAGCGCCTTTATGCCCGTCGTCTTACGGCCGCCGTGCGTATAAACCTCCCACTCGCCCCACTCTGCATTGAACTTGGCATCAATGGCCACTACGATGCACTGCGAGCCGAACTTGCGTGAGCCTTCCTGCACGAGCTTTGGATTCAATACCGCCGCCGTATTAATGCCGATTTTGTCCGCTCCGGCGCGGAGCAGCCGCTTCATGTCATCCACATGGGAAATGCCGCCGCCTACCGTAAACGGAATTGTAATTTCGCCTGCCGTCCGTTTGACAACCTCTATCATCGTTGCGCGCCCCTCGACCGAAGCCGAAATGTCCAGAAATACCAGCTCATCCGCGCCCTCTCGGTCATAGGTAGCCGCAAGTTCGACGGGGTCGCCCGCATCGCGCAGGTTTACGAAATTCACGCCTTTCACAACGCGGCCGTCCTTTACGTCAAGGCACGGAATGATACGTTTTGCCAGCATGTTTCCCTCTCCTTATTGCCCGTTAGCCGAGCTCGGTCTATTGTCTGCTATACAAGCGTAAACGGCTGACGCCGTCTTTAGCGGCAGAAGCTCGTTTCGCGATGAAATATAAGCATTATAAAAGGTTAAAATTTATACTTTCTTATATTTTAAAAGAAGCTAAGCTTGCTTAATTTTGGTAAGCGCAAGGAAACTGCCAAGCAGCTGCATGCCCAGATCCCCGCTTTTTTCCGGATGGAACTGCATGCCGTATACGTTCCCGCGTCCGACAATCGCCGTCACCTGCTGGTGATAATCGGTCGTCGCAAGCAGGTCGGAGGCTTGCTCCGGCTTCGCATGGAAAGAATGCACGAAATATACATGTCCCTCGGTTAGACCGCTGAACAGCGGCGACTGCTCCTGCAGGAACGACAGCTTATTCCAGCCCATATGCGGAATTTTGTAATCACCAGCGAAACGGACCACTTTGCCTGGGAGCAGGTTCAGACCTTCGTTCGTGCCGTACTCCTCACTTTCCGTGAAAAGCAGCTGCATGCCAAGGCATATGCCCAGCATGGGCTTGCCGGAGGCCGCATAGGCTTTGGCTACCTCATCCAGCTTCGTTTCGCGCAGGTTTAGCATTGCATCGCCAAAAGCGCCGACGCCGGGCAGGATCGCTCCGTCCGCAGCTGCAATCGTCTGCGGATCATCGGTAATGACCGCCTCGTAGCCAAGCCGCTCCACAGCTTTGCTTACGCTGTGCAGGTTGCCCATGCCGTAATCGATGATTGCGATCATGCTACAGCACTCCTTTCGTCGAAGGCACTCCTTGTACGCGAGGATCAATGCTCGTTGCTTCGTCCAGTGCACGTCCTAGCGCCTTGAACACCGCCTCAATCATGTGATGCGTGTTTTTGCCATAGTGTACAATTACATGAAGCGTGATGCGCGACTCCAACGCCAGCTTCCACAGAAACTCGTGAACAAGCTCCGTCGAGAAGCTGCCTACTTGCGCGGAAGGATATTCAGCGCGGTATTCGAAATGCGGACGGTTGCTGACATCGATGATGACCTGCGCAAGCGCCTCATCCATCGGAACGAATACGCTGGCATAACGTTTGATGCCGCGTTTATCGCCAAGCGCCTCGCGTAGCGTATGACCGATACAAATGCCGATATCCTCTACCGTGTGGTGATCGTCTATGTCGATATCTCCGCGCGCTTCCAGCTCCAGGTTGAACTGGCCGTGCTTCGTAAACAAGTCAAGCATATGGTTAAGGAAAGGCACATCTGTTTCAATTTTCGTTTCGCCTGTTCCGTCTACTGCAAATGTAAGCTTAATGTCCGTTTCATTCGTCTTGCGTGCCACCGATGCTTCACGTACCCGATTTTCCGACACTTTCATTCCTTCTTCCTATTTTATTATATCTTTCACGGCATAACCTCGGATGAACGGGTCGTCTAAAATAGACCATTACTTCGGTTTGCCGCATCAATTGTTTTTTTTCGCTGCTGAAACGCCCGCCATCTAGTCGAAGAAAAGTAGGACAGCAGCGGTAACAGGCGATTGAAGCAGGCGCATTTCGGCGCCATCCTCCATTAACCGCGTTCCTTCTCCAGGCGAATCTCAATTGCGCGAGCATGGCCCTCGAGCCCTTCATGACGCGCAAGCGTCATGATTTTTTCGCCATTGGCAAGCAATGCTTCTTTGCTGTAGTAAATCAAGCTCGACTTCTTCAAGAAGTCGTCGACGTTTACCGGCGACGAGAACCGAGCGGTGCCGTTTGTCGGTATGATGTGATTCGGTCCCGCAAAATAATCCCCTACAGGCTCCGAGCTGTAAGGCCCAAGGAAAATCGCGCCGGCATTCTGGATATAACCGAGCAGACGCATCGGATCAACCGTCAGCACCTCCAGATGCTCAGGCGCAAGCTGATTGACAACGTCGATACCCGCTTCAAGCGAGTCGACGAGCAATACAGCACCATAGCTGTCAATGGAGCTGCGAGCGATGTCCTGGCGCGGCAGCGTCGACAGCTGGCGTTCTACTTCCGCTGCAACAGCTTCCGCAAGCTGATGCGAAGGCGTCACCAGGATCGCCGATGCCATCTCATCATGCTCTGCTTGCGACAGCAGATCCGCGGCTATGTACGCGGGATCGGCTGAATCGTCGGCAAGCACGACGATTTCACTTGGCCCGGCGATACTGTCGATATCGACGGCACCGAATACGGCGCGCTTCGCCAGCGCCACATAAATGTTGCCCGGTCCGCAAATCTTATCGACCGGAGCAATGCTGGCCGTGCCGTACGCAAGCGCGGCAATGGCCTGAGCCCCGCCGACCCGGTACATCTCCTTAACGCCCGCTTCCGCTGCGGCAACGAGAATATACGGGTCGATGCCCGCAGTACCGCCGGTTGCAGGCGGCGTCACCATAACAATCTCCGGCACGCCGGCTACCTGCGCCGGAATCACATTCATCAGCACGGACGACGGATAAGCCGCCTTGCCTCCGGGCACGTATACGCCGACCCGCTTCAGCGGCCGCATAATTTGCCCGAGCAGCGTTCCGTCCTGCTGCAGATCCATCCACGAGGTCCGCATTTGCTTCTCGTGGAAAACCCGGACATTCACGGCCGCTTCGCGAATCGCCGTAAGAAAATCGGCGTCGACCAGCGCATACGCCGCCYGAATCTCCTCCTGCGTCACGCGCAGCGATGCCGCATCCAGCTTAACCCGGTCATGCAGCTCCGTATACCTCAGCAGCGCCGCATCTCCCTCGGCCTTTACGTCTGCGACGATCCTTAAGGCCGACTCATTTTGCTCCGGTGTTCCATACTCCACCTCGCGTTTCAATCCAAACTGCTCCGCTCGCATAATACGCATATTATCCACTCCTTCCAATGACTCTCCATGCTTTATCATTCAAATTATCCTTTTAGGTATCGTTCCCTACCTAAGCGCTCTATCCAGTATGCTTATTACGTTGTGCTGCTCATCTATCTGCAATATGCATCATGCTATAACCCGCCAGCATAGGCCTTAGCGTTCTGTTCTATCGTTTGGAATCACCATTAACAGCCTCTAAATTCCGTTTAGCCAGCGTCTCCTGCAAACGGTCGCATAGGCCTTGAATCACATCGTTTTTCATCCGGTAGCTTACCCGGTTCGCAATCAAGCGGCTCGTTATGCCGAAGATCGATTCCATTTCGACAAGTCCGTTTTCGCGCAGCGTTTGGCCTGTTTCCACCATATCAACGATCCGATCCGCCAACCCGATCATTGGCGCGAGCTCAATTGAGCCGTTAAGCTTAATAACCTCTACCTGCTGACCGAGCTCACGGAAATACGCCGAAGCTACATTCGGATACTTGGTAGCTACCCGCGGATTCATCGTCGGCTTCCAATCCGGCATGCCGATAACTGACATCCGGCATTTTGCTATGCCTAGATCAAGCAGCTCGTAAACGTCCTTATTTTCCTCCATCAGCACGTCTTTGCCGACGATACCGATATCCGCCACGCCATATTCCACATAAGTAGGAACGTCAACAGGCTTCGCCATAATGAACTCCATTCCGACCTCAGGAAGCTCGATGATCAGCTTGCGCGTATCATCAAAATCACTCGGAATCGGCAGTCCTGCTTCGCGGAACAGCTTCGACGCCACCTTGTAAATGCGGCCCTTCGGCATCGCCACTTTCAAAATATCCTTTGTCTGTCCGCTCATGTGGCGCTGCCTCCTTTAATTCCGTTGCCGTCGTACGACAGCAAAGCCGTGTATGCTACACCTTTATAAACAAACGGTTGCTGCTCATCCGTATTTTTTCCAACATCAAGCAGAATGCTGCTATCATCCAAACGCTCCGTTACAACGTTTACACCCTGCGCGCGCAGCTCCTGCGCTTTGACAAGCGCTTCGCCGCGGCCCTTTGTGTCATAGACAACAAGCGTCCGCTTGGTTTCGCTTTCGGCTTTATCGCCGAGCAGCTCCAAAATACGCGTCGTCTTAAGGGCAAAACCAGTCGCCGGTGCCGGTCTGCCGAACTGTGCCAGCAAATTGTCATAACGTCCGCCGCTTACAACCGGGAATCCAAGATCAGCAGCGTAACCTTCAAAGGTCATGCCTGTATAGTAGGAGAAATCCCCGATCATCGTCAGATCAATAAGCACATGCTCGCAAACGCCGTACGCCTTCAGCACATCCCAAATTTCGCACAAATGGCGAATCGACTTCCGCGCTTGGTCATCCACGCTCAGCTGCAGCGCTTGATCGCAAATTTCTTGGCCTCCGCGCAAGCGCAAAACGCCTTCAAGCTCGTTCTTTACGGATTCATCCAGCGAAAGCATGCGCAGCTGCTCGCGGTATCCTACGAAATCGCGGCCCAGCAGGCAGCTCTTCAGCTGCTCTTGCGCATCCTTACGGTCTGGCAGCGATTCCTCCATTAAGCCGTTAAGGAACCCGACATGCCCGATGGCAATTTTGAAGCGCTCAACGCCGGCTGCCTTGAGCGATGCGATCGCAAGCGCAACAACCTCGGCATCTGCTTCAGCCGAAGAGTCCCCAACAAGCTCCACACCTGTTTGGAAGAACTCTGCCTCACGGCCAGCCTCCTCTTCAATGGCCCGGAACACATTGGAATGGTAGGACAAGCGCTGCGGGAAATCTGCTTGCTTCAATAAGGATGAAACGACGCGAGCGATTGGCGCCGTCATATCTGAACGGAGTACAAGCGTCGTTCCGCGATTGTTCAGAAGCTTAAATAACTTCTGGTCCGAAGTTGAGCTCGCTACGCCCACTGTATCGTAGTATTCCATAGTTGGTGTAATAATTTGCTCATAGCCCCAGCCCTGCATGCAGGCCAGAACCTGGCGTTCAATATGACGCAGCTTTGCAACGGCGCCAGGCAGATAATCTTTAACGCCAATCGGCTTCTCGAATACTTTTGGTTTAGACATATAATTTCACCTTCGTTTACTTTAGTGGTTTAAAGCGATACCATGTTACCATATTAACAAAATAAAGAGTTTAGTCGTAATATTAGCATGAAAAGCTTATTTTCGTCAAGCCAACTACCACCCGCTTTGGACCAAAAAGAAAGCCCCGGCCGACTGCGAAACGAACTCGCGCGGACGAAGCTTTTTAAAGCCCATTAATTTAAAATATTGCGGACACTCTCGTCATACTCGTTTGGCGTAACCATCTCGCTCCGTCTGATTTCCCGCATCGGATTGCCGCCGACAAACGCATAAGCGGGCACATCCTTATGAACAACCGAGCCGGCAGCCACTATCGCGTAATCGCCGATCGTCACGCCGGGCAAGATGGTCGTATTCGCGCCAATCATGACATTAGAGCCAATATTGACATTGCCGAGACGGTATTCCTTGATTAAATACTCATGAGTCAGAATCGTTGTATTATATCCAATAATCGAATTATTGCCAACCGATATACGCTCAGGAAAGAATACATCGACCATGACCATAAGCGCAAATGCGGTATGCTCTCCTACCTTCATGCCGAGCAATCGGCGGTAAATCCAATTTTTGAGCGGAAGGACCGGACAATAACGCGCAAGCTGGATAAAGATGAAATTACGGACCGACTTGAATCGGCTTACCGTCGAATACACCTGCCAAAGCGCATTTGGTCCTTCCACTGGATATCGTTCAACTTTGCGCAAGCGTCTCCCGCTCCAATCCTACAAACGTATAAAGATCACGCATGTCATTGATCACATGATGAGCTCCCGCATCCATAAGCCTTTGCTCGCCTTTTAGTGACCATGCTACACCTACAGCAATGGCGCCCGCAGCAATCGCGGATTCAATATCTACTACGCTGTCGCCTACCATCAATGTCGTTGCCGGATCTGCTCCGAGCAGTTCGATGGCTTTGCTAACAGGTTCCGCATGAGGTTTAGGGTTAACAACATCATCAATTGTTACAATGGCATCTACATAGTCGTAGAGTCCAACGAATTTCAACCCGCGTTCCGTGGTTAGCCGCATTTTGGTCGTCACGACACCGATTTGGATGCCTTGTCCATGCAGCCTTGCAATGACTTCATTTACGTAATCGAATGATTTAACGTAATCATCATGCAGGCGCAAATTCACTTCGCGATAGGCTGCCACAAGATCTGTGACATCTTCAAGGCCTGAGAACCGCTTCATTTGATCTGTTAGAGGCTCTCCCATACTCGGAATAATGTGATCTCTTCCAAAGCCTTCAGGTGCTACGCCCTGCAAAGATTCTATGAACGAGCGGATAATAAGCTCATTGGTGTCGAGAATTGTGCCGTCCAAATCGAACAGCATCGTTTTGATCATGCTCGTCATCGTTAAACCTCCCTGAATTACACTTATCGTTTGCTACCTTCATCTTCTTTAATAGAAACTGTATTGTTATCTACACTTGTTGAATTTGCATCATTGCCGCCATTACGCTCTGGCTTGCTTGTTGTAATGGGATCTAGGTAGTACGCAGATGCAAGACCTGTCTTGCGGCGTACGATAATGAGCGCGATGGCTCCGATAATCAAAAGCAAGGCCAGTACTTGTGAAATCCTAATGTTGCCGTAAGCGGGGTCCAAATAACCTTGTTTGAATAAAACCTCCATCGGCGCCCATAAGCCATTAATGAAAGAAGCCAACCATGATGGCCCTCTAAATGCCAAGCTGTCGGTACGGAGCGCTTCAATGAAGAAACGGCCGATAGAATACCAGATAAAATAGCTGGCCATCAGCTCGCCTGCACGCAGAAACTTCTGACGGCGAAGCACGAACAGGATGATAATACCGACTAAGCTCCATATCGACTCGTACAAAAACGCAGGGTGGCGATACACGCCTTGAACCAGCATCTGATCCACGATAAAGGATGGCAGGTGAAGCGTATTGCGCAGGAATTCCTCGGAAACTTCTCCGCCATAAGCCTCTTGATTCATGAAGTTGCCCCAGCGCCCGATCATTTGGCCCGCAAGCAGTCCGGGTACACAAATATCCACTAAGCGCCAGAAGTTATAGCCCTTATAACGGAAATAGAAGAACCCGCAAATGAATGCTCCAATAATCGCGCCATAAATGGCAATTCCGCCGTTCCATATTTTGAATACATCAACGAAGTTACCCTTGTAATCTTCCCATTTGAACGCTACATAATAAATTCGCGCTCCGATAATGGCAGAAGGCACGCCGAGCAGGAGCAAGTCCATAAAGAAGTCCGGCTTAATACCGAACCGCTTCCCTTCCTGCACGCAAAGAAGCAGCCCGACCAACGCAGCCGTTCCCAAAATAATGCCATACCAATGCACTTCGATTGCACCTAACGAGAAGGCAATTGGATTAAGTATCAATGTCTTCATTCTTTTATATCCCCTTTAGGTTCAATCGTATTCATCCATATCATCGGCAATCGTTTCCGTCAGCTTATTCGTGAATTGCAGAGCCGCATTGTAGCCCATCCGTTTCAAACGGAAATTCATCGCTGCTACCTCGATAATGACGGCCAAGTTCCGTCCTGGACGTACAGGTACGGTAACGAGCGGAACATCTGTCTCGATAATTCTCGTCGTTTCCTCATCCAGTCCTAGGCGGTCATACTGCTTATCCTGCTGCCAGTTCTCAAGCTTTATGACAAGACCGATACGCTTCTGTGTGCGCACTGCCCCTGCTCCAAACAGCGTCATAACATTAATGATCCCTAGTCCCCTAATTTCAAGCAAGTGTCGGATAAGCTCGGGCGCGCTGCCATGCAGCTGTGCGTCCGAGGTTTGCATAATTTCTACCGCATCATCGGCAACAAGCCGATGTCCGCGTTTGACAAGCTCTAATGCCGTCTCGCTTTTACCGATGCCGCTTCCGCCTGTAATGAGCATGCCTACGCCATATACGTCTACAAGAACGCCATGAATCGTTGCCGTAGGAGCGAGCTTTCTCTCCAAGAAATCAGTAATTCGACTCGATAAAATCGTCGTTGCAATGTTGCTCCGCAGCAATGGGATTTGCATCTCATTGGATTGCTCGACAAGCTCTTGAGGCGCTTCCAATCCCCGTGTCAAAATAATGCATGGCGTATCCTCGTTGCAGAGGCGAACCATCCGATCCTTACGCTCTTCGCTTCCCAGCATATTTAAGAACGAGATTTCCGTTCGGCCAAGCAGCTGCACCCGCTCACTTGGATGGTAGTGGAAATAACCGGCCATTTCAAGACCCGGACGATACAAATCATCTACCGTAATCGCACGCTTCATTCCGTCCTCGCCAGCTATGATTTCGAGCTGAAATTGTTTGACGAGCTCAGATACTTTCACTTTCTTCGGCATCGTAGGGCCTCCCTCATATGACAACTGCTTGTGTGTATGTAAGTTTTTTTCTAATGTCTTCATCGTAAAGGAAAAAGGCTCCAAACGCAACGTTTGCTGCACTGCACAGCGCCTATCGGAAGCAATCGGAGGGTTTTGCATTAATCCACAAAAAAAGAACGGCCGGATAATCCGGCCGTTCTTTTTCCATACTATTTATTAACCTTCGAAAATGTTAAGTTCTGTCGCTTTGTCGAACAAGTGTGCTTTGTTCATATCAAGCGCAAGTTTAACCGTCGTGCCGTCACGTAGACCGGAGCGGCTGTCAACACGCGCGATAGTTGTGTCAGTTCCGATACCGTTCAGGTACAAGTACATTTCGTGACCAAGGTTCTCAGCAACCTCTACATTTGCGTTCACGATTGTTTGTGGAGAAGCTTCCAAGAACACAGGCTCTTCGTGAAGATCCTCTGGACGAATGCCGAGAATTACTTCCTTGCCGATGAAACCTTTCGAGCGAAGAACTGCTGCTTTGCCTTCAGGAACAACTACATCAACGCCGCTTGCTTTGAAGCGAAGCGCGCCGCCTTGTTCTGTAAGGGATCCGCTGATGAAGTTCATCGATGGAGCACCGATAAAACCAGCAACGAAGATGTTTACAGGGTGGTTGTAAAGCTCTTCAGGAGAAGCTGTTTGTTGAATGAAGCCGTCTTTCATAACAACGATACGGTCACCCATTGTCATTGCTTCGATTTGGTCATGCGTTACGTAGATAGTTGTTGTTTCAAGACGTTTTGTAAGCTTGCTGATTTCAGCGCGCATTTGTCCACGAAGTTTCGCGTCCAAGTTGGAAAGCGGCTCATCCATCAAGAATACTTGCGGCTCACGAACGATTGCGCGTCCTAGAGCGACACGTTGACGTTGACCACCGGAAAGTGCTTTAGGTTTACGGTCAAGCAAATGCTCGATGTCAAGAATTTTAGCAGCTTCACGAACACGTTTGTCGATGTCTGCTTTTTTAAATTTACGAAGTTTAAGGCCGAAAGCCATGTTTTGGTAAACGTTCATGTGCGGGTACAACGCGTAAGATTGGAATACCATCGCGATGTCGCGGTCTTTAGGAGCAACATCGTTCACAAGGCGGTCGCCGATGAACAATTTGCCTTCGGAAATTTCTTCAAGGCCAGCAATCATACGAAGAGTTGTCGATTTACCGCAACCAGATGGTCCGACCAATACGAGAAACTCTTTGTCTTTAATATCTAAGTTAACGTCAGTAACCGATGCTTTGTCAGTACCCGGGTATTTTTTGTAAATGCCTTCTAAACGTACGCCTGCCATGATAATTTTCCCCCTAGAAAGAAATTTCGATATGCCTATATCTTATCCCACGGAGGCGCTTATGACTATGCACATACTTTACAAAAAAACTAATTTCTTTTCGTAACTTTGTACAATAGTAATATAATTTTGACTAGAACGGCCTCTCTAAACTGACGAACATCAAGACCAGTCTCCTGTTTAAGTTTGTCTAAACGATATAATAACGTATTACGATGTATATATAATTTCTTTGCAGTCTCGCTTACATTGCAATCCAATGTGAAAAATGTATCCAGTGTGCTCAGCATTTCTGATTCCACGAACAGATCCGCTCTTTTTAAAGACTGCTCTAAATATTTGGCGCGCTGTGCTTCAGGAATCGAATTAAGCAAACGTTCCAGCTGAAGCATCCACGGCAGATGTATATTTGTACCCACATGAAATTTACGTCCAAGATTAATCGTTTCCCGAAGCAGCATCGTCGTTTCAATCATTCCCTTTGCCGGCGATGTGGGGTGAGCAACCGCTAAGTGGCACTCACCGATCCATTCGCTTGCAAGCATCTCGTGAAGCCCAAGCCCGATCGAAGCAAGACTTTCCTCAAGTGACTCCTCTTCCTGTTCGTCGAAAGCATCTGAATCCTCATCCCTTAATAATGACATAGAGCCCCATATGAGCCATTCCTGACTTTTAAGAGGTATGAGCAAAATATCATCGGACATAAAGGACCGAAGCAGCTTTTCCAAATCTGAATAGGTAGCTTGCTGGGTACCAGGCTGCTCCGTGACGAGCAGAAATGGAATCATTTCATTGAATAAGCGGCTGCCAACCGTCAGATGATCCGGTAAAGAATAGGCAGGCTCATCTGATTCCAGCTGTTTCTGAATCCAGTCGCCAAGCTTAAGGGCTTGTCTCTCCGTTTCGGTAAGCGCCGCGTTTTTTTTCTCGGCTAATGTTCCAAGGTTAAGTCGGAGTGTCCAGCTGATCAGCTCTTTTTCAGTTGCTTGAAGGGAAGACCCTTCGAGTTCTAGCAGGTCTACTTCATAATCATTAGAAGAAATGACAATCCAAGTTTTATCTTCCTTTTCTACACGTTGGCCTTCTATGGGAGATGTGACCGTGTTATCGCCTAACCACACCTCATCGGCATTGCTTATTAAATCGTTCCACTCCGCTATCGATTTCGAAACAGCATGCACCGGACAGTTCAAAATGTGCTGCAGCGGCTTCAACCAGTCTGTCGTGCTCATTTCTCTATCTCCAATCTCCGTAAGCGTTAGCGGCTATGCGCGGACCTCATTCAGGAGGCGCACAATGATAATTAGCAGCTCCATATAAGCGGATTAATGATTAAAAAAGCTTATTCCTATTTTGAAATAGAATATCGCTTTTTTCCGTCATTGTACCATATGAACCTTATTAATTCAGCCTATAGCTAATAAAAGAATGATCGACAGCAGCGCAAATAGTGCAGCAATCAAATAAAGGAACGATACCGTTTGGACCTGGCTAAGCCCCCATTTCATCAAAAGATGATGCGTATGAAGCTTGTCCGCGCGATGCAGGCCCTTACCGCTTATTAATCTCCTCAGCATGACATATATCGTATCGAAAATAGGCAATCCAAGCGCTAGCAGCGGAACAAGCAAAGTAATGAACGTAGCTCTCTTGAACGTTCCGTCAACCGCAATGACCGCTAGTGTATATCCCAAAAATGTAGCACCGGCATCCCCCATAAATATCCGGGCAGGATAAAAATTGTGCACCAAAAAACCAAAGCATGCCCCTGCAACAATAATGGCAAGAATTGCAGTGCTCGGCTGCCCCTTTATTAAGGCCACCGTTAATAACGTAAGGGCAGATAATGTACAAACGCCTGAAGCAAGTCCATCAACGCCATCTATAAAATTGATCATATTGATCAAAGCAAATACCCAGAGCATGGTCGTAAGCCATGAGAGCCAGTCCGGAAACGATAGGAACAGATTGGTAAACGGATTAGCGATCCCCGCAATTTTAATGTGAAATAAAGTCGGTATCGATGCCGCTCCCATATAGAGGATAACACGGGGCCATACCGGAAAGTCCTTTCCCTTTGCTTTCGAAGCATCATCCAGGAGACCGACGATGACGAGTACCGATCCTCCGGAAACAATGGTCCAAGTAAGCGGCGTAAATCCAATAAAAATAAACATAGCAATTACGCAGCCAACAAAAATAGCCGCTCCCCCCATCAGAGGAATCGGCTTATTATGTATCTTCCTTTGATTTGGACGATCAACAAAGCCAAGGCGCAGCGCAAAGACCCGAAGCGGTGGTACGCTTGCAAATACAATCGCAAAGCTGATCAAAGCCGCCAGTCCATATATCATTGCAACTACCCCTTTATCTGTTTATTTACCTTGTATATACATTGTTCCCTTATATCGATAAAATACAAGAAACAATTCATACCTGTTTGACCGATATGGGCATTCATGGTACTATTTATTCATAGTTAACTCATCGGATTAATACATTATTTAATCTCACCATTATCGAGTCGAAAGAGGAGTGCGCACATGCCGAAAATTGTAATCATTTCCGGAAGTCCAAATGCTTCGTCACGCTTAAACGGGATCACGCAGTATGTTGAACAGCAGCTTATTGAGAAAAATCTTACAGTAGATTTAATTACGGTTGTTTCTTTGCCTCCTGAAGATCTCATTCATGCAAGGTTTGGGAGCCCGGCTATTGTAGAAGCCAACAAATTAGTTGAAGATGCCGATGCTGTCATCATTGCTAGTCCTGTCTACAAAGCTTCATTCACTGGTGTACTTAAGACGTTTTTGGATCTGCTTCCGCAAAAAGGTCTTGACGGCAAAATCATTGCTCCGCTTTTTATCGGAGGTACCATTGCACATCTTCTTTCTATTGACTATTCCCTTAAGCCTGTACTCGCATCCATGGGCGCTAAAATATATGTAAGCGGCGTTTATGCGGTCGACTCCCAAATCAATCGAACCCAGGAGCCTAATGAAGCACCTGTTTTTGAAATAAACGAAGAACTGACATTGAGATTAACCGAGACGGTAAATGAACTTACGCGTGAGCTGGCTCTTCGCAGCAAATAGCTTTAATTAACAAAAAAGGTGCATGCTGGAGACAACTTCTGTCTTTAAAAGCATGCACCTTTTCTTTTTTTGTTTCATAAAATCAAAAAAACCGAAGATCCGGGGATCTTCGGTTACGATGTCGATGTAAGAAAAATGGTGAGTCATGTAGGATTCGAACCTACGACACCCTGATTAAAAGTCAGGTGCTCTACCAACTGAGCTAATGACTCATGATGTGTAAAAAAACTGGTGGAGGATGATGGATTCGAACCACCGAACTCAGAGAGAGCAGATTTACAGTCTGCCGTGTTTAGCCACTTCACTAATCCTCCATGCTATTACCTATTCTCCGTATTAACGAAAAATAAAGTGGTGGCTCGGGACGGAATCGAACCGCCGACACGAGGATTTTCAGTCCTCTGCTCTACCGACTGAGCTACCGAGCCTTACTTTAAAGAAAAATGGCGGAGCTGACGGGATTCGAACCCGCGGTCTCCTGCGTGACAGGCAGGCATGTTGGGCCACTACACCACAGCTCCAAGTGGATTCGGTCATAATACCGAATAAGTAAATATGGTGGAGGATGACGGGATCGAACCGCCGACCCTCTGCTTGTAAGGCAGATGCTCTCCCAGCTGAGCTAATCCTCCAGATGTTACAATAAAAAAGGTAATGGTAGCGGCGAAGGGGATCGAACCCCCGACCTCACGGGTATGAACCGTACGCTCTAGCCAGCTGAGCTACACCGCCACGCTTGTCCCCCGAATAGTTGTCGTTTGCAGCGTTCGGGGACGTTTGCAAAGTCAGAACATTACGCCCTGAAAACTGGATACGAAAGTTAGGTTTGCTGAAACCTTATATAGCTGCTGTCTGCCGGATGTATGGGTCCATGCAAACGTGTTTAGGATAAGCCCTCGACCGATTAGTATTCGTCAGCTACACACATTGCTGTGCTTCCACCCC
>NZ_JBFTPE010000036.1:0-38926 GCF_056398325.1 Paenibacillus sp. 01T443
AGGGTCATGACCTTGCAACGGTTTCTGACGAGGAACTGGCAGATGCCGTCCGCCTCATCAACCATCGCCCTCGTAAATGTCTGGGCTGGAAGTCTGCATCCGAATCCTTCATGGACGAACTGTCGCACTTAGCTTGACAATCCATCATAACAAAAAGACGGCTCAGGGTAATTGATCTCCCCTGAGCCGTCTTTATTGCCGGTCATAGCATCCACTGACCGATGGCCCACGCCAGCACGCCTGCGAACAACGACGACAGGAGATTCACCCTGTCGTTGTTCAGCCAGGCGAAGCCGCGCACTTTCACCGCCGCGCTGCCGCAATGCGCGGCGCGTTCGGTTTCGCTGCCGCACACCTGGCAGCGAAACATGGCCTGGCCGGTTGCGCCGAGCAGCGAGTCGGCGAAGGCACCGGCCAGGCCGGCGGCGGCCGCTGCGGCGATGTATGCCGCCGCCGCAGCTCCGCCGCCTGGCGTACCCGCAGCAGCCTCTGCTGGCTGCGGGGCCGCCAGCAGCAGCGCGGCAACGGCGCCGATGAACACGGCGCCTGCGAGCGCTGCTGCGCTGCCGAGCGGCGTGACTCCGCCGCTCGTGCCAGCCGTTACCGGCTTGCCGCTCGTTACCGATCGCGGCGCCGTCCTGCTAAGGGCACCGATCTCGGTGGCCCATGTATCCGCGTTAACGGCTGCCATGACGCCGATATACGCGAACAGCCACCCTTGATCCGGCCACAGCGCATTCGCGGCGCAGAGCATCAACCCTGCGCCTCCGTTTGCCCATACCTGGCCGGCATCGCGCCTGCCGGTCTTCTCATATTTTGCTTCAGCCGTTTCTTTGGCGTGATGCTTCCGCTTCCATTTGGACAGAAGACTCGATGAAACAAAAAAAGCGATCAACAATCCGAACCATACCGGTTCCCCCAGCGTAACGAAGCCTGTTCCCAACACGACCGCCGACCACGCGCCTGATGCAGACAACGAGCGTACGCTGTAAGCGGCGGCAGCTATCAGCCCGCTGCCGAGTAATCCGGCAAACAGCCGGAGCCACCAATCATCTATCCATCCCACCATGCAACGAGCAACCTCCTGCTTTTGCGTAACCGAATTGCAAAGCTTCTCTGCCCATCATCCTGCTAAACGCGCACCTCATGCCAACGTTCTGGGTAATTCGTGCAGATCATGAGCTCCGGATCGAGCCCGGCAATTTTCCGCATGGCACGCTTCTCGTTAATCGTCCAAGCCATGACTTGTATGCCGGCTTGCTTCATCAGCTCGACACGATCCTTGTTCAGCTTCGTGTAGCTGATGGACAGAAAATCTGCGCCAAGCTCTTTGAGCTCCTTCGGCAGAGTATTCCTCCAGCCGTCGATAATAAGGCCGGTGCGTATTTCGCCGCAGATACGTTTCATTCTGTACAGAGTGCCCTCATGAAAGGAGGTGATCACGACTTCCTTCACCGCATCATAAGCTTCTATGCATTCCAGAACCTTCTGCTCGATCATCGGATAACGGATTCCGTCCGTTTTCAGCTCAATATTGAGCTTGCAGCGGCCGACCGCCTCTTTAAGCACCTGCGCTAACGTTGGAACAGGCTCGCCCTGATACTTTTGCGAAAACCAATTGCCCGCATCCAGAGCCGTGATCTGGGCAGCAGACAAGCTTTTCACATCGCCTTTTCCATTTGTAGTTCTGCGCAGCGTATAATCATGTATGACAACCGGCACATGGTCTTTCGATAGATGAACGTCAATTTCGATCCATTCCACGTTAGGATCATCAAGAGCTAGCCGTATTGCTGCCATCGTATTTTCCGGCGCGCGGCTGGACCAGCCTCGGTGCGCTACGCACGGATTATTCATGAAGCGATCATCCTTTCAGCAGGTTCATTATTCAGGCTTGAGTGCGCCGTCTTCACCCAGCTGTACGCCGAAAGAAATCGAGCTTAGGCGGTCAAGAACCGCTTTTGCCTTTTCCCCCTCTAAGGGAGTAGGCTGTGCGTTGACGGTAAACATAGGATGAAATGTCATCTCGCAATCTCCGCTTTTTGAGCAAACGGCATCCAGAACGCCTGTCTCGCCTGCCGTTTCCTTCGGATACGAGCTAAAAATAAAGTTTCCTAAACTGTATGCGATCCATTTGCCTTTATACATTTCGAAGCCTTGCAGCACATGCGGATGGCTCCCGATGACTAGATCCGCGCCTGCATCAATATATTGTTTGCCAAAATCCTTCTGATACGGCTCGGGCTGATCTACCCTTTCCTTGCCCCAGTGCACCATAACAACGACGATATCCGCTTCTTTCTTCGCTTTTGCAATAGCTTCCAGCGCGCGGCGCGTATCGTAGCTTTCAGCTACGCCTGCAACGTTCTTGTCCGCCTTCCACGAGGAGAACGGAACGACTCGGCTTAGTCCTACGTAAGCGACCTTAATGCCGCGAACCTCTTTGATCACTGGCGCAAAAGCCTCCGTATCGTTATTGCCCGCACCCATATGGGCTATGCCTGCTTCATCCAAATATTTCATCGTGTCGAGCATGCCTTCAACACCTTGATCGAGTGCATGGTTATTAGCCAAGCTCATGATATCAAAACCGGCATCACGCATTGCGGGCAAAACTTCCGGCGAGCCTTTGAACACATAAGGAGTTCCTTCTACCGGAACTCCCCTGGTCGTAACCGGAAATTCCAAATTTCCCGCGGTAAGATCCGGCTCGCTTAAATAGAGCATCGAGGGCTGATACAGAAACGGATAACCTTCCTGATCCGTTATCGCGCTCACATAATCAGCGACCAGCAAATCGCCGACGAAAGAAAGGCTTATTTTGTCCCCATTGCCGCTTACCTCGCCAGGCTCAGTTACCACGCCGTCTTCTTCTGAAGCAGGGAGCGTGGATTCATTGCCGTTGCTGTTACCTGATGCGTCACCGGGCGTATTCAAATCCTCCTCAGTCTCGGAGAGATTTCCAGTCGCATCTGTCTCACCTGTTTCAC
This sequence comes from Paenibacillus sp. 01T443, assembly GCF_056398325.1. Classification (NCBI taxonomy): domain Bacteria; kingdom Bacillati; phylum Bacillota; class Bacilli; order Caryophanales; family Paenibacillaceae; genus Paenibacillus; species Paenibacillus sp. 01T443. The sequence goes on from NZ_JBFTPE010000036.1 coordinate 2,991, forward strand.
CTGAATCATCAGGCTTYATCACTTGTTCTTGATTATTATTATCGCCTTTTGAGAAGCTAAACACATCTTTCAATTTATCTGAATTCGCTGCAGCAAGCCATGCGCCAAGCACAACAATAATGACGCCTAGCAGCGTAAAATTAATGATAATAAGCTTGCGAAGCCGCTTTTGACGCTTCAGCTTGTCCTGCTGATGCGATTCGGAACGAGAAATTTGCATGAAAGTTGGCTCCTCTATAATCGATTTAAAAGTCTTCTATTGTTAGACTCTTCCATTATAGCAATGAACCGCGGTCAAGAGGAAAACAAATATTGCATTTAGTCTTTGAAAATAGCCTGCGCCGCTTCCTTACCCTGTCTTATACAATCCGGCAGACCGACACCGTCGAATGCCGCACCCGTTATCCAGACGCCCGGCAGCTCCCGTTCAAAACGATCCCTCAGCTGCTTCATATTCGTAACATGCCCCACGGGATATTGCGGCATCGAGCGAGGCAATCTCGTTATTTCAACGAACGCCGGTTCCGCTTTAATCCCCATGGTTTCTTCGATATCGCGCCGTACAGCTTTGATCAGCTCGGCATCAGGAAGCTTCACGCTTTCCTCATCGCCTGAACGGCCGACATAGCAGCGTAGCAGCACCTTATCGCTCGGACTCGTATGCAGCCATTTATTCGATGTCCATGTGCAGGCTGTAATATGGAGCCCTTCTGAGCGTGGCACAACGAATCCCGACCCGTCAAAATCAATCCCAAATGTCGCTTTATCAAACGCCAACACGACATTCGCTACCGATACATAATTGATTGCGCGCAGCTCACTGCAATCCGTTAAGGGCTCCAGAAGTTCTGCCGCATTATAAGCAGGGGCGGTCATCACGATCCGGTCAGCCTGCAGTATCTCTCCGCTATCAAGCATGATTTCGTACCTTGCTTGAGCTTCTGCTGATAAATCATCGCTATTTTCACGGGGAGATCGATCCGTATTGCGTTTAATCTCGACGACCTTCGTCCCAAGGCGTCTCTCTGCCTTGCTCAGTGCTCGATCAAGCGCATTTACAAGCGTAGACAAGCCGCCCTTAAACGTTAAAAAGGTGCCTCCCTTAGCAACGGCTGGCAAAGCGCCTGCTGCTGCGCTCGCCTTGCGGTTATGCATCATGCCGCGAATCAGGCTTCCATGCTTACGTTCCGATGCCGCGAACTGCGGAAAGGTTGCCTGCAGGCTAAGCTTCTTTAAATCGCCGGCATATATGCCGGCGAGCAGCGGTTCAGCGATGCGGCGCATTACCTGATTGCCCACGCGCCGCTCTAGAAAACCGCCAAGCGATTCATCCGTTTGTTCCTTGCGAACCGGCAGCACTAAATCCATTAATGCGCGCAGCTTTCCTCCCCAAGACAATAAACCGGTTTTCACGAATGGCGCAATCTCTGTCGGTATGCCCAGAACAAGTCCCGCCGGCATCGGAAACAGCTTGCGTTGATGTAATATATAAGTTTTTTTCGCTCCCGGATTCGTTGTCGTCAGCTCGTCTTCCAGACCAAGCTCCGTTGCCAAATCAATGATGGCCAGCTTGCGCGCCAAAAAAGAATCCGGCCCTTTCTCGATGACGAAGCCGTCACGCTGCAGCGTATTTATTTTTCCGCCAAAGACAGGAGCACTGTCTACGATTGTAATTTCAAGCTCCTTGCCCCGACGCTCCGCTTCCCGCTGCAAATAAAAAGCGGAGCTCAGTCCGCTGATCCCTCCGCCAATAATGACAATTCGATCAGGGTTTCCGATTCTCCGCATCTCATTCATTCCTTCCCTTGGCCGTCCAAGGCCTCAATGACCGATTCTGCCAACGTCTCCATATATAGTGGATCGCGATTCAGCATCGCGATACGATCCAAATTCATATCCAGCTGTTTTGCCGCAGCCTGCGCCTCGATATCAAGGTCATACAAAACTTCCAAATGATCCGACACAAAGCCAACCGGCGCAACCAGCACAGCTTTAACGCCATCTTCTGCAAGCACGGGCAAGGTTTCCAAAATGTCCGGACCGAGCCAAGGCTCCCTTGTTCGGCCCGCGCTTTGCCATGTAAATTGCCAATCCTTCACATTCGCTGCTTTAGCAACCGCAGCTGAGGTTTCAAGAAGCTGCTGCTCGTACGGATCGCCCATTTCCCGAATCTTAACGGGCAGGCTATGCGCGCTGAATAACACCTTCACATTTTCCTCATCGTTCGAAGCGGCAGCTAACCGGGCTAGACCGTCTACCACGCGGTCTGTTAGGGCCTGAAGCAGCTTAGGATGCATATGATACTGCTTCACGAAAGTCATCTCTATGCCAAGCTCATTCGCCTTTTCTTCCGCACGCTTAATGTAACTTCCGACGCTCATGGTTGAATAATGCGGCGCCAGCACGATTCCAACCGCTTCCGTAATGCCGTCCTTTGCCATCTGCTCAACACCGTCTTCGATATACGGCTTTGCATGCTTCAAGCCCTGATAGCAGCTGAATTTGCCGGGTGCCAGCTGCTCCAGCTTATCCTGCAAACCGGCTACCTGTCCGTTTGTATTTTCCCGAAGTGGAAACACGCCGCCCACAATGGCTTCGTACCGGCCCTTCAGCTCGGCGAGCAGCTCAGGCGTTGGCGCATTCCCGCGTCTGATATGCGTGTAATAGGTTTCTACGTCATCCATAGATTCCGGCGTGCCATAGGACATAACAAGTACACCGATCTGCTTCGCTTTATGTTCAGACATGACTTGCCTCCTTCTGGCTGCGCGCTGCAATGGCTTTCTTCGAATACGAATGTACAAATGCAGTCAGTTCAGCAAGCTTCTCAAGCGATGCTTCAGGGAATAGGCCATGACCCAGATTGAAAATAAAACCAGGCTCTTCGATTCCGCTGTCTATAATTTCTTTCGCATACGATTCAATGACATTTATCGGCGCAGTTAGAATCGTAGGATCCAAATTGCCCTGCACGGCGTATCCGTTATCCAGTCTTCTTCTTCCTTCCGCAATCGATACGCGCCAATCAAGACCGATCACATCAGCCTTTACTTGGTGCAATTCGGGAAGCAGCTCTCCTGAGCTCACGCCTGGAAAATAAATCTTCGGCTGCGGCAAATCCGAAAGCTCCTCGAAAATGCGTTCAATCGTCGGCAATACGAATTGCCGGAAATCCGCCGGCGTCAATGCGCCGACCCAGCTGTCGAACAGCTGAAAGGCTTTACCGCCCGCCGCAATATGCGCGCGCAAATAAGTAATGACCATATCGCCAAGCTTACGCATCAGCTCATGCCAAAGCTTCGGCTCGCTGTACATCATTTCCTTTGTACGCAAATAGTTTTTTGAAGGTCTTCCTTCTATTAAATAGCTAGCAATCGTAAACGGTGCACCCGCGAATGTTATCAGTGGAACCTCAAGCTCCCGATCAAGTATCCGAATCGTCTCAATAACATGGCTGAGATCCCCTTCAACGTCAATGGGTGTAAGCCGTTCAATGTCAGCCGCCGAGCGAATCGGATTCGCTATGACTGGTCCAATGTTCGCGACAATATCAAAGTCTATTCCGATTGAAGCTACCGGGTTCATAATATCAGAATAAAGAATAGCTGCATCGACGCCTAGCTTTCGAATGGGCATCATCGTAACTTCAGCTGCAAGCTCCGGCTGTTTGCATATTTCAAGCAATGAATATTTTTCTTTTATTTTGCGATAGTCAGGATCGTATCTTCCTGCTTGACGCATGTACCATACAGGTATTTGATCAACATGTTCCTTCTGGCATGCCCGTATGAAACGGTCGTTATAAGGCATTCCCGTTCCCCATTTCTATATAATTTCCTATGCTTCCATTATGCCCTTTTTCGGCAAACCTAACAACCGCCGTCACCAAGGTTCCTATGACAATAGTATGACAATCAGCCTTTGGCTGCATGAAGGATGAATGAAAAAAAGATGACTTCATTACTATGAGCTTAACGCTCCGCTCACAAAGTCATCTTCAAACGCTTATTCCTTGTTAATCGTTTTATTCTACTACAATTAAGCGAAAATGTTCAGAGAACTTTCTGCCTTTTACAGATTCGTTAATGAAAAGTAAGAGAAATGATCATGGCTCAAGCACTCATGTTATTACAGTTTAAGCTAGAGGCAATCAATTGATCGGATATGTTATAATTTGCTTATGGAACAATGGAAGAAAAATTTGATCGTGTTGTGGTTCGGACAGTTTCTCGTTATGGCTGGAATGACGATGATCATTCCGTTCTTGTCACTCTATCTGCAATTTGATTTGGGTTTGACCGATAAGCATGAAATCGGTGTATGGGCAGGCATTATTTTTGCCGGAAACTTCGTGACGTCATTTATTTTCCAACCGATATGGGGCAAGATGGCGGATCGCTACGGTCGCAAAATGATGCTGCTTCGCTCAGGCTTCGGAATGTCGATCGTAATGGTGCTGATGGGCTTTGCCACGAATCCCTGGCATTTGCTGCTCCTTCGAATGGTTAACGGAACGATCTCCGGGTTCAACCCTGCTTCGATCGCTTTGATTTCAGCTACAACGCCAAAAGATCGAATGGGCTTCGCAATGGGAACGATTCAGTCCGGCGGGATTGCCGGAACGATACTCGGGCCCTTTATCGGCGGCTTACTGGCGGATACCATCGGTTTCCGACCGATCTTTTATTTGACAGGGGCTTTGTTGTTCGCCGCTTCCCTGCTTGCCTTATTTGTCGTTAAAGAACCGTTTGACCGCATGAAGGCTGCTGCACGCGTGCAAGCATCCGTCATCGAAGGCTTTCGAAAGCTAAGCGGAATTCCTCAGCTTACCGCGTTATTCGCCGTAACCTTCCTGATCCAATTCGCAATGATGAGCCCGATGACGCTTATCCCGCTTTATGTTCAGGAGCTGCACGGCACAACGACTAACCTAGCCTTTTTCGCCGGCTTTGTCGGCTCCGTAACAGGACTATCCAATCTTGTCGCCTCGCCGCTCCTCGGAAAGCTTAGCGACCGAATCGGCGCAGAACGTGTACTTGGGGTAGCGCTTATCGGAGCCTCGCTGGCCTTTATACCGCAGGCTTTAGCAGGGACGGTATGGCAGCTGCTCATCGCTCGCTTTATACTAGGTATTTTCCTCGGGGGGCTTATTCCAGCCGTAAACTCCCTTATTCGAAAATACACACCGGACGGTATGGAGAGCCGTTCCTACAGCTTCAACACCAGTACGATGAGTCTGGGCAACATGATCGGCCCGATAACGGGCGGCGCCCTCTCCGGCTGGATCGGCCTTCAAGGCTTGTTCTTTCTATCCGCGGTCATGCTTATGATCAATGCGGGCTGGGTTTGGCAGTCACTGCTGCGCAAGCGGCAGCACCCGCAGCATAGCAAGAACGGCTGATGACGTTTGATAGCCGGAATCAAATAACGTGCAGGAGATGAATTCCCCTGCACGTTATTTTTTTGCTATGCTTGTGACGTCGGGTTGTCAGCGCATGTGCGGCTAATAACACAATGAGCCCGCTCAGCAATCCCCGAGCAGGCTCATCATATTTCGGGTTATTTTACGATAGCGATTGCCAGTCCGTCATAACCGGGCAGTACCGTGCTTTGCAAACGCTCGTCTGAAGCAATCGTTTCATTGAAGGACCGCACCGCTTGAACGGACGGGCCCGCTTTGGCAGGATTGGTTGTTCTGCCCCGCAGCAGAATGTTATCTCCTACGATAACCGCTCCCGGACTAGCGAGCGCTATCGCGTAATCCAGATAAACCGGATACCCTTCTTTGTCCGCATCGATGAAAAAGAAATCAAATTTCCGCCCCGCTGATAACAGCTCTGCCAAGCTTTGCTTCGCATCGCCAACCATATATTCTACTTTCTCTCCTAAACCGGCAGCTTCCATATGCTTCTTCGCTAAGTCCGCATAGTTTTGCAGCAGCTCGAGCGATGTTAGCTTGCCGCCTTCCTTCAGCCCGCGTGCTAAGCAAATTCCGCTGTACCCGCCTAGCGCACCTATCTCTACGATACTCTGTGCTTTCGTAAGCGATACGAGCATGGTAAGCAGCCTGCCATAACCATCCGCAACCGAAATATCCGGCATTCCGTTCGCGGCTATGCCCGCTTTTACACGTTCAAGATCGGAATCCAATCCATAAAGGGAATCCACATATTGCTCATTTAGTAACATGATTCTTTTCTCTCCAATTTTACAATTTGTAAAAACAAGCTAGTTTGTCCTATACTTGATTGTATGTTTTTGTTTACGGGGTTACAAGCATAGGCTTTTGAAGCAGCACCTATAAACGCATAGAATGAATGAAAAGAGAGTGTAAAATGGAAAAGTTACAGCTAATTGCAACCGCGCCGATGGGGCTTGAAGCGGTTGTCGCACGCGAGCTGAAGGATTTAGGCTATACCGACCTGCAGGTGGAAAACGGACGAGTTAATTTCACAGGCGGGCCTATCGATATTTGCCGCACCAATCTTTGGCTTCGCACCGCAGGCCGAATTTTAATTAAAATGGGAGAATTTCCGGCTACGACCTTTGATGAGCTGTTCGAGGGCACGAAAGCGCTCGATTGGCCGACTTGGATACCGAATGACGGTGAGTTCCCTGTGAACGGCCGCTCGCAAAAATCACAGCTGACGAGCGTGCCTGCCTGTCAGAGTATCGTAAAGAAAGCAGTCGTCGATAAAATGTCGGAGCGTTACGGCACCGAGTGGTTTCCCGAGGATGGCGGACGCTATGTCATTGAGGTCACACTCATGAACGACCGCGCCATGCTCACCCTTGACACGACAGGCGACGGCTTGCATAAACGCGGATACCGCAAGGTAGCTACCGAAGCGCCAATTCGTGAAACACTCGCCGCTGCCCTCGTACAGCTTAGCCGCTGGCGTCCCGAACGGCCACTTTATGATCCTTTTTGCGGCTCAGGCACGATTCTAATCGAAGCAGCGATGATTGGATGGAATATCGCGCCCGGACTTCGCCGCAGCTTTAACAGCGAGGGCTGGCCGCTTATCCCCAATGAGCTGTGGGATGAAGCGCGCGATGAAGCGTTTGATTTGGTGAAAGACGATATTCCGCTCCAAATCGCCGGTTCCGATATTGACCCTGGAGCCATCGAAATCGCGGAGGCTGCCATTAAGAAGGCTGGCTTCGGCAAAGAAATCAAGCTTTCAGTCCAGCCTGTCGCCAAAGTAAAGCTGCAAGGCGACTACGGTGTAATTATTACGAATCCGCCATACGGGGAACGTCTGGGTGATGACGAGCAAGCCGAGGCAGCCATGCGTCAGTTTGGCTTGACTGCGCTGCATTATCCAACTTGGTCATATTTCTCGATTAGCCCATCCACTAGCATTGAGCATTATTTCGGCCGTAACGCCGACAAGAAGCGCAAGCTTTTCAATGGACGTATCGAATGTAATTATTTGCAATTTTTCGGGCCACTTCCTCCCCGCGGAAATCGCGTGTAACAATAGAGGAGGATATTTTACAAATGTTATGGAATGATCAAAAACCGGCGCGCCGCGGCATGAGCATGCTTCTGATTGGGCTTGAACGACTCAAGGTCGTTGACCTGCTGTTGTTTGTTGCTGCGATGCTGGCCAAGCTCTATTTATTCTCGGAGATTCTTCATGTTGCAAACATGAAAATGACCCGTACGGATGCGATCATCGAACTGGGAGCCATTCTGTTATTTAGCTTTTGGACGATTTGGCTGCCCGCGCGCGGCCGAATCCTATCGCTAATTATGTTAAATGTGATTGCATCCCTTGTTTTATATGCTGATATAATTTACTACCGCTACTTCCAAGATTTAATCTCGATCCCGGTATTGCTGCAATTCAGTCAAGTAGACTCCTTAGGGGAAAGCATCGGCACACTGCTTCGCGCAAAGGACTTTATGTTGTTCCTGGATTGGATTGTTATTATTCCGTTCGCAATCTACGCTTTGTGGCGTGGACGAAGCGACCTTCGCCGCGCGAACGAATTTCGCCGGAAGTCTCCCGTTTGGCAAAAAGCGGTCATTCGCGTCGTGCTCAGCACCGTTGTTTTCGGAATCGGAACATCGCTGGTGTTTACGAATGTGAATGAAGCTAAGCGCACGTGGGGACAAGGTATTTTTGTAGGTAACTGGTGGAACCTTTCGATTTACAACGTAACGGGCGGATTAGGCTTCCATGGCTATGATATTTACCGCTACGTGAAACAGAACTGGCTTGACGCGGAGACGGTTACAGCCGCGCAATCCTCGGAAGCGCAAAATTGGATTGAATCACGCGGTGATGTGCGCGGAACTCTCGAGCAGGATCAGCTGTTTGGCGCCTATGCAGGCAGTAATGTTTTGATGGTGCAGCTCGAAGCCTTTCAAAACTTTATGATCCATAAATCAATCGGCGGTCAAGAGATTACGCCTCATTTGAATGATCTGATCGAGCAGAGCGCTTATTTCAGCCAGTTCTATCATCAGACTGCTCAGGGAAGAACTTCGGATGCCGACTTTACGGCAAACTGTTCCATGCAGCCCGTCTCCAACGGTTCCGTGTTCATCCAATATGCACCGAACGAGTTCGACTGCATGTCCAGCACCTTAAAGGCAAACGATTATGGAACAACCGTCTTTCACGCCTATGAAGGCGGTTTTTGGAACCGGAATACGATGTACAACAATATGCAGTATGACCAGTTTTATAGCCTAAAGCATTTTACCCTGGATGAAAAAATCGGCTGGGCGCTTGGAGACAAGTCATTCTTCAGGCAGTCTCTTGATGTCATATCCGACCAAAAGCAGCCTTTCTATTCGTTTCTCATCACCCTGTCGAGCCATTACCCTTTCACGATGCCGGCCAGGGAGAAAAGCCTTAGCTTAGGCGAGCTGGATGGTACGATCATGGGCGACTACCTCCAAGCCATTCATTATGTGGATGCCGCTCTCGGCGAGCTGGTTGATCGCATGAAAGCAGAAGGCCTATGGGATAACACCATTCTAGTCATGTACGGTGATCACGACAATTCGATTAAAGACTGGTCTCTGTTAGAAACATTCCTTGGCAAGCCATTGAGTGAAGTTGAACGCCAAATGATGCTCAGGCAGGTGCCTTTGCTCGTACATTTGCCGAGAAATGAGCATGCCGGAACCTATACCGAAGTTGGCGGACAGCTCGATGTGACGCCAACGATTATGCATCTTCTCGGGATATCAACAGCCAATCAGTACTTGATTGGAACGCCGCTGCTCACCGAAAAGCCGCTTGATGACAAAAAGGTCGTGCTCCGAAACGGAGCCTTCACAGACGGGACCGTTTATTATATCCCGTCTACCGATGGCATTGTTGATAACGGAGCCTGCTGGAGCATCTCAGGGAATGCGGTTACGGATATGAATGCCTGCATCAGTGCCATTGAAGATTCACGGACTGAGCTTAACATGTCCGACCAAATCGTAATGAACAATCTCATTGAAAACTTCAAGGAGCAATCGGCTACTGAGGCACGCGGCGGAAGTAATATGGAAACCGCAGCCCGCTAGCAGCCCCAGAGCAAAACCAGCTCCCTTGCTTCAACTAACCAAAAAAAGCTCTCTAGCCTATGGCCTAGAGAGCTTTTTTTTGCATCAAATGACGATTCGTCCCTGCCTCCAGTCAAAAGGATTGCAGCTAGAAGAGCTATATTGTGCAAGGTTCGAATACTACTTCTTATGCTGTTCCAGCCAGGCCAGCACCTCGTCAATCGTCTCAACCGGAACGATGTTCAACTGCGGCGCGCCGCTTCGAGCTTCTGCCTCTAGTGCAGCCGGCACAAAAAACACGTCAGCATCCGTACGGCTAATCGCATAAGCCTTTTGCTTGATGCCTCCGATAAGGCCAATGGATCCGTCCGCTTCGATCGTACCCGTTCCCGCAACCTGATTGCCATGGGTAATACCCCCAGGTGTCAGCTGGTCAATGATAGCAAGCGTCAGCATTGCACCGTGCGAAGGACCGCCGATATGCGCCATAAATCGCTTATAATCCAAATCCCTTGGAATATCAAGTATCAGCTCCGTTTGTACGGAGATGCCGAATACCGGTCGCTCCGGGGTGTCGTCAGAAGCCTCCGTTGCAACCGTCGTCTGCGTCACCTTCCCAGCTCTCCTCAGGGTAACTGCAACAGATGCCCCGGGCTTTACCGACTTCTCCATATAGGCGGTCATCTCACTAATCGTATGAACAGCTTGTCCATCCAGCTTGTCGATAATATCTCCTGCCTGCAGCAGCCCATCGGCCGGACTATCCTCCACAACCGCCACAACCCTTACACCGTCTGCTGTGATGCCGCTCCCAATTCCGGCCTTCTTCATCGCCACCGCCGCAGCCAAGCTGTTAGCATCTGTCTTCATGAGGACGACCTGCGCATACGTTTCGGTGAGCGGCGGCTCATCTTCCGGAAGCTTCTCGAAGCTGTACATCGGCAGCAAGCTTGCATACAGCCAATCTGCGGGCACTGCGGGCCTGTCAAATACAAGCACGCCGTTAATAGTCCCGCCATGCTGACCGCCCTCCACATGCGCGTAACGGTTCATATTCAGCGTCATTCCGGGATATGTTACCTGATAGCCTGTAGGAAAAAGCAAAGCGACGAGCAGCATGATTGTTACCAATAAAACAATGGCTCCTCGCCTTGGCAGCCAATGCGGGATAAGCGAGCTCTTTCCAGCATATGAATACCCCTCTTCTGCACCTTTCAGCCTCGCCAACCGCTTACGCTCTATCCCCTCGCTTAAAAGCAGATCCGCATATACCAAAGGAACCGCAGCTCCAATAATAAGCAGCAGCTGAAAAAGCTTCTCCGGTTCTAGCAGCACATAACCCGCTCCCACGATACTCAGTCCGGCAACCACTAGTCGCAGCAGCTGCATGACGATTGCAAAACCAAACCTTTTTCGCTGCTGCCATATGCCGAGCGAAGCACCCGCTGCCCAGCTAAGGGGTACGATTGCGAGAAAATAAAACAACCAATCAATCATTTCAATCCACTGCATACCGCTGCCCGTCTTTAGCGGCGCTGGCAGCCAAATAAGCTCTGACGCAACTAAGCAAGCAAACGCTATTGCTATACCAAAAATATAATAGACGGCCGGCTTCCGCATTTTTTTCTTCCTCCTATGATTCCTAAGCCTATGTCTCGTATATGCCTCGGCCTCCAAACAAACAAAAGACCCGACGAGCAGGGTCGCGGGGTCTTACTTCGTTTGCAAATATTGGCGTTCCTCCGATTCGATGCCACGATCCCTCAGTTCGCCCTTCTCTATGCCTTGAATGCGCTCCAGCCATTGCGACGGAGGATGATTCATGCGGCGCGCGCGATCGAGCAGCTGCGCGTATTGACCGCAATTGTCGTAGCCTCCCAGCCTGCGTACGACCTCGATATATTCCACCACCAATGCTCTCGCATCCGCTGCGGTATAACCGTATTCGCTGGCCAGCGCTTCCACAATCCCGCGCTCATACAAGCTTAACCTGATCTGTGTTTTCACCTTCATGATACATCCACCTGCTTCCCGTATAAATATGGTAGCCTACAAGCTTTAAATGCGCTTCCCATCGTTCGGAGCAAAACACGACTTGATTGCCCAGCCGAAGTGAATCCAGTTTCCTGCCTTTACGCGATACCGTAATTTGTTCATAAAACCAATGCTCATCTTTCTTTAATTGTACTGCTTTATGTACGATTTTTCCAGTGTCATTGTCCGCCATCGGTCCAATTATAATGTCCGGATGTGTTTCACAGGGGTCGTCCCCCTTGACGGCTGCTTTGCGATGAGCATAAATAAAAGATGCCCACGCAGGCGAATCGGAAAGGAATAACAGCGGCTCTACCCGATCGGGCACAGAAGTAAGTTCGACGACAAGCACGCATGGTCTTCCTCCGTCCCATGACTCCTTCGCTGCCTTATGCGACCATTTCCGCGCTTGTGCGATTGAAATCGTTGTATAGAAACCTTCACCAAAGTCTTTCCCCGGACGCCAATATGGCGAATTTAACAGCTTTCTCCCAAATGATTGTACCGTATCGCTGGTTGTTCCATGATATAACAGCTGCGGCGTCGTTATGTCCACCCTCTTGCTCCTTCCCCGTTGCTATTCTAATGATAAATGGCTTGCAGCTATACAAAAACCCCGCGAAATAAAAGCGCTCGCAGGGTCTTTGTTGTCTGTGTCATTTCTTCTTTATATAAGGAAGGACCTTCTGAATGGCCTCATCCTCAGTTACCGCTTTAATGTAACGGCCATTAACAAAAATAAATGCGTAACGGGCGCAGGGCCCGCAGTAGGATTTGCAGCCCACGCGAATTTCCGCGTCAGGCACTAGCTTTTGCAGCTTGGGCACAATCGATTTCATCGTCATGTGCTTGCATTTGTCACAAACGCGTATGTCGTTAGCCATGATTCATCTTCCTATTTCAACCGGATACGTATGAATCCTAATGATCGCCGTGGTTGCCCTTGGTTGGATTCGTTACGGCAAAACCTTCTTCAGGCACGTAGAAATAATCGATGCGCACGCCGTCTAGGAAAGCATTGTCTTTCTCTAAAATAACGTCGATGCCTTTATCTGTCGATACTACAACATCTTTGTCTGTCGGCTCATCGATTCCCATGCCGTAATGTGCATGGTCTCCATGTGAATGCGTCACGTAGATGCGTAGCATTTTCCCTTCGTTCTCAGGCTTGTCCAGTTCAACTTGCAATACCTTTGCGGCGTTTTTGGAAATTCTGCAGTTCATTAAATATCCAGCTCCTCTTATCGTTAGCCATGCGGCATTATTTATTATTTTATATTATACTTGGTCTCCATTCTACGGGCAAACCATTCTGCAAGCAGCATCGTAACCGCGATATCGTCAACCGGTAAGAAAGGCAGCGGAAGCACGTCAGGCAGTACCCAATAGAGAAAAACGGGCACGGAAAAAATCAGCTTGTCCAGCAATGACACATTCTTTGATCGAAGCAGCTGAAAAATACGGACAAATGTCAGGCGCCAGTGGCGCAGCGACAGCAATTTGCGCATCAGAAATCCCACCTTTGCCGAGCTTTTCCGATTATTATAGCATATGCGCGCGCCATTTGCCTCCTGCAGCAATAAACGGCCGAAGGCCGCTAAAGACGAAGCATCTCTAGCAGCAGCGGCTGCAGCTCCATATAAATATTGTCAAAATTGCTCATCGGCAATGGATTTTCACCGAATCCTGCCTCTACGGTAAAACCAGGCCTGCGAAACCGTTGGATATACCAGTCCTTGTAGCCCGCGTCGCTGCCCGTCAGCTTCACTGCCTCGTATCCGCTAGCCCTCGCAAGCCTCTTGGCAAGCTGTTCTGCTTCCGCAGGCTCGTAATCGCGATAATTCCAATAGATTTCCCTTCCCTGCGTATGAAGCGCCATGACGGTATGAAAGCCAAGCGTTTCCGTAAAACGAGCCATAGCCATCGCCTCCGGCTCACTGAGCGGATAGGGTCCGGGATAATCGCGCGGGCCAGGTCCTTCCACGCCTCTGCGCTTGCACTCCTCTTCCCAAAACGCGGGAAATTGATCATTCAAATCGACGCCGCGAATATTTGCTTTCCAGCTGCTGAACTTATCGGAGCCTCCGTTCCATTCCGTAAGCTGCCGATGATAGGGATGCGATGCCGATAGCCCCTGCTGAGCAAGCTCTACCCCGTCAGGATTAACCATCGGTACGGTCCATAAGGTTACGTCTCTGCATAGATCATGCGCGTGCTGGCCGCCGATCTGCTCGCCGCTGCAATAGGCTGCCGATAAATCCGCAACAAAGCGCATCAACAAAGCAGATGTAATCCATTCATTCGCGTGAAAGGCGCCATTCATATGAACAAGACGCGGGCCGCTGCCGCAGCGAAGCGCCAACAGGGGCTTGCCCATCACGCTCTCTCCAATGACATGTGCCGACAGAAAAGGGTATCTGCCCGATAGCTGTCTGACGCCCTCCAGCAAATCGGGATAACCGTAGCTTTGTACGGAGTACATGACAATCGCCTCCCGCTGCATCGATGTGTTCCCTTCATGTTATGCGCGCTTTGACCTGTCCTATGAAGCTAACGGCAAAAAGAAGCCGAGCCGCGGCAGGCTCAGCTTCTTCTGGTTATAAATTAAACGATATTCGGTACTTGCCATACAACAGGCGTCAGCTCGATTTGCTTGCCCAGCCACTGCTGCGTAATCTTTTTGAACATTTGCGGATCCCCGCTGCAAAAAAACTGGTGCACTGGCACTGCTCCTTCGGGCGAGAGCTTACCGTTCTTATACAAAATGTCACGGATTTCGCGTGCCGTCTCGTCTGCCGAGCTGATAAGAGTGACACGCTGCCCCATTACCTCAGAAATCGTTTCCGCTAAAAAAGGATAATGCGTGCAGCCGAGTATAAGCGTATCCATCTGGTAGCCTCGTAGATGGCCGATCGAGCTTCGCACCGTCTCATAGGTTTCTATGGAGCGGAAGTTCCCTTTCTCCACCAGCGGGACAAACCGCGGACAGGCTTCACTGATGACTTCTACATTTGGCGACAACTCTCTTAAAGCCTGTTCATAGGCTCCGCTCTTGATGGTGCCTTCCGTGCCGATAACGCCTACACAACCCGTGACGGTCAGGCCGATTGCAGCTCTTGCTCCCGGTTTAATGACTCCGACTACGGGTATTGCAACTCTGGAGCGGATATCTTCAAGTCCTGCGGCCGTGGCCGTATTGCATGCTATAACAATCATTTTCGGATTAAACTGTATTAAATAATCGACAATTTCTCTTGTAAAACGGATGATCTCTTCTGAAGACCGCGGTCCATAAGGCGTTCGGTCCGTGTCTCCAAAGTACAGAATTTTTTCTCGCGGCAGTTGGCGCATGACTTCCTTGGCAACGGTGAGGCCGCCAACGCCTGAATCTAGTATCGCAATCGGTTGCTGCACAAACACACCGCTTTCTTAAACAAAATATAATAAATCAAGACAAAATAGCATATGAATACAGGCACAAAAACGTACCTGCATCTTATCGCGAAATCGGACAAGGTTCAACGAGGCGGCATCACAAAAAACAGCATCCGAATGCGGTTTAAACGAGTAAACCAAGCTCCCAAAAGACGGGCTCCTGCCTTCACCATTTTCTATTTGACAACTTAAATGTATATAACTTAATATTTAAATTCCTTAAATATTTATTACTGAAGAGATAAAGAGGTGAAACAACATGCATCCCCCGTCAGACGAGGCTTCTGAGCTCATCGTAGAACGATTCCACAAAGCAATGATAACAACCCATCGCAGAATCGGATCCCTTATTTCACAGAATCTGGATAATGACTTGACTGCTCCCCAATGCTTTATTTTGAGCATTATTTCAAACGAACAGAACATTACCGTATCCCGCTTAGCCGACAAAATGGAAGTAAAGCCGAGCGCCATTACCGTTATGCTTGACCGGCTTGTGAACAACGGCTATGCCGAACGCATCCATGATTCCAAAGACAGGCGCGTCGTTCTCGTGCAGTGCACGGACAAGGGCAGTGAGGCGCTGCTGCGCATAAAAGGCGATATTCAAGCTTTGCTGAAACATCATTTGCGGGATATGGAAAAAACGGAGATGCTTCAATTCGTGCAAACATTCGAGAAAATTGCAGCTGAGCTTTCGAAGGACGATTAACAGCCGCGTAACGATTGACAACTAAAGGAACGGGAGATATTTACAAATGGAAAACTCAAAACTAGAAGTAGCTCCGCTTGCTTCAGCAGATTCCGGAAATAAACGCGGCTTACTGATCATCGGCTTGCTTATTGCCATGCTGTTCGCGGCGCTGGACGGAACCATCGTCGGTACGGCGATGCCGACGATCATTAGAGAAATGGGCGGCCTGGAGCTGATGGCCTGGCTCACCACCGCCTATATGCTTACTTCTACCACAATTGTGCCTATTGCCGGTAAACTCGCAGATTTATTAGGTCGCAAGCTTGTTTACGTCAGCGGAATTATTATTTTCATTATCGGTTCAGCTCTTTGCGGCGTAGCCGGCAACATTGAGCAGCTTATTATTTTCCGAGCAATTCAAGGTCTTGGCGGCGGTATTATGATGCCTATGGCCATGATCATCATCGGTGATTTGTTTACAGGCAAGCAGCGTGCCAAATGGCAGGGCGTTTTCGCAGCGGTGTTCGGTCTATCCTCCGTGCTTGGACCGCAGGTCGGCGGCTGGATCGTAGACGCATGGAACTGGCGATGGGTATTTTACATCAACTTGCCTGTCGGTATCCTTGCAGCCATATTAATTGCAATTTCACTTAGCGGCAAAAAAGCGGAAGGCCGCGTCAAATTCGACTGGCCCGGTATTTTCACCATGGTTGTCGGCGTTGTCAGCTTATTGCTCGGCTTATCGCTCGGCGGCAGCGAATTCGACTGGCTGTCTTGGCAAATCATTGGCTTATTCGTATTATCCGTCCTCTCGCTCACTTGGTTCGTACGCATCGAGTCAACGACGGAAGAGCCTATTTTGCCGGTTAAGCTGTTCAAAGACAGAACCTTCACGATGATAAATGGAATCGGGTTCTTCATGAGCCTCGGCATGTTCGGCGCCATTATGTTCGTGCCACTCTTTATGCAATGGATCGTGGGCATTTCGGCATCTGAATCCGGAACAGTCATGATGCCTATGATGATTTCGATGATGATTTTCAGCGTAATCGGCGGCCAAGTCGTTTACAAAATCGGCGTTCGCTTGCAGCTCGCCATCGGTATGGTCATCGTTGCGGCCGCATTCTTCCTGCTTACTACGCTGGATGCATCCACAGCTAAGCTTATTGCATCCTCGTTTATGGTTGTGCTTGGCATCGGGATCGGTCTCGTTATGCCGCTGCTCACGCTGGTCCTGCAAGAATCGTATCCGAAGTCGCAGCTCGGGGTAGTAACTTCTTCCAGCACATTCTTCCGCCAAATCGGCGGTACATTCGGTATGACCTTGCTAGGCGCAGTAATGAATATGCAGTCGAGCAGCCACTTGAAGGAAAGCCTTGTCCCGCTGCTTGGACAGCTGCCGGAGGAAGCGAAGCAATTCGCTGACCAAACCTCGGCAACCGTCGCTTCGAATCCGCAGGCGATTTACTCGACGCTGCTTGATCCGCAGGTGCTAGCTCAATTTCCGAAGGAGCTAACCGACAAAATGGTGCCGGTCGTAAAATCGACGCTTATCGATTCGCTGCATACCGTATTTTGGGTGGGCCTTGCCTTTATCCTAATCGGAACGGTGCTTACGCTTCTGTTGAAAAACGTGAAGCTCATTCAACCCACGAAGGAAAAAAAGACTTCCGGAAGCTCGGAGACGCAATTGCATCATATTTAAATTCTGCTTTATTTAATCTCATCTTTTATCATCAGGACCGCGAAAGGCTGCTTAAAGCAGCATCGCGGTCCTTTTCTTTTGCCTGCGCGCAGGCTGTTTAGTTAGCGTCGTTTCGGGTACATACAAGTAGAAAGCAAGTGATACCACGCAGGACAAACATCAAAAAGGAGGACGATTGGATGACAGAAAAGAAAAATCAAAATGGACGTTTGCATGGGAAAATAGCGCTGATTACAGGTGCGGGATCCGGAATCGGCAAAGCAGCTGCTCTGAAATTCGCAAAGGAAGGCGCTGATTTGGTCCTCCTGGATGTGAAGGAACAAGCCATGGAGGATGTTTGCCGCCAAGTACATAAGTATCAAGTTGAATGCTTATCGATCGAGACGGATATTTCCAATGAAATCCAACTTGCGAATGCATTCCGTAAGGTAAGAGATCACTTCGGACGACTTGATATCCTATATGCCAATGCCGGCATTAACGGCGTATTGACGCCGATTGAGCTGATGGAATACGACGATTGGAACACAACGCTTCAGGTCAATTTGAGCGGCACCTTCCTAACCGTGAAACATGCAATCCCATTATTGAAGGACAATGGCGGCAGCATTCTCATTACCAGCTCCATTAACGGTAACCGTGTTTTCTCCAATATAGGCTTCAGCGCTTACAGCAGCACAAAGGCTGGACAGGTCGCTTTTGCCAAAATGGCGGCGCTTGAGCTTGCTCAGTACAAAATCCGCGTGAACGTCATTTGCCCCGGCGCGATCGAAACAAATATCGAGGAAAACACCGAGCGAACGCCGGAGCTGGATCGGGTAACGATCCCCGTAGAATACCCTGAGGGGGATCATCCGCTTGAAGACGGGCCCGGAAGCGCCTCACAAGTGGCCAATCTGGCTTTGTTTCTTGCTTCCGAAGATTCTAGTCACATTTCGGGAACAACCGTATACATCGACGGTGCGGAATCCTTGCTGCGCGGATAAAGCCAGCACTTTTAAATTGCAATATCCAAAATAAAAAGGAGCGGGAGCCCATGTTCAAAGAATGCATGCATCACTCATCCGATTTAAAATGGGCCTATGCCTATGATTGCAATACCTTTCATCTCAGGCTCCGCACCAAAAGAGATGACGTCGAGGAAGCCGTTGCAGTAACCGGAGACAAATACGACTGGGAAAAACATTCGCTTGATATCCAAATGGAAAAAATCGCGGCAGATTCCTTATTTGATTACTGGGAGGCTGTCATTAAGCCGGAGTTTCATCGTTTCTCTTACGGATTTCGCGTACGCAGCGGGGATGAAACCTTGTGGCTGATCGAAAATGGTATCTTTGATAAGCAGCCAACCCCAGCGGGCGGCTACTTTGAAGTCCCTTTTATCCATGCCGTCGATTTGTTTGACGCGCCTGAATGGGCAAAGTCCGCTATCTTCTATCAGATTATGCCTGATCGCTTCGCTAATGGAGACCCAAACAACGATCCGGAAGGCATTCGTCCTTGGGGCGAAACGCCAGGCGGTGAAGACCATTTCGGCGGCGATCTGCAAGGGATCATCGATAAGCTGCAGCATTTAACCGATTTGGGCATCAATGCGATTTATTTGACGCCGCTCTTCACGGCACCGTCCAACCACAAATACGACACGATCGATTACAAGCAAATCGATCCGCAGTTCGGTGATGCCGAGCTTCTTAAGAAACTGGTAAAGGCATGCCACGAGCTAGACATTCGTGTTGTTCTGGACGCTGTCTTTAATCATACAAGCGAGCAATTCCCACCCTTCCAGGATGTCCTTCAAAACGGAGAAAACTCCAAGTACAAAGATTGGTTCCATCTGAATGGCTTCCCTGTCGAAGTCAAAGATGGCGCTGCAAATTATGCTACCTTCGGCTTTTACGGCAATATGCCTAAACTGAACACCGCGAATCCTGAGGTAAAGCAATACTTGCTCGATATTGCGGTATTTTGGATGAAAGAAGCCGACATTGACGGCTGGCGGCTCGATGTCGCTAATGAAATCGATCACGCGTTTTGGCGCGAGTTCCGCACGGCGGTCAAAAGCGAAAAATCCGATGCCTTTATTATCGGCGAGGTATGGGGCAATTCCTTAAACTGGCTGCATGGGGATGAATTTGATTCGGCCATGAATTATCCGTTCACGAATCAGGTAACCGAATTTTTCACTTCCTCCGAAAGCGTTGGTTCGATTTTCGCCGATCAAATTAATCGTCTGCTCATGCGTTATCCGCAGCAAACCAATGAGGCCTTATTCAATCTCCTATCCAGCCATGACATCCCGCGTGCGGCAACAAGGTTTGGCGGCAGCAAAGAACGTCTCAAGCTTGCCATTGTATTCATGCTAACCTCGATGGGTATTCCCTGCATTTATTACGGGGATGAGATCGGCATCGACGGCGGCGATGATCCGGACTGCCGCAAATGCATGGAATGGGATACCGAAAAGCAGGACCGTGAGCTGTTTGATTTTTATCAGCTTTTAATCACCCTTCGCAAAGAGCATACCGTGCTCCGTGACGGAAGATTCCGATTCCTGCATGCAGATAACGAGAGGGGTACGCTTCTCTTCGAACGATTGAATGGCAAGCAGCATTTTACCATTTGGATGAACAACACAGAGGAAACGGTAACACTTAAACATCCGATGAACGCTGACGATTGGCGCGATGCCTTAACGAATGATGAGGTCATAACCATCGATGATCAGCTTCAAATTGAGCTTGCCCCGCTTGACTTCAGAATTTTATATCGGAACATTTAAATGCATAAGGGCTCTTATCTTGTCATATTGACAAGGTATGAGCCCTTTCTTCGATTTGCTCCCAAGCGTAAAAACCTTCGTGAGATCTCCGCCTTTTTTTCAACCAACAGTTTCAAACTCGTTTTTGAAGGTTAAAGATTCAATATAATGAACGCATTTATCCAACATTAACCACACACTTATCGGACAGGGGGAAATTGAATTGAATAGTCATACTGAATGCATTGCCATGTTATTAGCAGGTGGAGAAGGACGTCGTTTAGCGCCGCTAACAAGTCAGACCGCCAAGCCGATCATCCCCTTCGGTGACCGCTATCGGATGATCGATTTTCCACTGAATAACTGTGCAAACTCAAATATCAAAACGATTGGCGTACTTACACAGTACTGTGCCGATAGTGTCCATAAATATATAATGACAAACAATAATGAACATCAAGTAAAAAATACGCCAAGCGGCGTTTCCATTCTTCCATCCTCGCGCAAATGCGCGGACGGGTATGCCGGTACCGCGGATGCCATTTACCAAAACATGGATTATATTGACCAGCATAACCCCGAGCATGTGCTTATTCTCTCAGGCGACCATATTTACGAAATGGATTATACGCCGATGCTCGAGTTCCATAAAAACCAAAGAGCTGACGTAACCATTGCAGTCAAACAAGTAGCTTGGCGGGAAGCAAGCCGCTTTGGTATCCTCAAAACGGATGAGCAGTATCGCGTTAGCTCGTTTCATGAGAAGCCTGCAGAACCAAACAGCAATTTAGCTTCAATGGGCATCTACTTGTTCCGCTGGACGGAGCTTAAAAAATATCTTTTGGAGGATGCCGGTAACCCGAATTCCAATCATGATTTTGGCAAAGATGTCATCCCTGCGATACTTTCCTCCAAAGCAAATATGGTCGCTTATCCTTACGAAGGCTATTGGCGCGATGTTGGTACGATCGACAGCTTATGGGAAGCAAACATGGACCTCTTGGACGGCGAGCTGAAACTAAGCAGCCGTGACTGGAGAGCACAAACAGGTGTACATACAAGCATGGAGAAGCCTTACCTAAGCCCGAAAGCTGAGGTTACGGATTCCATTCTTCATCCGGCCTGCGCAGTGGAGGCAGATGTAACGCGTTCTGTCATTTGCACCGGCGTAACGATCGGCGCAGACAGCGAGGTTTACGAAAGCATTATCATGCCCGGGGCTAGAATTGGAAGAAATGTCACTATCCATCGGGCGATTATCGGTGAGGGAGCAGTCATTCACGACGGCGCGTTTATCGGGAAATTAAATGATGAGATATCGGTTGTTGGCCCAGGCGAAGCGATTACCGCTGTCGCTTCAACCTTGAACGACTACAATATGGAGCCGTTAGCAAGCTTGCTGAGCTCTGCCCCAAACCGGGTGCATAGCAACACTCTCGGATAAATCGTGGTTAAAAAAAAATAAGGCAAACCGCGGGAGCCTCAGCTCCAGTCGGTTTGCCTTATTTTTAAGCCCTGCCAAAAGCTCTCTCTGCCGCATTTTTTTATTCCAGCAGTTAGTTCTTCGACTAAAGCTCTTTCGACACAGCTGCCTCTGTCTCTCCCGCTTCGATAGCGCTCACGGCTTCGTCACTGCCTGCTGCAGGCAAGGTTTCAATTACCAGTTCAGCAACTGCTTCCGTCTCTTCAGTGCCTTTGCTGCGAGCTCTCACGCTGCTCACGACATGACTTGCCGCTTGTTTCGTCTTATCCGCAATCTGAATGGCTTGATTACCGATTTGTTTGGCAATGYGTCCAGTCGTATCCCCCACTTGGCCAGCCACCTTAACCGTTGTGTCGCCTACCTTCTGAGCGCCGACTGAAATATCCTGACGCAGCTCCTTGCCCGGCTTTGGTGCCAATAACAATGCCGTAATCGATCCCACGACGCCTCCTGCTAATGCGCCAAGAAAAAATCCTTTAGTTTGTTTACGTGTTGACATTATTTTTGCTCCTTTCGTGTTTAGCGCGCTATTCGTTCGTCACAATTGGACTAGGTTTCCGATTCGAATACAGAGTCATGTTCATCCTCAGCAGTCGTTCCTGCCTTTCGGCTAGTTTGCCACAGCTGCCACGCAGCCATTCCTAGTTCAGCCCATTCAAGCGCTTCACCAACCTGCCGCTTCGTACTATAGCGCTTCGCATGCTGCTCAGCCGATTCCGATAGTACAGACGTTATACGCTCGGCTGCCGATGTCGTATGCGCGATCGCCCCGCCAACCTGACCCGCTGCCTCAAACAGCTTGCTTGCCGCTTGGAGCTGACGATGTGCGGCACGGATCGTTTCCTCCGCTGGCTGAATGAGCCCGCCAAGCTCTTGGCTCAGTTTATGCAAATCCAGCCGCATCGCTTCTGCTTCTGCCTGCACTTGGCCTAGCCTCCTCAGTGCTGTCCGTAATGCTATGAGTATCCCTGCCACTAAAATGACAAATACTCCCGCAGCTATTCCCGCGATCCACGTCATGACCATGCCCGTATCCCTCCTCCTCCGTCAATTGCAGGGCCTTACGTTATAAAGCTCCTAGACGAATGCCCACTTGCGTAATGACAGTATAAGCAGCATGGGCTTGTCATGACACAACCGTGAATGAAAAATCACAATCGGTACGTGTAGATCGCTTTCGGGTCGTTTTGGGAAACATTCGTGCAAAATACAAAAAGGCCGTCATCGCAAATCTCATACGATTTGCAAAGACGGCCTATATTCAGCTGAGTTCATTCGTTATCCAATACGGTAGCTGCACTTTCCTCCACCCTTAGCCAAGCACTCTGTCCGCTCAACCGGGACGTCAAGCAGAGACTTGAACAAGGAAAGCTCACAGGTGCAAGCTTGAAGGTATTTGCTGGCAACCTGCGCAATCGGGCAATTATATTCATAAAGCATGTAGCTGCCGTCGGTCTGCGTTTCCACTTCCGCCATATAGCCTCCAGCATTTTGAATCGCAGCAAGCTCGCTAACCTTTTGTTCCAAGCTCTTGCCCGCCATTCGCGGCTCATAGCGATCCAGCAGCTTTTTCTTGCGTCCTTCGAACATCCGGTCAATAAGCGCTGCGGTATCCGGGTCATCCGCCAGCTCATCAAGCAAATCCAGCGCAAGCAAATGATAATTTTTCGGAAAAAGCTCATCCGCTTCAGCCGTCAGCTCATACGCATGGAGCGGTCTGCCCATAGCTTGACGCACAGACACAATTGAAACACTGCCTTCGCTCTCCAGCGCATACATATGGCGCCGTATCGCCATTTCCGTTAATCCCAATTCGCTGGATAAGTCGCCCGCATGCATTCTCCCGCCCGTCTTCAGCAGCATCAATATGCGCTCACGCGTAGATTGATCTCCCCGCGATGCCGCTTTAACGACCGCATCGCTTGATATTTTCATCAGCTTCAACCCTTCACCACCTTCACAGGCTTGATAGCGTCATTGTAACGTATTTTAACTTTTTCGTAAATCAACTATACGCAAACTGCTGTCGCCG
This sequence comes from Paenibacillus sp. 01T443, assembly GCF_056398325.1. NCBI lineage: Bacteria > Bacillati > Bacillota > Bacilli > Caryophanales > Paenibacillaceae > Paenibacillus > Paenibacillus sp. 01T443. Next base: position 26,652 of record NZ_JBFTPE010000036.1, read on the forward strand.
TCCTCTGCGGGATCTGCGGGATTATCAGTCGTTTCGCTTAGATAAATAAGGCCATTAATAGTTATAACGTATAAATTCTTATGCACCAAGCGTAAACGGCTGTCGCAGTCCTCTGTGGCAAAAGCTGTCGTTTCGCGGAGATATATAAGCTCATTTATAAGTGAAAACTTATAAATTCTTATATACCAAAAAAAACGGCTGCAGCCGTTAAATAGCGGCTGCAGCTCGCTTTGCGTGGAAAAAAGTAAAAACCGTTACAACTCGCGTTCCAAATAATCCTCAATCGCCTGCTTATAGGCAGGCAATAGCGTTGAGAGCGTCTGAGTGAGCGGATGGAGCACCGTTCTCTCCCAGACGTAATACTCCTGTACCAGCGGCTTGCGCAGCTTTACGAGCGTAATCAGTGTATCCTGCATATCAGCTGGAAATGCTCCTGCTTCACCCGTAATTTCAATGATGTCCTCATAGCTGCTCGCATCACGCAAAATAAACCCGTCAATCAGGAAGCTTCCAACATCCGTCACCGTTTCAACGGCTAGATGCAGCGCTCTCTCCTGCGCCAAGCCCTCAAGCAGCGTGGCCTGCCAGTTAGAGGCAAGTATGTAAAGCGCAGATGCGATTTCGGTAATCGATTGGAGCCGTACTGCAATCTGTTCTCGATTCACATAATACATTAATCAGTCGCCCGCTTTCAGCCTTGTTTCTTTTTTTTTGACTTGCGTTTAAGCCATGCTACCATTATGATGCTGCTAAAAATAATAACCAGCAAATAGGTCATTATTTCATAAACGTCTCTCATGTCGCTCATTAATCGTTACCTGCCTCTCAGCTTTCAAAATCAACGCTGACGGAAGCTTCGCGAACCTGCATCATATGCTCGATCACCTTTTTATGAACGGGATGCACCTGGTAAACCTCCAACGCTTCCAATGAATCGAATTTTGTAATAAGCGCAATGTCATAAGAACGCTCAGAATGCAAAACATCGATTCCCACTTCAATGGACTTCAGCACTTCTATTTTGCCTTCCATATCTTTAAGTACCTGTGCGGTGCGCGCGACGCTTTCTTCGCTGCCATCCTTCAATTTAAAGAAAACTATATGTGTTAGCATTTGTTGTTCCTCCTCTGATCTCATTGTATAAATTCCAACCGTTTGTCACATAATAACCTATGCAGTCGCATTACGGCAATCTTTAACACGAAGGAGATCGGTACGTTATGCGCTATCGGGTCACGATTATCGCTACTTTGATTGGACTTGCCATTTGTTTGTTTAATTACACCGGCTACGACCCTCACAATTTTGTTTTCTTCATGTTCAGCATCCCCTCATGGGTCGTCGATTTATTTGTCGACGTGCACGAGGTTAGCGTCCTGCTCATGTATGCACTTACCATTGTGACCTGGGCTTTGCTCGGCTTTATCGCCGATGTTCTTATTGCGCGCGGCCGTGAAAACGAACGTTATCCCCGGTCGGCGCGGTAGTTCAAACCAACAAAAAGGAGCCTTTCGGCTCCTTTCGCGTTTTTACAGCACATTCATCAATGGGGCATTAAGCAGCTTCAACGATAAGCGTAGAATGCATCGTTGCGTGTCCTTGCCCGCATGGAATGGAGCAATAGATCTTGTAAGTGCCTGGCTCCGTAAATTCCAAATCCGTTTCCGGATGATCGTTATCCAAAGCTACTTTTAGCTCGTCAATATGTAGCCCGTGAATACCGCTTTTATTCGACAGTTTTAGTCTAACCTTGTCTCCAACCTTGACTTTGTATTCTTCTTGATCGAATACGAAATCGTTAGAAGCGACTACTTTCAGTAAACTCATACCCTCTGGCAGCGAGGCAGACTCGTCAACCGGTTTAGCGGGCAGGGCGAATGTGAGCAAATATAAGCCCAGCAACGACGCCGCTGTAAATAACGTAAACATAATCCACTTGTGCATTGCTACGTGCTCCCCTTTGCGTTCATAATGTCTACCTCTTATATTACATAAGATTGTCCGAAGTTCTCAACCTTAAACTGCGGAAAGAGGAAAAGTTTTTTTGTTATTTTGACAAAACCATGAACAAATTCAAAATTAGCTGGACAAATACTGTTTTAATAACCGCTCAGACTCCGCCTTGACAAAGCCCCACAGCATAAAAAAACGATGATGGTATCCTCTGCAGACATATTCGGCATGCAAACCGTCCGCCTGGCGCCTCTCCTCATAAACCTTGATGCCCGTCTCCCGAAACTGCCGTTTGATAGCGGCAAGATCAAGCAGCACCCTGTCCTGCATGCCGCGCATCATAGATTCGTAAAACCGCGGGAGCTTTATGGCCGATGTGCCGATCACACGTATATCATGATCCAAAATACGCATGACGATTCCCAGCAGCACAAAACGCTTTACAAGCTCAAGCTCCTCTTCGGTTTGTATCGGCGGACGTGCTGCCGTTTTAACTTTGCCGCGGGTTTCTTCCTCATTAGCGGCCATTGCTACCCCTCCAGATAAGAACATTTGTTCTTATTATAGCGATTTGCCATGATTTCATGCAAGCTAATTTAGTTTTATCCAAAATTTACCGTTTATCCTTTAGTACCGCGATAATCTTCCGTAGCTGATCCGGGAGCGGAAAACCGAGCCTGCCGTAATTTTCCGTAATGGAAATCAGCTCATTCGCCAAGTAGAAATAAATGGCAGCGCCCATGGTCACATTATTGGTCTCCAACAATATATCTATTCGATGGGCGAGTAAAATTACGAGCAGCGACAACCCTTTGCGTGTCAGCCCCCACGATCCGATTACGCTGTTTAATCCTTTTCCTTCTTTAATGGCTGCGGCGACTCCCGAAACATAATCAATGCCCATTGCCACTACTAATAATGTAAGAGATTCCTGCCAGCTGCCAAACGCAAACGTAAGGATAGAGCCCATGAGACCACAAATCGAGCATAACCAGATCAAGGACAATTTCCGCCTCCTCTCCTTCATTTCCATGTATAATACTATATGCATAAAAACAAGTGGCTGTCCGTCCTCCCCATGGCTGAGTGACTGTTTCCTATTAAAAAGGCTCTCATCTATTCTTATCGTTATATTGGAAAATGCTAGAAAAGATAGTATTGTGAATACAGCAATATATCGAATGAGGGTGACAGTCATGCAGTTATTTTTGAAACTTACCGTTAAGCTTCTTCGTTTGAACAATTACTTTGTTGTCTTGCTTACGTTATTGCTTGTATTTATCAGCTCAACCATCGCTTTCCTGCTGGAACCGTCCACCTTCGGACATTGGTTTAATGCATTTTGGTGGGTCATGACGACGGTGGCGACTGTCGGCTATGGCGATTTTTTCCCCAAGACCATTCCCGGCAAGATACTCGCCATGCTGCTCTACGTGTTCGGTATTGGTTTGCTCAGCTTATTAATTGGTAAGATTATCGATTCCATAGCTGAACTTCAACGAAGAAGAGAAGGTGGAAAATTGAAATACCAAGGTCAGGACCATATCATCGTTATTAATTGGAGCAAAAAAGCGCAGCTGGCTGTAGAGGATTTGCTCGATTCGGATAACGGTATTGCGATTATTATCATTGATAACAGCGATAAGCATCCCTTTGACAAACCCCGGGTGCATTTTGTAAGCGGCGATCCGACATCGGCCGAGGTGCTTGAGATGGCCGGCATTCAAAGAGCTCGTTCGGCGATTATTTTTGCCGATCCCCGCATTGAGGATACCTCGCTCATCGATGGAAAATCGCTGCTCATCGCTTCCAGCATCGAGCAGGCCGCTCCCGCGGTTCATACGACGGTAGAAATCGTGCTGGAGAAGCATATTCTCAATTTCCGCCACGTACAAGTAAATGATTTTATTTTATCGCATGATGCCGTTTCCAGGCTGGCGGTAAGATCGGCATTAAAGGAAGGCAACGTTGATATCTTTATGCAGCTGCTTAGCAGAAAATATGGCGAGGACGTATTTGAAGTTTCCGTTGACCCCCGTTGGGGGACATATGGCGATGCCTTCCTAGCGCTGCTCCGCAAAGGGGCTACGCTCATTGCGGATCGCACCGATATGGGCATTAACCGCAAGCTTGAAGAAAAGATCCCGAACGCTGCCCGCTTGTTCGTGATCTCTAATGACGAGACCATCACCAAGATTAGATCAGAAAGGCGGTAATTGTTGTGAATAACCTGCTGACTTACCTGGAATGGTCCGAGCAGGATCAACGCGTCGAACGAACCATTACCGAAGCAGCCGTAACGCGAGATGATATTTTTGTACGCAAGCTGGTGAATGCGACCGTGTTCCGCAATGCTCTGTTCGAGCATACGGCGAATGAATGCGAGGACGGTAAGCGCCATCATATTTATGCGAAGCCCTACAATGAATTTGATGACACGGTATACGGTCAAGCCATTCGAAATGCCCTGCATGAGTATGTCACCGTCTCGCCTTATATGGAAGTCGAATATTTGCTTTGGAACGGTTACCGCTTTAATCCTTGCGCCCTGCCGCTTCTTGAACCGGCCAGCCCTTTGGAGTTTGCTCAGCTTCTGCTCGATCATTATATTGTGAGCGAACAGAAAACCTATGAAACGGTCTATACCGTCTATGATATGGACCGAAGCAAAATCGTTGTTTTTTTGAAAGGAGTGAACCTCTAGATGTTCGATGAGAAAGCAATGGCAGCCGGCGCCAAATTAAAAGCGAGGAGTCAGAAGGCGCTTGCCTTCGCTCTGATGCTCACTGTTCCCGTTGCGCTGAGCGGCTGCAATACGTCGAGCTCGCGTGTGTGCGTGGATAACGATAATGACGGCTATTGCGATGATGACGGCTCAAGCCGCGGCAGCACCTATATCTCAAACGGCAAAACATATAAAAAATCTTCAGGCTACAAATCCAGCTCCTCAAAGGGCTTCGGCAGCTCCGGCTTGAAGAGCAGCAGCGGGGGCTGATCTATGAAGCGTGTCATTCCGCTTTCATTAACGCATGAAGAATTGTTTCAAGGCGAGATAGCCGAGCGAATCCCTTACCATCGTATGTATGGCAAGCAATACTGCCTGCCATCGGTAACAGGGTATACAACGGATGAATACGAGGAGCTCCAAGCCGCCTCTGAGCTAGTAGACCGTATTTACTGGAAAGCGCTGCGGTTTGTTCAGCGGCATTTGCCAGATGCGTTTTTAAGAGAACAATTAGGCATTCATCCCTCCCTTATTCAAGCGGCACGCATCGAAACGCCTTGGCATGGGGTATCCAGGCAGGACTGGATCCTATCGGCGCAGGGCATGAAATGTATAGAAAATAATACCGATACACCGACCGGCATTCCGGAAACCGCCTTTTTGGGCAACGAGATCATCAGCCGCCACACCGCGCACCGCTCCGCTTCCGCGAGAATGGACGAAGCGCTGGAGAAAGCTTTCCTGAGACTGATTAATCATTATCAAAACGCAGGCTTAACCGGAACGATCGCCTGCACCTGCTATGATTGGCATGTCGAGGACAAATGCAATACGGAATATATCATGAATATGATCTCCAAACTTGGCTTTTCCGTTATTTTTGTCCCTCTGGACCAGCTCGTGATCGTGGAGGGTGACGGATTGTATGGAAACGGCGAGCGCATCGACATTTTATACCGTCTTTATCCTCTTGAGTATTTGATTCATGATACCGAGGAAGAAACGGGACTGCCTGTCGGTGAAGCGCTTATAGCGCTTGTCGAGCAAGGCCGGCTGGCGCTGATCAATCCGCCGCAGAGCATCCTCACGCAAAGCAAAGGCTTCATAGCGCTCATTTGGGCGCTATATGAGAGAAACGAGCAATCCGCAGAGCTGCTCGGCCATCGGCTTTTTGGCGTGGAGGAACTGGAGACCATTCAAAAGTATCTCCTCCCCACCTATTTCGAGAATACCGTATTCGTACAGCAGCATATCCCTTATGTCGCCAAAAGCTACTGGGGACGCGAAGGAAAGGGAACCACTCTCTTCGCAGGAGACGGAACGCTTGAAAGTGAGGAATGGGGCAATCAGGAGGATGAGGGCGAAGCAGAGGAAATCAAGCAGTACTACGGCGAGCAGCAAAAAATTTATCAACAGCGCGTTATGATGGAGGAAGTCGAGGTACATACCGAAGCCGGTCTCCTGCAGGGGTACTTATTAACCGGAGCCTACGTCATTGGCGGCACTTTCGCAGGCCTGCTGCCTCGGGTCGGCTCCAAGATTACGGGTGACATGGCGTACTATTGCCCCGCCGCCATCGTGGAATAACGGTATGCTTTCGAAGCGAGTTTTGCTTCACAAAACTTTAAGCGTATGCTTTCGAAGCGAGTTTTGCTTCACAAAACTTTAAGGAGGATCAACAATGAATGAATTTTTGCAAAATGCCGGCAATGTCGGAATCGGACTTGTTCTCCTGCTCGTCATTTTAGGCGTCGGTGCATTTGTATTCAGTAAATTAACCCGTTACAACGATTCCGAGGAAATCAACAAAGGCAATCAGGCCGCAGGCATGTATATGGGCAGCAAGCTGCTTGGATTGTGCATCATCGTGGCGATGGTATCGTACAGCTCCGATTCTTGGGTTTCCATGTTGATTTGGTCCGCTATAGGCATCGTCATTTTATGTATCGTCTATGTTTTATTCGATTTTCTTACGCCGCGTTTTAAAGTATGCGAGCAAATCGAGCAAGGTAACCTCGCAGTCGCTCAGCTTCTTCGTTCCATCATCATCGGGGTATCGATTGTTATCGGTACATTCTTAATGTAACTTGCGCTAATGAAAAAAGGTAGCTACAAAGCAGTTTTCACTGCTGGACGGCTGCCTTTTTTTCATTTTCAAAACATTATATCCCTTTACCCAGCCTCGCCACACCTCATTTCCCCCTTATAAATACAAAAGGAACCATCGCTGTAACTCGCGTGATTCCTTCGGTATTTCTTATTTAGTTTTGCTTGCTTCTCTTGTAAAGTGGGTGTGCGTTTTATCGTCGGATTGACGCCCTGCCAGCTGCCTCGCAGCGCATCCGGCGTCATGCGTCCTTGCTGCGACAGCTTTTGCCTTGCTTTCTTTGCCTTGCTGATGGACATAGTTGTTACCTCCTAAAAGTTTGGTTTTCGGTTTTGCGAATCAAAAACCGCTTTCCTCCTATTATACGCTGTAAGCCTTCTTTGCGAAAGGCGTTACAGCATATGGAAGAGTCTATATTCCTTACGCAGCATGGAAAACCGAAGGAGCTCCACGACATGCCCCTCCTCCAGCTCATATTCCCGCAGCTCGCTGTCTTGCTTAAAGCCCAGCTTTGCCAGCAGGCCGATGGAGGCCATATTAGCAGGGTCTACCTTTGCTTCGATGCAGTGTAATTTCATGCATTCAAATCCAAAAGCAAGAATCGGCGCTGCTGCTTCGCTCATGACCCCTTTGCGCCAATAGCCGGGAGCCAGGTCATAGCCTATTTCGGTCCGGGCATATTCCTTTACGTAATGAAGAAATCCGCAGGTTCCGATGACCTTGCCGGAAAACTTATCCTCGATCAACCACCGAATGCCCACCTGCTGCGCGAAAATTTCAAGATGCCAATTCATTTCTTGCCAAGCTTCGTCATGATCTGAAAGCGGCAGCAGCGGTGTATATCTCACGACCTCTGGATCCGAATAAAGCTCATAAAGATCTGCGACATCCCGTTCCTCCGACTTTCGCAAAATAAACCGTTCGGTTTCCAGCCGAGGAAAAGTCTGAAATGAAAACGTCAATGCCATTCATCCAGCCCCTTTTTACGTTTGCAGCTGTCACCAGCTTTCTGCTGTGCTGCTGAATGCCGAAGCGACTCTTCTTGATCAGATAACGTAACACAAAACAAGGGGGAATGATACATAATCTTGCAACCGCATCAATGCTTTTACGATGAGCCTGCGCAAAAACAGAACGGCACTCAGTCATGCCGTCCTGTTGTCATATGCTCATAAACGGTCGTTTGGTTTCTCCCTGCCGTTTTGGATTGATAAAGCGCTTTGTCTGCCATCTCAATCAATTCTTTAGCTCCCTCTGCCTTCCCTTCCGATACGGAAACACCGATAGAAACGAAGATCGGGCTGCCAGTCGGGCTCGCTTCGGAAGCAACGGCATTCCGCAAGCCTTCTGCCATTTGAACTCCCGCCGGAATCGTGCCGAACTTTATCAACACGCCGAACTCCTCGCCTCCGTATCGAAAGCATAGATCATGGGTTCCGGCAAAGTCTCTTATTTTCGAGGCTGTATAAGTCAAAACCTCGTCACCAATGAGATGGCCGAACTGATCGTTGATTTTTTTGAAATGATCAATATCAAGTAAAATTAGCGCAAAAGGAATCGCGTCCGAAAGCCACTCCGTAATTGTTAAATCAAAGGTCTTTCGATTTGCAAGGCCTGTTAATCCATCCAAACGAATCTCCTTGTTCAACAGGTTAAAATGGTTGTTTATGCTTTGGTTGAGCTGCCTTACTTCGTAAATATATGAGTTCGTTTTTGGCATTTTGGAGCGAATTGCCTTTGTGGACAAAATCGCTTCCTCCGAGAAAGCGGCCAATTCAAAAAGAGGTTTGGATATCAAGTTGGAAACATACCAAGCAATGAGCAAAATAACGATAAAGAGCGGCAGAGACCGAAATAGCAGCTGCCAAACGAGCGCCCTTAAAGGATAGTCAATGATAGCAGCGGGAGTCTGCGCCACGATGGCCCAGCCCGTCAAAGGCTCATACGCATAACCGGCAAAATACCGGTTACCTTGCGAATTCACGATCTCCTGCGACCCGCTTCGTCCCGATATCGCTAAATTGATAACCTCATTCGTGGACACCGTTTCATTAAGACGCGATTTGTCTGGATGAAAAATAAGATTCCCATTTTTATCGGCCACATACACATAAGAACCGTTTCCGTAAAAATGTTCGCTTAACAATTTATTTAGCGCGTTGCTCTCATTGAGGTAAATCGTTCCGCACACAAACCCAACGTATTCCTTGCGTTCATTAAAGATAGGCGATGAAATCAGAACGAGCAGACGCTTAGTTGATGATCCTAAATAAGGCTGTGAAATGAGCGGCTTCTTCTGATGAACGGCTTCATATGTCGCCAAGGAGGTCAGCTCCGTACCGGCAATGACACCTTCGTTGATGTAGCTGGCAGCAACCACCTTGCGGTCTTTATTCACAATAAGAATCGAATTAAAGTAATGCTCGCTTGCAGCATACCAAGTGTCCAATTCCGATTGCGATACGCTTTGTTTACTTGCTCTTGCAGCAATGTTGTCAATATTATTGCGCATAATCTGCAGCAATTCATTCGTATTGGATGAGAGTTTTTTGGCATACTGATAGTTACTTTCTAAATAACCTTCTGTCAATGAGGACTTATTGGTTGTCCATGCAAAATAACCGCCGATTGCGGCGGTTAAAAGAACGGAGCCTATTACTAACAGCACTAATACAAAACGAAGTTTTAAACCCTTGCGCGTACCCAAAGTTGTTCCTTCTCTCGTTGCCAAAGTACTGCTTTATTTTAGCGCAAACGGCCGAGAAAATAAACAGAATTATGCACTTAAAGGGTTTCGGGTTGTATGACCGCTGCCATTAACCCAGGAAAACGGATATTCAAATCATCTGTGCGCAGCGTTAAAAAATGTTGAGTTCCTTGTTTGCGAACATTTAATACGCCAGCCTCCCGCAAGGTGCGGATATGATGAGTCATCGTGGATTTCGCAACCGTGAATTCAAAATGCCCGCAAGGCTGTTCGCCGCTCTTCACGATTGTCGTTACAATACGAAGACGAATCGGATCGCTTAATGCATACAAAACGGAAGTTAACTCAATATCCTCTAGGTTCGGATGAAATAAAATTTTCAAACGCCTTCACTCCTGTCCCGTCATTCTTTTATTGCATTATAACATAGCCCATGCTATATTTTCATTGTACGATAACTATCGTACAATGAAAATATAGACAGAGAAAAATATTCCCTTTGGAGGTTGTATGAGAAACACTGCCGCAGTTACCGCTCCACCTTTAATATCCGAGGAACGTCCTGCCTTTCGAGACAGTCTCGTCATTCCTCTTTTAGGCTTAACGATCATTATTGTCATTATGAACACGATGATGTTCAATTTGGCATTGCCTCAAGTAACGGCAGAATTCATGCTTTCTTCTTCAGCCGCTTCTTGGATTATAACCGGTTATTCGATTGTCTTTGCCATATCATCCATTACCTTCAGCCGTTTATCCGATTTTGTGCCCATCCGACTTTTGCTGACCATTGGGTTAATCGCGATGGGCGGAGCGTCTGTGCTCGGTTTTTTTAGTCACCATTATGTGCTGCTTCTTGTAGCCCGGCTCTTTCAAGCTTCAGGTGCCGGCTCAGTGCTCAGCTTAACCATTGTGCTCATCACACGTTTTATCCCGCTTGCGAGACGCGGAAAAGCGATGGCGCTCATTACCTCGGCCGCTTCGCTTGGACTAGGGCTTGGACCTGTAATCGGCGGCGCAATTACCCAGTACTTCGGCTGGAACGACCTGTTCATCGTAACCGGCATCTCGCTGCTTCTGATCCCGGTATTCTATCGTCTCCTGCCGGATGAGGCTTCAAACAAGGGATCCTTCGATGTCATTGGCGCAGCCCTTGTCGGCATCGGCTCCACGGGAGTTCTGCTCTTTATAACCAATCATTTTTGGCTTGCGCTTATCGTCGGAGTTACCGCGCTGATCTTATTTTGGATTCGAATCAATCGGGCTTTGAATCCGTTCGTCCAGCCTACTTTATTCCGCAACAAGAGATATATCCGTTTGATTTCGCTCGGCATTATCTCGTATATTAATAACTTTGCTACGCTGTTCTTGCTGCCGCAGGTGCTCATTCACTTATTCAAGCTCACGCCTGGCCAAGCCGGCCTCATTATTTTTCCGGGAGCGCTTGTAGCCATGCTGGCCTCAGGCCGAATAGGCAAAATCATTGATCGTTACGGCAACAGCGTGCTGCTTCGTGTAGCGCCATGGCCTTTGCTCATAGCAGCCGTGTCCTTTGCTCTTTTCGCAGATCTCTCCATCTATGCTGTCATGGCCATTTATATTTTGATGAGCGTTGGTTTCTCTGCTTTAAATTCAGGCGTGTCCAACGAGCTGTCGAGAATATTGCCAGGCGAGCATGTAGGCGCAGGCATGGGCTTGTTCCAGCTGTCCCAATTCATTAGCGGTGCTTTTAGCGTCGCGATTAGCGGTATCATTCTATCCGCACAGAGCGAGCTGCCGCTAAGCCGTGCTTTCGCTAACATCTTCTGGGGCATGGGGATAATTGCCGTATTCGCCATCGCAGCCTCATGGCTGTATTATGCTTCGACGAAGCAGCAGCTTGGTCAGCATAAAGGGCTATAAGCCGGAAAAATGCTTCAAAGCCTCTTTCTTGCTGAGCGGCGAGAGCGAAGTTTCTTTCAAAAACCGATGCACGCAGGCTGCATCGGTTTTTGCATATTCCCGAAGCGCCCAGCCGATCGCTTTGCGTATAAAAAATTCATTTTCATCCTTCGTAAGACGTATATAATCGAATAAACGCTCCGTGTCAGTATGATGCTTGAATCTCAGTTGAAACAATAAAGCAGTGCGCCGCAGCCACATATTTTCCGATACAATCCATCGTTCCGTGTACGCTTCGATTAATTCCGGGTATTTCGAGAATTGATAGCCGACTAAATGGGAAGCCACAAAATCGACCGTATCCCACCAAGAATGCGTCGTTATCCAGCGCTCCAGCCGATCAATATGTGAAGGCAAGGCCTCCTTGCCGTATTTCTCCAGCAAGCCCATCGCTGCGTAATGAAACTCACGCTCGGGCAGCTGCCACAAATACTCCGCAGTTTCAAGCAGCTCTTCTCCCTTCGGCTTGTCGTACTGCTTCCAAAATGCTCGCAGCAGCGCTGTCCTCTCCGGCGTTTTAATACCAAGAAATACGAATTGGCCGCGCATGTACGCCTCCATCGGCAAAGCTTTTTCCGGATCGGCGTTCTCCCTAAAAAGAGCTTCTAAGGCTTTAGCAATAATCGTCATGAAAGCGGCCTCCTTTTCCTTGAACTCCTTGAAAGATAACATAAAGCAGCCCCGGCCATCAATTGAACTGTGACCCATAAGAAGGACACTTTGAAAAAAAGTGCCCTCTTATGGGTCTTTTGTGTTTTAATCAGAGTAATGGTGAGGGAGCGGATAAGAATATGGGGAAATTAAATCGTACGTTATTTACAGAAGAGATCATGAGGAGATTA
>NZ_JBFTPE010000037.1:0-31359 GCF_056398325.1 Paenibacillus sp. 01T443
TTTCTAGAAAGTATGCATCAGTTTGTTCTCTTATTTCATTAGAATGATTGGGTAACAGAGCTTCCCAAACTTTTGGTAAAGGTACGCCCATTATTTCACGGTATTTATCAACAGGCGTTACTGTATCCCATTCATTTTTTGACCTTAAATGATTAAAAGCATCTTCGAGTGATATTTCTAAAATTTTATCTGTTTGAAATAGTGTTCCGTCCATATCAAAGATAAGTGATTGTGACATTGCTTCCTCTCCCTTTATTAAATTACATTATCATCCATACATTAACACAAGTCATTTAAGATAACTGCCCATTAGCTTAATAATGTAAAAGTATCCAAAGAAAAGAAAGGGTCCTACATATTATGCATGACTAATATGCGGAACCCTTTTTTTTAAAACTATCGTACCCGTTATCGTAACCTCTTGTTCGAACTATAGAACCTTAACAGTGGCAATGCAAAGCGCAACTGGCCGGCGGTTCTAGCGGACCTTCGAATGACGGGTATCACGAAAGAGGGACCGATTACCGCGATAGAAGCCAATATATGCAAAACGAGGAGCCATCCAAACAAACTGACCATCTCCTTCTTGCTCTTAGCGCACCGGAATATCGCTTTGATAGGCGAGACCGACCCTTTTTCTCTTAAAAGGCCCTCCGAGCTCGATATGGTCCAGCATGCATTTCACGACATCATCATAAGCAACATCCAGCTCTTGAAGCCGGCTGAACAAGTAACCGGCTATATCGGCCTCGGAAAATTCCTTAATCGTCTTCGGAATTGATATGGGTAAGGTTTCCGTTGTCACATTTAGATGAACCAACGCCGGAGGCTCTATCGAATCAATCATAGTTCCCGGACACATAATTGACCAATCGAGCTCAGACTGCAGCAGTCGTTCATAATTCCGGTTGTGATTTTTATACGCGGGTGGGAATCCGGGCAGATTGTTGCCAATGAGATCAGTATATGGAATATCCAGCAGGCCGGCACCTCCCATTACCCATACCCTCCCAGAAAAACTAGGGTGGACTTCACATTGGCTTATAATGTTATCAACGAGACGAATGAACTCATCTCCTTGACCTGCATGGCCGGCAGCAATAATAGCGACGTCTTGATGTGAGAGCGCCTCGCCGACGCTTACTGGGTTTATGATATCGTCCGCGATCACCTTCACATGTTTTGCGGAATGCTCGCCTTGCTGTTCATAAAACTTCTCAGAGTTTCGCACGAATGCTGTCATTTCATGTCCCATTTTACCCCCTTGCTCCAGCGCTCTTCTCCCTGTATTTCCCGTTGCTCCGAAAACAATAATTTTCATCATTTTTTCCTCCTTTTATAAATGCTCCCGATATTTCATCTTTGGATTGACTCAAGCGTAGCATCGTTTCAAAATCTTGATAAGAACCCACTTTAATGTATGGTACTTACTTAAAAGTAAGCTTAAGCAGAAAGGGATAGGAATGCTGACTGTAAATGAGAAAAAGCTGCCAGGTCAAATCCCGTGGCAGCTTTTGTTATGAGAGCTTGAATTAGTGTACAAATTAATTGAACCATCTTTAAGAAGCAGGTTCTTCATATTTCCGCTTATTATGGTTTTCTCCCCAAGCACACATGACTTCTGCTACAGGAATCAATGTTTTGCCATATTCACTAAGGGAATATTCTACTTTTGGAGGGACGGTGGGGTAGACCGTTCTATCGATTATGCCTTCTCGTTCCAAGTCCCGTAGATGTTGTGAAAGCATTTTTTGGGAAACATCAGGTATAAGCTTTTCCAGATCGTTGAATCGCTTATTGGATTGTATCAAATGCCATAAAATCATTGGTTTCCATTTGCCACCTAGAACATGAATGATTGTCTCCACTGGACATTCAAGCTGATGAATCATTGATAAATCATCCCCTTACCTTTAAGTAAGTTCATTACCTTAAAGTATACACTTAACAAAATTTTACAGGATGTTTACAGTCCGGTCAACCAAATAAAATTAATTCGAAACAGATGTCAGCAGAAAATAAAGTGTTAACTAACGTCTCCCGTTAGTTGAGAAAAGGCTGCCGTTTGGCAGCCTTGACGTTATTGAATTATCATGTCCCGTTAGCTTAACCTACTTATATCTCCATTACATGCAGCTTGTGACCGTCGGGATCTCAAAATTCAAACCATGGCCAGCGTCTGAAATATCTGTTATTTTTACTCCTTTTCTTTTAAGTGCCGATATTTCGTTATAAAGTTATTTCTGAATAATCTGAATTAGGTTACCGCATGTATCGTCGAAGACAGCTATTGTGAATTCGCCCATTTTTGTCGGCTCCATAGTAAACTTCACGCCGTTTTCCAATAATCGATTGTACTCTTTATGAATATCTGCAACGCCAAACATTGTTGCTGGGACGCCTTCGGCAAATATCTTCTTTTGATATTCCTTAGCGGCAGGATGTTCATTCGGTTCGAGTATAAGCTCGGTACCATTTGGCTCATCGGGAGAAATAAGTGCTATCCACCTAAATTTCCCCATAGGAACATCATGCTTTTTTACAAAGCCCAGCGTTTCTGTATAAAACCCCAATGCTTTGTCTTGATCTTGAACGAATAGACTGGTAACAATGATTTTCATCATGATTTTGCCTCCTTTGATATTTGTAACGTTGGTGCTCTGCTAACAATCTGGCTCCAATCAGAAAGTCCCATACATTCGTCAGAAGTAGTTAATTAAAATTACTCTATCCATCCTTTCAGCAAATTTTTCAGTGGTTCGTTATTGAAAATAACCACTCGAAATTTTCCCTTTTTTTCTGATTTGACGAGCCCTGCACCTTCCAATGCAGAAAGATGTTTAGCTATCGCCTGTCGCGAAATAGCAAGTTCGTGCTTCATAATGAGACGTACCGTTAGTTCATACAACGTCATCTCGCTGCGTTCGGATAGTTCGTCTAATATAAGTCGCCGAGTCGAGTCGCCAAGTGCTTTGAATATAGCATCTTTGTCCCATTTCATATATCGATTATAAGCAACCCTGTGGTTGCTTGTCAAGAATAAGCAACTGATAAGTTGCGCGATCAAGGAACCGTATCATGCAACCTTAACAAGTTAATGTAACACGTTTCTTATTCAACTAAACTGCCCGTTAGCTTAATGAGCATCGTCAGTCTGGAACTATATTTTCTTCCGTCAATAGTCGTGCATAAATTCTTCCCCAAGTACACGCCAAGAATGTATTGTCCAATAATAATAAAAGCCGCGATATACGCAGCTTTTAGCGAGAATCTTTTCGGATCATGAGATATTTCAATATTAAAAAAGGCCGAAGCGCTGTGTCGCGGCGCCGCATGCCTTAGAACCGCCCCGAGCTAACTCCCTCGCGCTCGCGCTGACGGTATTCTCCGGGCGTCAAATTCGTCCATTTCCGGAAAGTCGTCTGGAACGCACTGGGCTCGGAGAAATGCAGCAAATAGGCAATCTCTCCAATCGTATACTCCGGCTGTGCCAAATAACGGATTGCGAGCTCCTTGCGAACCTCATTGGCCAATCGGTTATACGAAGTATTCTCCTCCTTTAGCCGTGATTGCAGAGTTCTAGGGCTCATCAAGAACTCCTTGGCCGCTTCCTGCAGGTTCGGAAAATGGGATGGCATGCATTCGATGATCCACTTGTTCAGATTGCTCGTCAGATCGGAGTAACCTGAGGAAAGCTTTGCTCTAACCTCCTCGGCCATCGCTTGAAAGACATCTAATAGCCGCGAATCTGAACTAATAATTGAATAGTCAAGTATCTCTTTGCCGAACCGCAGTGAATTGGCTTTCTGATGGAATAGCGGCATAATCCCAAATACAGCCTCATACTCTTCGATCTGCGACGGCGGGGCGTGCATGAATCGAACCTCTTTAATGGGGAGAGCTCGACAGCTTAACGCAAGCAGCGTCTGATAGGAGGAGGCCATCATCGCCTCTACGAAGTGCCGGCTGGGATCTTCCAGCGAGTCGCTGAGAAACATGGAAATGACGACATCCGCACCCTGAACCTCAATGTCGACGTTTAAGCCTCTGCAATCGATGATGTTATATTTCTGATAAGCCGATAGCGCTTTTCCCAAAGTCTTGGAATGCAGCATGACGTAGCCAAGAACCCCTAAATCAGAAATGCTCATCCGCTGGCCCTGATGAAGCCCGAACATATCATCTCCGATATATCGGGCAGCTACCTTGATAATATTATCAAAGTCACCCTGAACGATGCGAGCTTCAGGACTTCGGAGCAAATCGGCATCCATCCCCGCGTAAGCACAAAAGGAATCCCAATCGTACCCGCCAAGCGCCATCGTCTTCATTATTGGTAACAAAAGAGAGACGGATACGTCATCCCTGTTCATTCAACCTCTTCCTTCCATTGCGCGAATGATCAACTTTTTCGCGTTTTTCGTCATTTTTCGCAACCTCTTGAGGACGTATCATTGCAATATAACTATCATACCATGGAGGATTAAAATGAAAAATAACATTGCTGTAATCATCGGACACCCATATCCTGAAAGCTATTGCAACGCGCTAGCACAAGCCTATACAAAAGGTGCAAAAAGCAGTGGAGCGGAAGTTCGTGTCATTGATCTCGGACAGATCGAGTTCACTCCCAATCTGAAGTACGGCTACCATAAGCGTACGGATTTAGAGCCTGATTTAGTAGCTGCGCAGGAGACGATCCGCTGGGCAGATCATCTTGTATTCGTCTATCCTAATTGGTGGGGCTCCATGCCGGCGATCATGAAGGGCTTCTTCGACCGGGTGCTTCTACCAGGCTTCGCCTTCATATCCAAACCTAATTCTTTATTGACCAAGCCGCTGCTTAAGGGGAAAACAGCGCGCCTCATCGTGACGATGGATACTCCACTCTGGTACTACAATCTATTTTTAAAAAGGGCCAACATCTCTATTATGAAGAGCAACATTCTGCATTACATCGGCATCAAACCTGTAAAAACCACCGTTATCCCAATGGTTAAGTTTAAGACTAGAGAGGTGCTGGATCAAAAGTTACAGAAAGTCGAGAGACTCGGTGCTAAAAGAGGTTGATCACGGAAAACAGATGAACATCCATATGTGCAATGCGAAAACCCAAGCTTAGCTCCGGCTTGGGTTTATTCTCGCCTAATTAGACATCTCGTATTGCGCATATGTATACTTTATAATATGGCTACTGGTGGACATTGAGAGTATTCGTCTGGTGGACATTCCTCTTTCTTCTTAGTTCATAGGGGTCCTCACCTGTTCTTTGCACCATCTCAGCGGCACCAAGAACTCGTCAATTTATTCGTAATTAGCCCTCGTACTAAAGCTATTGTTCCCCATTTCCTAAATAGATAATGCTAAAAAACCATTTGAATCAATAACATATAGACGATCGTTCCGCTTGCAATGGATAAAAGCATGTTTCTTCGCCAAATATGGAGAAAAGCAACGATTGTTACGGATATTAGCTCTGGTATACCGTGGTTACCGGAGAACAAGTCAATATCTTTAAGACTGTAAATGACCAGCAACCCCAGTGCCGCTGCCGGCAGTAGTTTTCCAAGATACTGTATATATAGTGGAGTAGATCTACCAGAAGGAAATAAAATAAATGGAATGAATCTAGTCATCATAGTCCCCAAAACGACCAATCCGATAGTGATCATCTGTTCAAACAACGTCATTGTCATGCGCGCTCACCTGTTCTTTCTAGCTGCTTTCTCATCAAAGTAAGCAAGAAGAGAATGCTGATCATGGCTGGGAGGATGAAGTTCCTACTGTCGAACACAATAAGAAATAGAAGCGATACCACTAACCCCAATATTGCGCTATGGTGCTTTGTCTCCTTCATCCACTGCTCAATAAAGATCACGACGAATAGCGCCGTCATGACAAACTCAAGACCCTCCATATTGACTTGAACGAGCGACCCAAAAATCCCACCTATAGCAGCTCCTAACACCCAATAAAAATGATTAAGCAGCGTGACGAAAAACATATACCATCCTTTATCCACCTCTTGGGGGATTTCTGCTGTGTAATTAATGGAGAAGGATTCATCACAAAGACCAAAGATTAAATAAACTAAACCTTTTTCATGCCAGTTCCTTTGTATTTTTCAAGCATAGATATCCCATAAAACAAATGACGTGCGTTTACCATTAAACTGAGCATTAATGCACCTAATGGGTTAAATGTTCCAAGCAACAGATTGACAGCAACAAATTCCATTGAGCCTGCGAATATCAATAGACTCATAAGAATCGCATACACCGCATTTAAGCCCGAAACGTTCATAAAAATCCCATATGCAATGCCCAAGAATAAAAACCCTGCTAATATGGGCATTGTAGAGGGAACAGCTGCACGAAATGCCATATAAAGGTCACTTTTGTTTTTCATGTTTTGCTCAAATCTCCTTAATTCAATTACTTTTCAGCAATCTTAACAGTGCAAATCCATACAATCAACGATATAATTGTATGTATTACAATTTCGTGAGGTATCATATGCCGATTAATTCCTTCGTTGATTACCCAATGTCATGGAGACCTGATAAAAACGCCTTGAAACGCCCTATCTATCAATCCCTAGCCTCATTATTGGAGCAAGAAATAACAAATGGTTTTTTGGCTCCTGGTACTAAGCTACCGCCTCAACGAGAGTTGGCTGATTTTTTAGATGTGAACTTTACGACAATTACACGTGCCTACAGAATCTGCGAAACAAAAGGATATATCTATGCGATTACCGGCAGCGGCACGTTCGTATCGCCTAATGCTGCGCGTTCCGTCACCATTTCTAAGGACAAAACCGCCGTTAATTGCATTGATCTTGGATTTGTTGCTTCATTTGAACAAAGTAATTCCCACGTAGCATTAGCGGCCAAGAAAGTGATGGAGAAAAGCTATCTGGAGGAGCTGCTTAATTACAATGATCCAACTGGCATACCACACCATAAAATGGCGGGGCTAAGTTGGATAAAGGCGTTTGGGATCCAATCGGAAGCAGAGCATATAGCTATTGTTTCAGGTGCACAAAACGCGCTCGCTATTACGTTACTCGCATTATTCGAACCGGGAAATCGTATTGCGGTCGATGTATTCACCTATTCGAATTTTATAGAAATTTCGAAAATGTATCGGATTCAATTGGTTCCTGTTCTGGGTGATGAACATGGCATGCTGCCTAGTGAGCTTGATGCTCAGTGCCGACTGCTGGATATCCAAGGCATCTTTCTTATGCCTTCTTGTTCGAATCCCACAACGGTAGTGATGTCAGTGGAACGAAAAAAGGAACTCGCTGACGTTATTCGCGATCGTCATTTAATTTTAATTGAAGATGATATTCATGCTTTTTTGACAGCAGGCAGTTTCGATGATTATATGATTCCCATGTTTAAACTTCTGCCAGATCAAACCATCTATATTTGCAGCACCTCCAAGTCTCTTTGTTCCGGGCTTCGAGTTGCATACATTGTGTTCGGTGAGAACTTCAAAGAGAGGATCGAAAAAGCCATTTTTAATATCAATGTCAAGACTTCTTCATTGGATGCGGAGATCATAACCGAGCTCATTTTGTCTGGGAGAGCGATGGAGATTGTTGAGGAAAAAAAGAAGCTGGCGCAGGCGGCGAATCGTATTTTTTCAACGTACTTCCCTCAAGCCCCAAGCAATGGTCATCCATTAAGTTTTTACAGGTGGCTGCCGATATCGATCCACGGCTCTGCAGTACAAATAGAGAGCTCCTTGCAAAACCAAGGCCTCCGCGTTTTCCACTCGGACCGATTTCTGAGTGGTGCCAGTGTGCCGAACAAATTTTTACGTGTAGCACTTGCTTCTACAAAATCATTGGAGGAATTAGAAACTGGGTTGGAAATCTTGAAAAAAAAC
Source organism: Paenibacillus sp. 01T443 (assembly GCF_056398325.1). NCBI lineage: Bacteria > Bacillati > Bacillota > Bacilli > Caryophanales > Paenibacillaceae > Paenibacillus > Paenibacillus sp. 01T443. The sequence goes on from NZ_JBFTPE010000037.1 coordinate 7,899, forward strand.
ATCTCACCACTTCAATGTGAGTAAAGATTTTGAACGGCTCTTCACCCTACCTCTTCCGCAGTGCAAAAATGATGTATAAAAAGAAAAAAAATCCACAAAATAACTTTACATCCAATTAAGGAGTGAACATACATGAGCAGAAAAAGTTTAGTTGTTCCACAAGCACAAGCAGCACTAGATCACTTGAAATATGAGGTAGCACAACAGTTTGGAATTCAATGGTCTCCAGATGGTTACAATGGGAATATGACTACTCGTGATGCAGGTACGATTGGTGGAAACATCACAAGAGCATTAATTCAAATTGCAGAACAATCCCTTAGCTCAGGAGCCAGAAGATTCTAAAAAATAGCCCTCCTCAATCTCGTAAAGAGACTAGGAGGGCTTTTTTTTCTATTCATTATTTTCAAGAAAATCAAAATCGCTGACTGGTGACCCTACTGTATACAATAAGATCGCATCCATATAGTGGAATAGCACACATGTTCTGTGACAGAATTTTTCGAATCTAACGTTTGTTGACTATAGTATCAAGTTTGTTATCTAGAAGCATCGAATCCTCCTATTATACAATGAACCTAACAAGTGCTATACAACCGAGAAGACACTGAAAGGAGTGTAAGGCATGAAATCGACAGTTGAACTTCAAGATAAAAGAAAGCGCTTACGAATCCGTTGGCACAAGCAGGATACGGAACTCACCATCTTGGCATTGCCTACGACGATATGGTACATACTGTTTTGTTTCTTACCTATGTTCGGGATCATTATTGCCTTCAAAAACTTCAGAATTAGCGGCGGGTTCTTGAGCAATGTATTTAACAGTCCTTGGGTAGGCTTCAAAAACTTTGAATTCTTATTCAAGTCGAATGACGCTTGGATCATTATTCGAAACACCATTGGATACAACATTATTTTTATCGTCCTAGGCATTGTGTTACCCGTCCTACTCGCCATTATGATTGGACTGCTCCACAGCCGCAAAGCAAGTAAAGTCTATCAGACGATGATGTTCCTCCCCTATTTCCTATCTTGGGTTGTCGTATCTGCTGTAGGCTGGGCGTTCCTAAGCTTTGATAAAGGGATTCTCAATCAAATGCTCGTCAATATGGGCGGCGATCCTGTTAACTGGTATATGGAGCCAGCATACTGGCCCTACTTTCTGATTCTCTTAAATATCTGGAAAGGCTTAGGCTATGGTATGGTCATCTATTTGGCAACCATCACAAGCCTTGACAGCACCTATTATGAGGCAGCTGTTATTGATGGCGCTTCCCTTTGGCAGCAGACGAGATACATTACATTGCCAATGCTCAAACTAGTTATCGTCATGCTGTTCATCTTGGCAGTTGGACGTATATTCTACACCGATTTTGGCTTGTTCTATCAGGTCACGCGAGATTCCAATTCTCTGTTCAACGTGTCTACCACCATCGATGTCATGGTGTATAAACAACTGAAATCCGCTACATTGGGGATGGCAGCTGCTGCCGCATTCGTACAGTCTGTTCTAGGTTGTGCAACTATTCTAATCGCTAATTGGATTGTTCGCAAAATTGATCCTGATAGCGCGATGATGTAAGGAGGTATGACCATGTCAACGAGAACGACTTACGAAACAGGCCTTGAGAAATTTAACCGTACAAGCAAAGTTGTAAACGTCTTTTTCAACTTGATTTTTATCATCTTGGCGCTGATCTGCGTCATACCAGTAGTTGTTGTTCTATCCATTTCATTTTCCAGCGAGGACTCCATACGTGAGACAGGATATCATCTGTTGCCAGTTGCTTTGTCAGGAGAGGCTTACGCCTATGTAATCAAGCAGGGAACGATGATTCTGCGGGCGCTCGGCGTATCCGCTCTTGTTACTGCGGCTGGTACTGTGCTCGGTGTATTGCTTACCACCTCCATGGGCTATGTGCTTTCTCGCCCAACCTACAAGCTGAATGGCTTTCTGACCTGGGTCGTATTCATCCCCATGATATTCAATGGCGGTTTGGTATCCAGCTACTTCATTAATACAAATCTATTAGGACTAAAAGATAGCGTCTGGGCACTTATTCTTCCGCTGGCCGTCTCATCGTTCAACGTTATCATTTGCAAAACCTTCTTCAAAAGTACGATTCCGGATGGGCTGATTGAATCTGCTGAAATTGATGGCGCGAGCCAGCTGCGAATCTTTTTCTCTATCATCCTACCGATCTCCTTGCCGGTCATAGCAACAATCGGACTGTTCCTCTGTTTTTCTTATTGGAATGACTGGTTCCAATCGATGCTCTATATCGACAACCAGAACCTATATTCTCTGCAGGCACTGTTAAATAGCTTAATGAGCAATGTGGATGCGCTTGCCAAGAATGCCGCAAGTATGGGCGTTAGCTATGCCGTGCTCGTCGCAACGATGCCGAAGGAATCTGCCCGCATGGCCGTAGCCATTATCATTGTTCTGCCTGTAGCCTTCGCCTATCCGTTCTTCCAGAAATATTTCATTTCCGGACTTACGATCGGCGCTGTCAAAGGATAATCAACGAAATAAGCCAAGCTAGCTTGGTTTATGATAGATCACTGCACAACTCTTACGGTGAAACAACTTCAATAAGGGGGAAATGAAATGAAGAAATCTTGGAAGCTCATCTCTATGCTTTGTATTCTCACACTACTGGTGACTGCCTTAGCAGCCTGCTCCGGCTCGAACTCTCCATCTGCAACAAATGGTTCTCCGACAACTACAGACACACCAAAGGACACCGAAGCACCAAGTAAGGATATTCCGACGTTGGTCTGGTGGACCATAGGCGGCCAAGTACCTAATAACTTCAGCAAAGCTATCGATGCCATGAATGCATACACAGCTGAGAAGATTGGTGTAAAAATTGACATCAAGGTAGCCAGCTGGGGTGAATGGGACACCAAAATAAACACGATTGTTAATACTGGCGAACCATTCGACATTATGTTCACAAACAGCGGTAAATACAGCAAGCAAGTGACCATGGGGGCTTTTGCCGATATCACTGATCTGGTTCAAAGTGAAACACCTGAATTATACAAATTGATTCCTGAAAAGGTATGGGATGGCACGAAAATTGGCGGCAAGTATTATTCCGTTCCCACCTATAAGGATTCAGCACTAACGCAATATTGGGTGTACGATGATAAATACGTGCAAAAATACAATATCGATATCAACAACATCAAAACACTGCAGGACCTTGATAAACCTCTGCACAGTATAAAATCTGGCGAAGGCAAGAGCTTCTACCCATTGCCAATGACACAAGGCGAAGGCTTGAACGGTTTCTTTAACAATTATGACGATTTAACGCTAGGCTTCTCTCCAATTGGCGTAAAAGCTGACGATGGATCACGCACGGTTGTCTCTGTTCTCGAGCAGCCTGATATTATGGCCGATCTGAAGCTCCTGCATCAATGGTATCAGGATGGCATCATCAACCCTGATGCTCCGACTAAAACAGAGAACGACAAAGGCAGACCATTCTTTGCAGCTCAGGCATTTCCAGGTGCAGAAGTAAGCTGGCAAATCAATGATGCTGTTGAAAAATATGATATGGTTCAGCACTTCGGACCTATTTATACAACGAGCACGATCCAAGGCTCCCTGAACGCGATTTCTGCGAATTCGAAATATAAGAAGGAAGCATTGAAGTATCTCGAATTGGTCAACACAGATCCAAAACTGCGCAATATGCTGGCATTCGGTGAGTTAGATGTAGACTACAAAAATGTCGATGGCGAAAAGGTAATCGAGCGTACTTCCGATACTTGGCCGCTGGCCGCTTACTCCCAAGGAACCTTCTTTAATTTAGCGGTTACCAAAGGTGCTCCTGAGGATCAATGGGATCAGGTTAAAAAGCTAAATGACGCAGCGACATCTTCCACTGTACTAGGTTTCGCACTGGACATCAGCAATCTTCAGACAGAAGTCGCGAATTGCCAATCGGTATGGGATAAATACAAATATGAACTCATTACAGGTGCATCCGATCCGGAGAAAATGATTCCGAAGATTACTGCTGAATTAAAGTCAGCTGGCATGGACACGATTATGAAAGCTGCTCAAGAGCAAATTAATAATTACTTCAAGTAAGATAAATAAGCATCCCTTATTGAGATACCTCTGTATGGGATGCTTTTTTCTTGCTATCTATGAAGCTTTGCTTAATCATGTTAAAGTGGTAGGGTAAACGCTTACTTTAGAGCATGCTGCTGCAATTGAGGTGTCGGATGAGCTCTTTTTTACAAATCAAAATTTATCGTTACAAGTTTATTGCCTATGTCATCTTCGTCGTGACCATCGGACTCACACTTGGCATTCTGACCTGTGCAATGCTGCTGAATCAATGGGTTGGTGATGCCCGTTTAGAGGCTGCTAATGCTTTCGCTGGTATAGAGAATGAGCTGCAGTATGATGCCGACCGAATTGAGGCTTACATGCAGCGTATATACTCCAATCATAGTCTGATGGATGATGCTCGCAGCTTCTTAAGCAACAGTGCTGAAGGCTACTTAACCAATAGTCTGCAAAACAGCCAATTCTCACAGCCGTTGGTATCCTTCCCAGAGGATATTAAAACCTATCTGTACAGCTGGGCGCAAGGTGAAATAACGCAGGTTAGTCTGCATACCAACCAGTATGGCAATGTCGTACGCTTTAACGATAACGGAATTGCAAGCTTCATGTTCGGTCTTCCAAATACAGATGAAGCTTTTCACGATACAATTCTAAAGGGATTCGTATATCGCAAGAAACTATCGGATCCAACACTGGGCTCTAAGGAATTAGGGGAGCTGCGCTTCTTGGTCAGCAGTGATCAAATCTTTAAATCTATACAAAATTATCGATTTGGAAAGGCTGCTGCAGTCAGTGCTTCTGGTGAGATCTACCTTATCGGTAATGGACAGGACCAAGAATTGAAGGAATTATCCCGTCTGGCGACGGCGAATGGACGCAGTCATGGTTATATTTCAAAGGGTTTTTTTAAGCATATATTTTTTATCACCTTTCCGTCCACCAAGTTCAATTTCAAATTCGTTAGCATCGTTGATTTATCTATGCTGATTCGTCAGCATGCCAGAATGCTAATCACCATCTTTCTGATCGTATTAGCGACTATGATTAGTGTACTACTGCTCATTGTGTACAATATGCGGGATGATTCCCGCTTCCTGCATCGCATTATTCAATCGATTGGACGCGTGAAAACAGCCAATTTTACACCTAATCGCCCTGCCCGTTATCGTCGAAATGAATACGGCATGATCGCAAGGGAATTAGACGATATGATTCAGCAGTTAGATAAGCATATCCGTAATGAATATTTGCTTAAACTAAAGCAGCAAGAAACTGAAATGAAAGCGCTCCAAAACCAAATTAACCCTCATTTTCTTTACAATACGTTAGAGGTTATCCGCTCCACTGCTCTTGTTAACCAGGACAGGGACACCGCTGATGCAATTGCTACCTTAGGCGCGCTCTATCGTGAAATTGTCAAAAAGGAGAATATTATTTCTATTGCAAGTGAGCTGGAATTACTACAGAAGTACTTAGAGATTATGGAGTTTAAGTATCCAGGACGTTTTTTTTATCAAGTCAATGTAGAGCCGATGTTACTCTTAATCCCTACCGTGAAATTCTGGATGCAGCCTTTGGCTGAGAATTTTTTCATCCATGGCTTTAGCGCTAGTAATGAGTTTAACCTGTATGTAGTTAATGGCTGGGAAGCTGAAGAGCATTATGTATTAGAATTCGTGGATAACGGTTGTGGTATTAATGCGGAGCGTTTACATTCAGTGCGAAGCACACTGTCCAATAATGATGATACTTCTTCCGAGAGTATCGGTTTACGCAATGTATACACAAGGCTTCACTTCTTTTATGGGAAAAGCTTTTCTATTCAGATTGAGAATAATGAGGAAGCTGGAGTTAAGATTTCTGTACGGATTTCAAAAGAGGTGACTGAACATGTACAAACTGCTGATCATGGATGACGAACCTCAGATTTTGGAGGGGATGAAGCGAATCCTGGACTGGAAACGATACGGCTTCAGTCGGATCGAAACCTGCGAATCTACGGAGGTTGCCATGTCCAAGGTTGTAGACATGCAGCCAGATGTCGCAATTTTTGATGTCTGCGTTGGTAAGAATCTTGGCTATGAAACGATCCACAGACTCAACGAGCTCCTAATCCCTACGAAATATGTTATTATGAGCGGCTATAGTGAATTCAAGTATGCCCAAGAAGGCATACGCTGTGGTGTCAAAGACTATCTACTCAAGCCTGTAGATCGTACAAAGCTGCAGCAAGTTATTGAGAAGATTATTGTTGAAGATCTGGGTGGTACGATAGGTAATATTAGCTGCGAGAGTTTGAACAAGGATCCTGTACTGGGTGTAAACTATGACAGCTTATCCAAGCTGGTCAACCGCATTCTGCTGATGATCAAGACAGAGTATGCTCAGAATATCACCTTAAAATCAGTGGCAGAGCGCTTCCAGATGAACAGTACCTATCTTGGACAATTATTTCTTAAAGAATCCGAAATGAAATTTTCAGAATACCTAATGGCTTACCGAATGCTCCTCGCACAAGAACGAATTCAATCATCAGATGAGAAGATTTCTTCTATCGCGCTTTCTGTCGGCTACAACAATCTCAATTATTTCTATACGCACTTTCAAAGCTTTTTCGGAAAATCTCCCTCTGATCTGCGGGGAAAAGCTTAATAACGAACTCGGCAGAAAGGAGGATATTGATGCTGAAGTGCTCTAGACACAGATCTATCTTCATGACAATCAGTATTATACTGCTGCTCACAGCGTATACGACCGGTTGCACCCGGCAGACTAGCAAAAACAACAATGATGAATATTATGGTGACACTGTAAATCTGATTTATTACACGATTGGAGAGCCTGACAAGGATCTGAAGCTCGTAAATGATAAAATCAATGAAATCATGGCTCGTAAAATTGGCGTGACTATCACCTATATCAAGGTAGGTTGGCAGGAGTATGAAGATCGGCTGAACACACTTATATCCGCAGGAAGTCCTTTCGACATTGCTTTTGCACCCAACTATGCAAATACCGCTATGCGCGGCGCATGGCTGAGACTTGATGACTATCTTACGAGTCTGGGTAAGGATTTGTACGACACCATTGACCCAACCTTTTGGCAAGGGGTACGAATGAATGATGGAGGCATTTATGGCGTACCGACCAATAAAGAGCTGGCCGTGCGTGATCATTGGATGTACCCTGCTTCAATAGTGAAAAAGTACAATATCGACATTACCAAGTACAATACACTGGAATCGCTTGAACCGCTGCTCCGGATGATTCAACAGGATGAGCCTGCATACATACCAATGGAATTAGATCGGGATTCACACAATTTCTTCGCTTTATATGGCTACGAATATATTTTGAACCATAAAGTTCCCTTGATGATGAAATCACTGGACCCTAACGCTAAGGTCGTGAATATCTTCGAAACAAAGGAAGCCCGGCAGGTATTAGACACATTACGGCGTTATTATAAGGAGGGCTTCATTAACAAGGACGCCGCGCTGCGGGAGCCTGGCGGACTTAAGCGTGGGGATAAAGTGTTCTGGAAGTCCTCAGGTGGTGGTCCACTCTCGGAGACTACTTGGAGTAAGGATCGCGGCTACAAGCTTGTATCGAATCCCGTAACCCCTAGCGTCGTAACCACGGAATCAGTCCGTGGAGGAATCATGGCTGTTAATGCCAACACTAAGCATCCCATTGAGTGTATTAAGTTTCTGAATCTACTCAATACCGACCCTGAAATACGAAACTTATTTAATTATGGTATTGAAGGAGTACATTACACACTGGATGAACAGGGGCAAGCGGCCCCAATTCCCGGCAAAGACAGCCAAGGCGACCCGATCCCGGGTGCATCAGCAAGCTATGCAGGAGTACAATATACACAAGGTAACTGGTTTATCCTGAAAACTATGGGCGGTGATAACCCGGAACCCCTCGATAAATGGGATCAATTCCGCAAATACAACGCTGAAGTAATCAAGTCCACCGCTCTCGGCTTTACTCCTGATCTATCCAAGCTGAGCGCACAAACCGATAACATCGAGATGATTTGGAAGAAATACTATCCAAGCCTCATGACTGGCACCGTCGATGTTGACACGATCCTCCCAAAGTTTAACGAGGAGCTAAAGCAAGCAGGCATCGAAGAAGTACGGAAAGAAGTACAGAAGCAATTGGATGCGGGGCGGGGCGTAAAGAGGTAAGCGCTATAGCGGCTCCCGCATTCCGCTAGCGGATCCGGGCCTCACAACCTATCATTGTATAAATACAATAGCAACCACTGACCTCTTGCGTTGATGTCATTCAAGCCAGCCGCATTGCCCGGCTTTTTGAACTATTCTCCCTCTATGGAGAATCACTTTTCTCTTAAATGCCCCACCCAGACCATACAGTTTAAAAAGTGTTTACTTCGGTGCACGGTTTTTCGAATTCCAAAACCGTCAGACTTCGTCTACCCATTTCCGAAACCGCTCATAAGTTTCTTCTTTGGTCTTAACATTACAGATGAAGACACCCATAAATTCGTCATAGTGATGCTCCTTATCACTAAATAAAGATTGATACTCCTTGTCATCTGCAAAATCATTAAAGAACAAATCCAATGTTCCGTCATTTCTTTCCCACGCTATTGCCTCATTAAAGGGAGTCAACTCATCTTTCCAGTTATCAACGTGTAAATGATTCCCTGTGTAGTTCTCCGAATCAAAATAGTCTTGCTTATTCATAAGAAATCATCCCCTTTATTGTCATTGTCTCCACTCCAGGGCTTGACGAGATGGCTGACATCTCAATGTGTTTATTAAGCTATAGTAACCTGTTAGCGTAACTCCTTTTGGGAATGGAATGATGGATTCTTAATTCTTGTGCCTAATAACGGTACCCACAATTAAGTCATAAACAGTTTGTTTATTTTTATTCATTAAGGGACTTATCAAGTAAATAAACACGAGTCCATAAACCGTAGCAAATAATGAATAAATTAAATAATCCGGATAATTAGTAGGAATGACAACATGCCAAATGGTAAAATGCGCTAGCTCCCATGGGATGAATTTTATGGCAGAGCGGAGAAGAGAGTTTCCAAGTCTGATTGGTTGACCATTCGTGTCCGTAACCACAATCCCCATTTTTTGTTTTCCCCAGGTCGCATGCGATTTCGACCCCTCACTTATGGCAAAATAAAGGTATACAGGCAACGTAATCAATAGAAACCCTGTAATCTCTCCCGATATAGGGCTTGCCATAAACAGTGGAATCAGTAACGGTTTTACCAGAAAAGATACTCCGAACAGCACGAAGAGATAACCCAAAATGATAACATAATCCAACAAAAAGGCGATTAAGCGTGTACTAACAGATACACTTTTAATATTTTCATGTCTTTGTATCACTCTAGCCCTCCTAACCTGAATAAAAAAGTTCTATTCCATTAATGGTATATGAATTGTTTATCTAACTTACTATAACAATTTCTCCCTCATTTATTGGTTCCTCAAATCCATTAAGAAAGGTTGTTAAAATTTCGACCATTCGTAGACCATACTTCTTCATCAATAGAAAGACGTAAGAAACCACTCCTTGATGTGTTGTCGACAAATCCATCATACCGAGGCGCTCCTTTTTTGACAAAGGCTATTTCTTAGCCTCAACAGCAATGTTTAGCTTAACGATCCTTCATTTTAGTATTAGATTACTCCCCTTTCTTCAGAAAGTGTGATGACTTTGCAACTCCAACATTCCTTATAAATAAAAAAAGAAGCACCCCGAAACAGGCTGAACAGCCTGAGACGGGGTGCTTCCCCGATACGTACATTTTAACTTGAATCTATTGGTACATAATAATATCCAATTCAACAGACTATTCTACAAATTAAAACACAAAAGAGAGAAAGCATCCCAAAGGGATGCTCAGATTGTCGAGAAACCAACGTCTTGTTTATTGACGCTTGGGTTTCTCTTCATTTTGTGGCTAATGAAAATGGGGCTTACCCTGGTTTCCGCTCTCTACCCTATCATAGGAAGCTCAGCCAGCTGCTGCTTCAACTCCAACACTTCAGCCTCCGACAGATCCAGCTGTGGAGCGCGCATAAAGCCGACATCGATGCCGCGAAGCTTCAGAGCTTCCTTGAAGTAGGACATATTGCTGCCGCTGCGCAGCACCTCGCAGTAGCGAATGGCGATCCGCTGCAGCCTTCTCGCTTCATCCAGATCGTTGCGCTGGTAAGCGTTATATACTTCAACGAACGGCTCCGGATAGACGCAGGACACACCGGAGATGACGCCGTCGCAGCCCATTGCAAGCGCTGGCAGAAGCAGGCGGTCCGCTCCTTGCATTACGGAGAACTGGCCATCATTGATCGCCAAATACTCATTCGTCCGCAGAAAATCCGGATAGCTGTATTTAATGCCCACGACATTGGCGCATCTCTGCTGTACTCGCTCTGCGACCGCTGTAGGAAGATCGTTGGACGCGCATTGCGGAATGTTGTACAAATACATAGGGAAATCATCCGGAATGCTTGCGGATACCGTCACGTAATACTGCTCCAGCTCGGCAGCGTTCGCTCCTAGGAAGATCGGTGTGACAACCCCTATGCCGTCCGCTCCAATCGTGTGAGCGTGCCGCGCAAGCTCAATCGTGTCCGCCAGTGTCGTCGTTCCCGCATGGATGTACACAGTGACACGGCCTGCTGCCGTTTTCACAACCGTCTCTGCTATAGCTTTCCGCTCGGCTACCGTAAGACGAATCATTTCGCCTGTCGTACCTAGTGGGAACAGACAGTGAACACCCTTCCCAATCAGAAATTCCGTCAACTGCTCCACCCGCTGCAGATCAATCTGCCCTTGCTCGTCAAAAGGGGTCACCATCGCTGTCGTAATACCATACAACCGTTTCATCCCTGCCACTCCCTCTTCTGTTCCTCATATGGAAAAACCGCTACTTCCTCCGCCGTAGGCAATGAGCTCTGCGCCCCTTGTCTCGTTACGGTAATCGCCGCCGTCTTGATCGCCTGCCCGATCGACCGGCTGACACCTGCTCCTTGTGCATAGGCTGCCGCAAACCCGCCAATAAAGCTGTCTCCAGCAGCGGTCGTGTCCTGCGCCTCTACCTTGCAGGCTTCATAGAATACGCTCCCCTTGCTATCGGTATAGCAGCATCCTCTTTCCCCCAACGTGACAATCACCGATTTAGCCCCGCGCTTCACCAGTTCGGAAGCGGCTGCTGCTAGCTCCGCATCGTTCTGCGGCTGTCTGCCTACAATAACCTCCAGCTCATGCTCATTCGGGATGAGGAAATCGACGTATCGCAGCAGCTCATCGCTTAATTCGCGGGCCGGAGCCGGATTAAGCAGCGTCTGCTTGCCTAGCTCCTTCGCCACCCTAAGCGCATACAGCACCGTGTCCAGCGGAATTTCGAGCTGCAGCACAAGCAGCTCGCTTTCCTCCAGCACATGCCGCTGCAGCTCAATATCCTCAGGCTTCAGCTCCCCATTTGCGCTTGGCACAACGACAATCTGGTTATGGCCAGCTTCATCTACCGTGATAAAAGCCTGGCCTGTTTGGCTTTCCGCGATCATTACCGGCAGGGTATCCACGCCTGATCGGTAGAGCGAGGCCATAATTCGCTCGCCGTACTTATCTGCGCCGACCTTACCGATCATCGACACCGACGCTCCAAGCTTCCCCATCGCCGCTGCCTGATTTGCCCCTTTGCCGCCCGGTTCCTCTGCCAACCTAGATGCAAGAACCGTCATCCCCTCGCCTGGCAGCCGCTCAACCTTGGCTACAAGGTCCATATTCAGACTCCCTGCCACGACAATCCGTCCCCTGCCGTCCATCTGATCCACTTCCCGCGCCATTAGGACGACCGCACCGTATTCGCCGGCTCTCTTCCTGCGAATACATCGAGCAGCGCTTGCGCCGTGACCAGGCCGACACGGTGGTACGTCTCGGCCGTCTCGGCTGCCGTATGCGGCGTTGCCAGCAAGTTGTCCAGCGTAAACAGCGGGTTGTCCGCCGATACCGGCTCGGATTCGAAGACGTCGATCGCGGCACCGGCGATCCGACCTTCCTTCAGCGCCGCATACAGCGCACGCTCGTCAACGAGCGCCCCTCTCGCCGTATTGACGAAATAAGCCGTACGCTTCATCATGCCAAACTGCGCATCGCTCATCATATGATACGTTTCCTTCAGGCTGGGCAGATGCATGCTGACAATATCGCTGTCGCGCAGCACTTCCTCCGAGCTCGCCAGCGATACGCCAAGCGCAGCCGCTTTCACCTCATTCGGATATTTATCGAACGCGATCAGCGATACATCGAAGCCTTGCAGCTTGCGCGCCACCATCTGCGCAATGTGACCGAAGCCCAGCAGGCCAATCGTCTTGCCCGCCAGCTCCTCGCCTACGCGCCGATCCCAATAGCCCCGCTTCGCCGACTGCTCCAGCGCCGGAATATTGCGCAGCTGCGACAGGATCAAGCCGACCGCCAGCTCAGCAACCGCATTGGCGTTACCGCCCGGCACATTCGTAACCTGAATGCCCCGCTCCGCAGCTTGTGCCAGTTCGATATTGTCCACGCCAACGCCGAACCTTGCAATGCCCTTCAGCTTCGGAGCCAGCTTGAACACCTCTTCATTCCATGTGTCTACACCGGCAACGACGCCGTCAATATCGGACACAAGGGGCACAAGCTCCTCATACGTATGCGGCCTGCCAACCCGGTTTTCGACGATCTCGCAGCCCGCTGCCTCCAGCAGATGCTTTGCCTCCGCGCACAGGACGGAATAATTGGTTGCCGTTACAAGCACCTTATATTTATTAGCCATTATTTAACGCCTCCAACGGTCATACCGCTAACCATATATTTGGATGTGAACAGGTACATAATAATTACAGGAATTGATGCGATGATAGAGCCGCCCATTAGCGGGCCCCAGGCAAATACATCGCCTACGATCATCTCAGACAGGCCTAACGTAATCGTTTTGTCCGCGCTTTTTGTCACGACGACCAGTGCGTACAAGTATTCGCTCCAGCACAACGTGAACGAGAAGATAAACGTCGCGGCCAGCCCCGGAGCAGCCAGCGGAAAAATAATGCTCCGCAGCGTCCGCGCCCTGCTGCAGCCGTCGATCATGGCCGCTTCCTCGATTTCAACCGGAATCGACTTGAAATACGAGATGAGCATCCACGTCGCGTAAGGAACCGTGATCGTCGGATAGATCAGCATCAGCCCGTAGATTGAATTGCTAAGGCCGAGGGACGATACGAGCATATACAGCGGAATGAACAGTACCGCGCGCGGCATCAGGTACGCGTATAAGATACCTTTTGAGATGATGCCCCGTCCTTTAAACTTCAGCTTGGAAATCGCATAGGCCGCGAACATGCTAACCGAAATGGAGAAAAATGACACGGTCAGCGAGACAAACATGCTGTTCTTGATATTGTTCAGGAAGCCCTTCTCCGTAATCAGCTTGACGTAAGCATCAGAGCTGAAAACCTTCGGCCAGAAGCTTGGCGTCAAATTATAGATTTCTCCTTGCGACTTGAAGGATGTATTCAGCATCCAGTACAGCGGGAACAGTGCGAATATTAGCAGCACCGCTAGGGTTCCGTAAACCACAAATTGTTTGCCTATCGTTTTATTTTCCATTTGGCATCACCTAATCTCTGGATGTTAGCGAGCGCTTCGTCACATAGTTGATCAGAAGAATCAGTGGCGGCATCGTCATAATGGCGATAGCAATCGCTTTCCCAAGGCTCATATTCAAAAATCCGATCGTATAGCTCAGCGTGGACAGCACCTGTGTGCCGTTTGACGGCCCTCCGCGGGTCAGCAGCCAAATAATTTCGAAGTCGTTCAGCGTCCAGATCGTCGTCATAACCGCAGCCATGATCGTAACCTCCCTCACCGAAGGCAGCGTCATATGGATAAACCGCTTAACCGCCCCCGCTCCATCGAGCATTGCTGCTTCGTAAATATCCTTCGAAATTGTCTGAAGCCCTGCCAGAATCGCAATGCCCATGAACGGAATGCCGCGCCACACATTCACCAGAATAACCGAGAACATTGCCAGATCCGGCGCAGCTAGCCAGCCGACGGGCGCGTCAATCAGATGCATCTTCTGGAGAATGAAATTGAGCACGCCGCCGACATCGGAATAGATCCACTGCCAGGTGAACACCGACACGATCGTCGGAATCGTCCATGGCAGAAACAGCAGTACGCGAAATACGTTTCGGAAAATAATTTTCTCATTCAGGACAAGACCCATAATCATGCCGAACACCGTTTTGAAGAAGACGGCAATGACCGTGAACAGCAGCGTGTTAAATGCCGCCTTCCAGAACAGTGAATCCTTGACCAGGTCCAAATAATTCGAAAGTCCGGTGAACACGGCCGGCATCCCGACGACCTTGTTCGTAAAGCTTAAATAAAGCGCCCAGCCGAACGGTAGTACCATTATAGCCAGCAAATAGATCAGTACGGGGCTCATAAGCGCATATGCAAGTTTAGTGTCGTTCTTTGTTCTCAAGCCTCATCCCGCCTTACTGTAGGACGAGGATACGGACACCAGATATCCGCACCCCCGCCACGATCATTTTTTTGCAAATATAAGTTCCTAAGGTTCTCGCTTGCGAACAACTTGTACGTCGATGCGGAACGCTTTCGCTGCCGCCCGGGAACGGCTTAAGCCGTTCGTGCTTACTTCTCGTACACTTCCTGGATTTTGGCGCTTAGTTCCTTAATCGCCACTTCTGGCGTAAAGCTCGCCTCCAGCAGCAGCTTCTGGAAGGAATCGTTGAGGATTCGCAGATTGAATACCTCGCCCGCCTTCGGGTTATATTCGCCTGGATGGCCGAGGAAGTAGAAGCCTGCTACCGAATCGACGAACGCCTTGTTTTTCTCGTCCTGCCATACTGCTTCCTTCATCAGGTCTCCGTATACCGGCGCCGTGAGCGGAGCTCCCTTTTCAACCCATGTTTTGTACCAATTCTCATCGAGCATGTAAGCGATGAATTTTTTCGCAAGATCCTTATTCTTGGAGTCCTTGAAAATCCCAAGGTTGTTGCTGATTCCCGGAATAAACTGCCCCTTCGGACCTTCCGGATAAGGCGCGATGCCCGTTTTCTCGTAAAGGTCCGGGTTGTCTTTCTTGATGGAGGCGAGCACGCTGCCTGTATTGAAGATCATCGCAGCTTGTCCGCTCAGGTAAGCCTTGTTGTTGCCGCTGTCGTCCCAGCCGATGGCACTAGGCGGAGTGCTCTTGTCCGTGAGAAAAATATCGCGAATAAACTTCGCCGCCGCAACTGTTTCCGGCGAATCCGCAATCACCTTGCTGCCGTCCTCGGTGTCGACCGAGCCGCCGAACGACCAGATGATGCCGCGCGTCAGAAACTCTGCATCCGAATTGCCTTTACCGTAGCCCATGCCTGCGCCGTACAAGCCCTTGCTCTTATCGGTCAGCTTCGCCGCCATCTCGCGGAACTGCTCCCAGGTTTTCGGCGGAGTGTTATAGCCTGCGGCCTCCAGCAGGTCCTTGCGGTAGTACAGCACCTGTGTCTCCGTCCAGAACGGCACGCCATATTGCTTGCCGCCGAACGTAATCGCTTTTTTCGTATTATCCACGATCGGACTGTTGGCGGTTTCGATATCGGCTACGACATCGCTCACATCCTCCAGCACATCCTTGCCGTAGAACTGTCCGATTTCCTGATAGCCGAAGAAGGATACGTCGGGAACCTGCTTCGATTCAATCGCCGCCGTCCATTTCGGATAGAAATCCTCGTATGCAATCAATTCGACATTGACATTCGCATTGTTCTCTTCGCCGAACTGCTTGGCGCGCTCCTCGATTGACTTGTTCTGATCCTCGAATAATTGCTTCTTCATCCAGAAAGTCAGCGTCGGCTTCTCTCCGGAATTCGATCCGCCGCCAGAATTGGTTTGACCGTCTGTCGCGCTGCCGTTGCCGCCGCTGCAGCCAGCGACAAGCACCGCAAGCAATGTAACCGCTGTTGCCTTCTTGATCCAGGTTTTCATAAGCGGGTGACCTCCGTATGATGTAATGTAGCAGCCTCCGATCAAGCGCTCCGGCTTGCTATGTCCTTATTGTAAAGCGCTTTCTCAAGCGTTCCTATAGCAACAATTTAATCTGGATGATACTAAATTAACATCTTGCAAATGCGGATACAGGGCCTGCCAGCCATCAACTCCGCTAATCGCATCTAGTAATAAAGGAGTTCCGTTATCGTAACTCCATCATGGGACCGAAGCTCTCGCCGTAAAAAAAAGACAGCGCCTAGGTCAAGGGCTGCCTCCGTCAAGCTGCTTCTGGCGGTACTCCTGCGGGGTGAGGGAGTAATATTTTTTGAACACCTTGTTGAAATAATTCGGGTTCTGATAGCCAAGCTGCGTAGCAATTTCGTAGCTTTTGAGCGCGGGATTCGCGAGCATCACCGCCGCTTGCTCCATCTTCAGCCGCAGCACATAGTCGCTTAAATTGTCCCCTGTCTCCAGCTTGAAAATACGCGACACATGGACCGGATGCATATACATGTGATCCGCGATGGCTTGCAGCGATACATCCTCGACTAGATGCTTGCGAATGAACTGCTTCATCCTTTGCACCGTGAGTTCACGCTCGTTGCGCGTCTCGTTCTCCATGCATCCACGCAGCGCGGCGAATGACTGCGTAATCCAGTTATGCAGAGCCGCTGCCGAGCGGGCGGGCAGTTGTCCAGCTACGTCCGCGAGGCTGCCACCGATAATATCCGCCAGTTCACGCCCGTTTTTGTGTGCGAAGGAGCTGAAGGAGGCATAGATCGCGAAGAAAGCCTCGACCAGATGCTCGGGTGAATCGGCCCACTTCGGATTCAGCTCCTGCCAGATTGCCGTTAGCTTCACCTCTACCAATTCGAAATTACCGGATTCCAGCAAATGCACAAGCAGCGGCGGCTCGTAAAGCGATTGAAGCGCATGGACCGACGGCTGCGCCTGATCCGAGGATGATACCTCCACGAACAGATCGCTTTGATTGCCAACACATCTGCGCAGCGTCAGCAGCATATCCTCATACAGCCCCTTCACGTCATGCGGGAACACGCCCCATTTGTCCACGACGACCGAAGCTGAGCCCTTCAAGTAGCGTTTCACGCTAAGCTGCAGTTGCGTCGCCTTTAAATACAGCTCTTCAAGCAATGTTCCTGTGTACGCCTCTGGTGAAGTACGCTCGTTTCGTTCTTCGGCTACGGTAATTAGGAACACCAAATATCCGTGTACGCTTTTGCAGGACCACAGTTTAAACGAATCCTCGAACAGCTCCACCGCCATGTTGACGACGGCATACTCCATAAGTGACAGGCTGTAGAAATCCAGCTCCGTCATCTGTCCCTCCAGCCGGACGAGCATCACCGCGAACCGCTGCTCATGCGCCACCTGTACTTTGAGCGACTCCAACTTCTCCGCCAGCCGTTCCGGCGCATACTTGAAGCCCTGAAGCAGCTCGCTCAGCAGTTCCCCCTGCAGCTTGGGCAGGTTCTCCTGGAACGCCTGCGCCAGCCGCTGCCGGAATCGAGTCTCGTCAAGCTCCTCGCGCAGCGCATTCAGCGCTTGCTCCACCTTCGCCATAATCACTCCGTCGCTAATCGGCTTAAGCATGTAGTCGAACGCCTCGTGGGCAATCGCCTGCTGCGCGTAAGCAAACTCGGCGTGGCCGGACAGCAGCAAGCATTTCACTCGCTTCCAGCTTCGCCGCACCTGCGACAGCAACTCTAATCCCGACATCCCCGGCATCTGAATATCCGAAATGACAATATCGATCGAATGGGTTCGCAGAATGTCCAGCGCCTCGTATCCCGAATAAGCCTTGTGCACTCCCGTCACGCCAATATCCTGCCAGGGGAGAGTATCCGCCAAGCTGTCGACAACGCTTGCCTCGTCATCCACCAACAACAGTTGAAAGCGTCCTTGCTCGCTCATCCTCAGTTCTCCTTTTGCTCCCAAATAAGTTCAACCCGGAATCCCCCTAGCGGCGACTCCGAGAATTGCAGGCCCGATTTCCCCTCATACAGATGGACCAGGCGCTGGTGTATATTCCACAGTCCGCAGCCGGACTGCTCGTCCATCGGAATCGTCACCCTGCTCTGCAGTTCAAACCGTTCAGGCTCAGATAGTCCCGGCCCCGTATCGTCCACAATGACGCGGTGCACTCCGCCGGCCGACTCGCCCCGTATGCTAATAACGCCAAATTGCAGGGAACGCTCTACACCATGAATAACCGCATTTTCGGCCAGCGGCTGCAGCAACAGGCGCGGAATTTCCAGTTCCAGCATCGATTCCGGTATGTCGATCTCGAAACGGAAGCGTTGTATGCGCAGCGTCTGGATGTTCAGATAATTGTCTATCAGCGTCAGTTCCTCCCGCAGCGTCGTCATCGTCTTCTCCAACCGGGTCGTATAACGGTAATATTCACCGAGATTAAGCGCCATTGCCACTACGGCATCCTTATCGCCGAGGTTGGCCATATTTTTGATATAAAACAGACAATTGTACAGAAAATGCGGATTAATCTGTGACTGCAGCTGCTTCAGTGTTGCTTCCTTCGAGCGCAGCGTCTCCTTGTACACCTTGTCGATCAATTCTTCAATCTGCTCCGCCATCTCATTAAACCTATCGAATAAATACTCAAACTCGTTATGTGGCCTCTGCTTCAGCCGCACCGAGAATTGCCCGTCCTTCAGACGCTGAACGCCGCGCAGCAACAGCTGGATCGGGCGCTGCACATTGCGGTACAGCAGGAACGTCGCCAGCAGGCCAAGCACGAGCAGCAAACCAATAGAAACGTAGAACAAATTCCGGCTCGTATGAATCGGAGCGAACACACTCTCTAGCGGGACGATATCGATTAAATACCAGCCAATCGTCTCCGAGCGGATATAGTTAACAATGTATTGCTGATTCGCGATCGCAACGTTCAGACTGCCGCTATCTGCCAGCGCTTGATCGCCCAACTCCTGCACCATCCGCGTAATCAACTGGTAGTTGGCACCGTAATTAATAATCGGCTCCTGACCGGGAGAATAGAGGAACGGCTCCCTGGGCTGGCCCTGCTGCAACGAGTTCAGCATATTCTTCAGGTTCACGTCCGTGAACCTCACCTCCACAAGCAGCTCAGGCGTATCCGCCTCCTGAATGCGCGAGAATAGCAGCTCCTTGTTGCCGAACGTCAGCTTGCTCGCATGCTCCCACTCCCCAAGCTTCTGGTCATTCAGCTCCGCGTCGTTGTATACCGCCGAATAATCGGTCGCTATCGCTTCCTTCGAATCCCGCAGGTAAAAAATAATCTGATTGCTCCAAGCGCTCGTCGACGTCTGCATATTCAGCATGTCCACAATCCGCAGATGTCGCTTGAGCTGTGTCAGCGGGTCCGTCTCGCCCCGCCTGTTCAAATACTCCCTCACGCTATAATCGCGGCTGACCGTAATCGAATGCTTCGTGAGCTGATCGACCATCGCATCCATTTGATTCATGAAGAACGCTAAACGGTTACGATTCTGATCCTCAATCGTGGACCTTACCACCTGAATGCTGACATGATTCGAATAACTGTAGAGCAGCATGATTGGCACGAGCAGGCCAATAATAAGAGCAATCACTTTCCGATAGGTGGTCATCTTCATCCAGTTTCTCTCCCGCCTTGTTGAGTTGCCGAGAACCGCTTGAATCCTGTGAGCTTGCGAACACATCGTGCCAGCGCTCGCCAGTGTGTATCAGGTTCTGGCTCGCTCAGCTTACGATAAAGCGCTTCCCAACGTACCTACCATAAATTAAAAACAGCCCTGACCGCAAGGGGGCAGGGCATGCTGGTGGTTATATCTCGCTAACCAATATGTAAAAAAATCTAGATACACCGAAACTTTTCCCTCTTCTTCCAACACCTTTTGGAACTGTTTGCTCTATTCCGATTATTGAAAGAAAATTAAGTCTTCGACTGAAAATTATAATACGAATAGCCAGAATAGTTCGGTGTGAATGAAGAAAACAACACTTAGTGTAGTATACACTCGTGTTGCTCTCGTGTTTTAATATCCAAACTTCTATTTCATACCATACACGTTGTTGTTAGATTGAGTTTATGTGCAGCAAAATTCTTCCGCGTCCATGTCTTGCTTCGCTTTTCTCCAGCGCTTTATCAGCTTGGTTTAGCGGGAATATGGAATCAATCTCAGCTTTAATCGCACCTTTGGAAATTAATTCCGTTAAGGTCTGAAGATTCGCGTAGGTTGGGAATTTGGTGTTAAATTTAGCTGTAACACCATGTTTTTGAGCGTTCTCTTGGGATGGATCCTGAGTCAAAGAGACGAGAATTCCCCCCTTCTTCAGAACGGCCCATGATCGATTCTCTGTCTCACCTCCAACGGAATCGACGACCAGATCCACTTTGTTGACGACGTCTTCGAAAGCCGCCGTCGCGGTATAATCGATGACTTGATCCGCACCCAAAGACTTGACGAAGTCTATGTTAGAGGTTGAAGCCGTAGCGATCACGGTCGCTCCCTTCCATTTGGCTAGCTGAACGGCAAACTGTCCAACGCCGCCTGCTGCAGCATGAATGAGAACGGTTTGGCCTGACCGGAGTTCACCTTCAGTGAACAACGCTTTCCAAGCCGTTTCGGCTCCTGCTTTAATCGTTGCTGCATCTTCAAAGGTGAGATTATCGGGCATCTTAACTAATTCCTGGACTTTTGTAATGCCATATTCTGCGTAGGCTCCTCTAATACTACCAAAAATGCGATCACCGGGCTTGAAATCCGTTACACCTTGCCCCACCTCTTCGACAACTCCGGAACCATAAAATCCAGGAATGTAGGGAAAGGTTATAGGAAAAACTTTTTGAAGCCAACCGTTACGGATTTTATAGTCAAGCGGAATAATCGTAGCATATACGATACGAATGAGCACTTCATCCGTTTGCGGTTGGGGGCGTTCAACTGTTTCTACCTTTAAGACATTTGGACCACCATATTCATTGATCAGAATGGCTTGCATCGACTTCTTAGACATGCTTATCTCCCCTTATCACACATCATTTTTTTTAAATTTACAGTTAAGTTTCTAAAGATGCGGCTATTTTTTGTGCCAGAGCTACAAACTGTATTTTTTCTTCGTCATTGAGAACTTTCGTTGTGATCTCTTCCAGCTTGCTCCAAGCCTGAATCACTCTGGGTTCAAATTCACGCCCTGTTTGAGTGAGCGATACGATGGTTACACGTTTATCTTCCTGGGAGCGGCTGCAGGTGACCAGCCCCGCATCTTCCAAACGACGAACGGATTTAGCTATTGTCGAGTGATCAAGGCGCAGCGACCTTGAAAGACTATTCTGTGATTGGCTGTCTCGGTGCCACAACTGCATCAGTACGAGTTCCTGCCCTGGGTATAGGCCTGCTTCTCGAAGCAGCTGTCCTGCATTTCTATGATGTGAACGAGCCATGCTGAATATAGAGAAGCTTACGGGAAAATGCGTTACCGAACTGATTTCATTATCAATGGCTTCGTTATTGATGTTTTTCTTCAATAGTTTCATCCCTCCTTTCATTTGTGTGGTCGTCAACATATTCTTATAAACACAAGATAACATTTAAATATGTTGCCGTCAACATAAATAAAAAACAGATTAATTTCCCAGTTGGTATGGATGACTTTGGAGTTGCAGTTGGTTTAACACATGTGACATTAAGGAGCAGTTAGTTGAAGAAGTGTAAGACCTATTTTTCTAAGTATTGGAAACAGCTGTTATAAGTCCAAGAATTTTTAGTATAACCACATACCCTATTAATGAGGGGATGGTGGACAAGATGTTAAGATCATCTCACATCATTCTCTGCCGTAGCTTAAAGGCGATGTTCCTGCATCGCCCTTTTTTAATGTGAGTAAATTAAAGAAATCAATCGAAAATATTATATCCATAATTGAAGTCCTCATGTTTGTTCAACGGGTAGGAAAGTTAAAGAAATATCCCAAGTTAAGCGAATTAGTAAGGCACGTAAAAAAGCATAATGTGTCCTTTACAATCATTTCGACAAAAAATGAAATAATCTATCATTTTTGTGAGACATGAAGCGATAACATGCGTAAAAGAGCTGATTTATAATATATTTAGTAATCAAATGAAGAAATAAAAGTGAGACGTTGAAATGCGTTTAGTATCTGGGCACCTTAAACGCAAGGAGTCAGTGGTGCAGCCGTTCCAAAATGATTGGGGGACATAAGATTATGGGACTTGTAAAATCAGAGGATAATCAGGACTTGGATTTGGAATGGGTAGCCCTAATAAAAAGCGCGCGATCAATGGGGTTTACGAAACAAGACGTGCGTAACGTTTTTCTGTGCCTGAGTGATAAGGATGACACTCAAGAAACGGCTGTTTTATAACAAATAAAACGTTATTCACGCTTGATCTTCCACTTGTTAAATTCCAAAAATTGTTTAAACTGATCCTTGCTGACACCAGAGGCCACAGCCTCTCTTACCAATTCGGACCATTCATGTTCAAGATGGTCAACCTTTTGCTCAGACTGGTCGATATTCAAAAATTCTTCTACTGTAACTTTCAATACAGCGCTTATTTTTTTGAGAAACTGAATCGAAGGATTTTGTTGCTGCCCTCGTTCAATGGAGCTTAAATAAGATTTCGCGACACCGGCTCTTTTGGCGAGCTCGGTCAGTGATAAGTCGTTTCTCTTGCGCAGCATCTTAATACGTTCTCCGATCATTGTAACCGCCTCCGTCCTCACATCATTGTTGACTACTCTCTGTTATAACGATTTTTTTATTTGAAACGAACATTAAGAAATCGCTTACACAATATAAGTGGATGATTCGAAATGGCAGAAAATATTTCTATGCTATATGATTCGGAGAGACCTGAGAGAATAAGGGTGTCACAGTGGTATTACTAGCGTTGCATAAGACTCGATCCCATTTTCACTAGCGTTGCACTAATATTATCAGAATTTCAAAACATTCTGTCTTCTTTGTAGAATTGATCTTCTAGTCTAGGACTTTCACATCTGAGGCTACCGTTTTTTGTATTTTAATAGTTAAGTCTACTACTTTATTTTAAACTGCTACAGATTCTAGAATTCAAAATGCTTTCTTTGAATAATGAACACAAAAAAACCACCTGAAGGTGGTCTGCAATTTATATGAATTGCGCCCTGAAAACTGGATACGAAAGTTAGGTTTGCTGAAACCTTATATAGCTGCTGTCTGCCGGATGTATGGGTCCATGCAAACGTGTTTAGGATAAGCCCTCGACCGATTAGTATTCGTCAGCTACACACATTGCTGTGCTTCCACCCC
>NZ_JBFTPE010000038.1:0-44680 GCF_056398325.1 Paenibacillus sp. 01T443
CTCATCATGTGTGTTATTCAACTATCGTTACCCGTTAGTTTAATGAATACACTTTTCCAAAAGCCATGATTTTAGATAAAGTTTCACTCGCTTACACTCATAATTTCGAGAAAATCTTCGGTCATTCCAGAAGCATTTCCGATGTTGATTAGTCCCCAACTTGCAAAATCCTTGGCCTTTCTATGATTACCTAGAAATTCATACGTTCTTGAAACTAATAATGCCGTTCTTAAGTCAAGTGGCGCTCCAAGATTCTCTAATTTCTTGGAGCCAACCTTGATCTCATCCAGTGAGATGGAGGTAATTGGTTCGGGAAAATCTTTGAATTGAGAAAAATAACACATACCTTTATTCGTAAAAAGCTTTTTCATTTCATTATTAGTAGTTATCGCATCTTCCTCGGTCTCACCATATCTAAACCATCTTTCACGTTCCACAGTAAGAAATCTCTGCAACCAATTAGCTTTTTTGTTTAAGCGTTCTCTGAACTCACAATCGTAGGTCGTAATCTTCAGTGGTGGCTTAAACTCACCAATTGAATTAGGTAGAAAATCTAGATGAACTCCCATCTCCATAACACAAGAGCCGCCATATTTATCTGCTTGAATCACAAGAGTGTATATGAAATGATTATTTGCTTTTACAAAATGATGGTCAGTACCTTTAAAGCCAAGCTCATGTAGTTTTGGAGCAAAGTGCTCCTTGATTAGCCTTCTAAAATCTTTTGTGTTCATCTATTCATATCCTTTGTCTGATTTGTAACTCAGGTAATTTTCATGCTTGAGGTATTCGCGAAGTGAATAAAACTATACTGCCCGTAAGTTGAGAAGACGGCGGCCACTTCACTGGCTGCCGTCTCTCTTATTTATTAGGGTATCGTTTCCCGTTTAGCTTATTAAACTGTACAAGTACATGAACAACGCTTTAACCATCAAGATAATTATTACAGCAAACCACCCAAAAAAGAAAAGCCCAATACAAACGCTAAAAAATTGTTTACCGAAACTATGATTTGTATTGGAAACCCTTTGAGTGATTAACAAACTTATGAATAGTAAAAAAAATAAAGACCAAAGAAAGCTATTTAATATAATAATTGTTCCGCCATATACAATCGAACCTGAAATTAAATAAAGCACAAGTTCTTTCTTGTTCAATTTTTTCCTCTCCACTTCTTTTACCTACTACTTTATATTTAATATGTAAATAGAACCTTGAAACAACAAGTAAATCACTCCATTAATCTGCCCTTTAGCTTAATGAAAACAAGGAGCAGCTGCCGACGGCAAACTGCTCCTTGTTTCGTTCAACTATCGTTACCCGTTAGTTCAGTCAACTTGGTTAGAGTTGCACTAGTTAGTAGGTTCTTTGCATAGTTTTATTTTGATTTTTTTTGCTTTATGTGCTACCTCATCAATACCAACTTTCTTGCGGAATTTCCATTGGATATCCCTATTCGAAGGGTTGTCGTATTCCCAGATATTTTCGTACAGAACAATACTGATTGATCCATCGTTTAATTCTAAGTTTCTATAACCATCTGAAAATGCAAGTAATTTATCTTTTGGGATAAATGAGAAATAATTATGTCCAAACCACATTCTCCATGAAGATCCGAACCAAATCCCTTCGTTCGTAAAGTGATTATGTCCTGGGAAAGATTCGATATCGATCATTTCTTTATCTTTGCGAATGAAATGTGGCTTAAATGTTACTTGCTCTAAGGGTTTATTAGCTTTTACAAACGCTTCAATATCCGTTTGGTTTTGCCAATTCTGATCTTCACAAGAAACCGCATAGCCGACTATCCCGTCGTACAACTGAAAAAAATCAGTAAATTTGTTTGCAATTTCATTAATTGAAGTTTTTTCATAGACAGACTTGCTAAACATACAAAGGATCGAAGGAAGTTGACTAACGCCTTTTGTTAAGGTAAAGGAACTCGTATCATCTTTTAAATCTAATTGAAAATAAACGTACTCATCTGAAAATAACTTCTCTAGTTCTCTATAAAGTTGGTTTAACTTGAACTTACGTTCAGTTAGTTTCGTCCTCATCTTATTAGGGCTAAATAATACTATTTCATCGATCCATTTTTTAATGTTCTGAAGTGTAACGATCTCCTCTGGAATGACTATCTTCACAAATAATCGATCTTCCAATTAAACTGCCCCTCCCATGGAAAAGTGACTGCTTTCAAAAGTCAACTTTACTTATCAGTAAAGGAAATATTCGTTATGAACATTGAACTATCCTGCCCGTTAGCTCAACAAGACTGCCGTTTCATACCGGCAGTCTCGTCCTAATGTTTATTGAGCGTAGGAAAATCTAATTCAATGATTTACTCTTTGCAGGACAGCCGGTAGGACTCCGTTCTTCTCTCCTTCCATAAGCTGATYAGTGCAACTTAATATTGGAAATTACGTTTATATATAAGCAAAGGTGGGCTAAGACAAAGATTCAATTCTTAACAGGAGGTTACTATGATTAAAAAACTGACTTTTACGCTGTTTGCAACTGCCATGCTGATTCTCCCGGCTCTACCGACTCCAGGTTTTGCGGCCAATCAAGTAGCGACTGTTGCCGATGGCAAATTACTTAACAATCGGGTACTGATTCCGGTACGCGCTGTTTCTGAAAATTTAGGGACGCCTGTGGAGTGGCATCAGTATGAAAAAACAGTAGTAATCAACAAAAGGGACTCTGAAATAATACTCATTCCCACAAACTTTAAACGAGCAGTAATTCTAACTCCATCCCTTGATCCGTCTATTGGTAAAGATATAAAATACATTGATTATGATGCGCCAGCCCAGATTATCCAAGACACAACCTATGTTCCGCTGCGGTTTGTCAGCGAAATGTTGGGTGCGTCTCTGACGTGGAACCAGCAGTCCAAAGAAGCAACGATCACATTGGATGGCAAGCAAACTGTGGTGAAAATAGAGCATCCATCCTTTGAACCCACACATAAGCTCTCGAATGCGCGACTTAAACTACTGTCGGAAAAATTGAACGAAGCCACTGATGTTTCTACGGCTAACAATATTAAAACTGCTTTTAAGCCTTATTTTACGAACACTCTTATCAATTCAATAGTGAAAAATAAAGGGCTGCAAAATAAATATCAAAAGCAAGAAGCTCCAATAACATCTGTTTACTATACGAGCAAGACAACTGCAAGTTTAACGCAATCACTTATCTTTGGAAATGGTTTGACTGCAGAAGATCATTATGTCTCGGATCGAACTTCATATTTTGTATATACGGGGGGAGTATGGAAAGTTGATAGTGTAAAGTTCGCATTCAGAACGATTATCGGTTTGGGTTTATAATGCTTACCCAGAGGATTTAAATGTTTATATATACTGTCTTTTAAGCCAGTAACTAAGTTAGAAAAAAAAGTATACCGCTCCAGTTTATCATTTTTTGTTACTCAACTAATCTGCCCGTTAGCTTAATGACGCATCGTCAGTCTAATACTTTATTTTCTATAACACGACTTACTCATGACTATTACGGCAGCACGTTTGTTTTTTAGAATGTCTGACATGGTGCATCATTTCCCCGTCGGGAATGGGACAATGTTCTTGACTTGACACACTTGGAGATCCGCTCTCCCATCCCACGATCTGCAGGCTGGCGGATTCCGTTACCGAGAGCTGTTTTTCATTATGCCTGAATATTGATTTATTTAGATCAAAGGAGCTGCGAACGCAGCTCCTTTCCTTTTCCTTGCAATCAAAAACACCAGGAGCCTCTTTGAAACGGAAGGCGACCCTTATTCGTCCGCCAGCACCTCGAACTGCTCCAGCGTATGGTAAAACCTTGCCCCGTGCCCTTCCGCGGCTTCGAGGAAGTAACGTCCCGACAGGACGAAGCTGCCTTGCTTCTTGTTGCTGACCACGTAGACGTTCGTCACCTTGCTGAGCCGGTCACTGCCGTCGATGGCGTGGACGAGATAGCCGTCGACCGGCGCCGTGACGCGTTCGACCGCGTCGACGCGAGCGTACTCGCCTTTGAGCTGCCCTGCGATCTGCTTTGCCAGCTCCTCGGGTAGAATATCCGTCTTTTGCTCAATGGTCAGCGACACTTCCGGATACAGCTCCGACAGCGGATCGATCGTCGTGATGATGTCCTTGCCGTCTCCTTCAACCAGCATATATCGATCCTTGTCATAATAGATGGCGTAGTCGCTCGTATCGTCGACATGGACTTGGCCGTTCGTCTCTTCCTTCTGTCCTTCCACTTCGATCTCGATCTTCTTCTCCGGCTCGAACCAGTTCTTTACGCTGCTCATCATCGCCGTGCCCGCCGGCAGCGACAAGAATACCGTTGCGGCAACGGCCGCGGCCGCTACGGCAGTCCATATTTTCAAGGCTCTCATCCCCTTTTGCTTGTTCTTGTTATTCTTGCTGCGTTGCGGCAGCGGCTCTTTTTGCGGCAACGGCCTTTCTGCAGGAATGCTCTGCATTTTGCCCGTGATCGCGTCCTCCTCTTCCCGATCCAGATGGGTCTCCAGCCGACCCCAGATCTCTTCCATCCAATCGTCGGGATAATTCGATTGCTTCATCAGTTCATCCTTAAGCTTCCGATCCATGCGGATCCCCTCCCAAGCGGTCTCTCATCTTCTCGCGCGCCTTGAAGAGACGCGACTTCAGCGTATTGACGTTCAGCTCCAGCATGTCCGCAATCTCTCTCTCTGAATAATCGTGCACGTATTTCAGCAGGAGCGGTATTCGGTACATGTCGTTCAGCGATTGAATGGCTTCGTAGACGTCTACCCCGGCATCCGGCAGATTCGGCTCCACGGCGATCCGGTCCAGCTGCTCCCCAAACGGAACCACCTTCTTCTCCCGCTCCATGACCCTATAGCACTCTCTTAACAAAATGCAATAAAACCACGGCTTAAACGGCTTCGAAGCATCGTATTGCCAGCAATTGCGGTATACGCGAAGGAACGTCTCCTGCACCGCGTCCTTCGCCCACTCGCTGTTTTTCGACACGAGCATCGCCGTTCGCATCGCGTAGTCGAAGTACTCGTCGTACAGCGTCCGGAACGCGCCCCGGTCTCCTTGCACGATCCGGCTAATGATCTCCTTCTCCACCTCGTTCACCTCTTTCAAGCTGTTATATATAATTATTACCCGGCATGCCCGTGGAAAGTTTGCTTCGGGTAAAAAATAAGAAAAACGCCTTTCGGCATCCTTTGGGTTCATACTGCTGCTTTTGCGTATACGAAGCACCTGAGCGTAAGGAAGTTTCCTTTACGTTCAGTTGCCGTTTATCTCCTCTATATGTGAGGAATGTATGGGCATTATGACCAGAGTATTACAATGTGTTCACGGATATGAATACAGAACGGGCCGGTCAACCGTGCAGGGAACACAATCAGTAATCGACTCTCGCTGACTGACAAATTCTTTCCTTTACTTTATCTACTTACATCAGTCGGGAATGGGATAAGTTCATGACATCCGACACCCATTTTGAGAAAATGGTTGACCACTATACAACAAGACCGGTTGCTGCCGTGTTGCATTCAACTATCGTTACCCGTTATTTGAATGACTTGTGTACGGTTCAATTTATTATTGCAAAGGCGAATTATTAGAACTCTAATTTGGGTGCCCTGCGTTTGTTCCCGTCATTTCTACCATAGGCATCACTTCTTATTTATCTACCCGACAGATATCCCTTACGGATTCTTGATGTGGACATATACTTAAGAAAACCCGATGGGGAGGATGTATGTGGTTATGAAATCAGACCGACTCACGATTATTATAGAAAAAGGTAATAAACGCATGATCGCAAGAACGCCGATCACTGGAATTGACAAGCTGGTGTTCGTCGTAAACCATCAATTTACCAACGCCCCCAACACGACGCAAATTGCAAGCGGTGCAGGCCGCAGCAGCGGTGCCGGCAACAACGCCGCTATTAAATCCCCGAATACGCAGCAGCAACAGAGCGTCGGGGCAGGAGGAACAGCCAAGAACAAGTGGTTGAAGGGTGCCAATGGCGGACTTTATCATGGCAATACCCGGTCCGGAACGCGTCGTTGCGGCAAAGAAATTGTCATTGTCCTTAATGATCAGATCGTCAAGCTTCCCAGAAATGCCGCTAACGCCTCGGCTACCCAGGTCGCAAGCGGAGGCGGAAGATACAGTACGAGCGGGACTAACTCCGCAATTGAAAGTGCAGGAACCAAACAGCAGCATGCTGTCGGTGGAGGCGGAACTGCTTTGAATAAATGGATTAGCAAGTACAGGAAGAAATCGAGGTAGTGAATAGCCGACAAGTTTGTGAAAGGCCATTCTTTGTAGGATGGCCTTACTCACTCCACTTAATAGGTTTAGTGATTAAGGATATTTAGGACTAATCGTTGCGTTAACCTACCCGTTTGCTTAATAAAATGAGCAGGCTACTGTAGCGCCTGCTCATCCAAAGATTTTGGTTTCTCAATTAGGGTATGTAGAACATTAAGCGCTTTTTCTTCCTGAACATTTAATAAATATGATGCACTCCTAAGTCTGACAGAATCATGATCATGTTGTAAAAATTTAACTAGATATTGAAGATTGTCCTTGCCTGCCCGTTAACGTAATGAAGCAGTCGATCATTGTGGTCGGCTGCATCTGTGTTTTTATTGAACTATCGTTCCCCGTTAGTTCAATGATTCATTTTCAGTATCATCATCGTAGGCGTCACCTAGTGATTTAAAATCCTCATTAAGCCAGTACCACCTTTCTCCACTATTTTGGACCAATCGTTCTAATAGCTCAGTAAAAGAATTTGCTATTACTGGACAATCTCCCACAACCCCATGTCTGTCCCAAAAGCTGTCGTAGCATTTCCCCAAACGGTCTTGATGTAAATCTATAGAAATATAATCACCATTCCCATCATGACCAACAATGTACCAATGTGATGATATGTCTTCCTCAGCTGGTTCTCCTATGATGACTGGATTTGATAAGGTGAACTCCTCTGGTGGAACTATTATGCAAGAATAGTCTTCACTTTCAAAAAGTAGTACTCCTCCGCAAAGCTCATAAAAACGGCTAACATCAGGAGGAAGTTTATGCTTATCAATTCGTGGCAGTCCATTTGGTGGACTTACTTTACAATTAGGTAAAGACTCAATATGTATTAATATTTCATAGATGTCTTTCAGGCTATATCGTTCCTCTCATAAATCTTAATTGCACTATAGTACCCGTTAGCTCAACGATTCAGCGTATCTTTTTAATGCTTCCTTCTGAATAGCTAGCTGGTCAAGAAGGGTATTTATCAATTCATTGTTTTTAGGATCGTCCATATTTCTGTGATTAATTTTTGCATGGTATTGTCTCATAATTTTTAGGATATTGTACTTAATTTCTTCTTCTAATGGACCAAAGTGAGTGTCTGAAAATTCATGCATAAAAGCTCTTTCATCGTTAGTATAGAGGCTTTTATTTTGGACGACCTCTTCAATAATCGCAATTGCTGAACTGCATGTTTTGATGAATCGTTCGGGTGAACGATCAATATTCTCCATGTCTCTGCTCTCCTTATTAAGCTACCAAAATCAGTACCACAAACATGAGGAAGATGTACTTCATCAAGAACAATTGTCCTTTAAATGATCCCCTCACATTATTTTACATATTTCAGACGTATTCGGATAGTTCGGAATTACAACTTTAATTAACGTAATCTGCCCGTTAGCTTAACGCCCCGCAGTACATCTGTACAAAATCTTTTATTTTGTGAAGATGTAAAAAAGGAGCTGCCGTAGCAGCTCCCTCTTCGTTTTTATTTTCCGCTACCAGGGAATGGCAGGCGCTCCTTCTGTAATTTCAATATTTAAGTTATCTGCACCAAATTTATCTTTTAAAGCTTGAACTTGCTCATCATTAAGAGGTGCCTTTACATCAATTACTTCAGTTTGATGATTGTAACCTGCACTAGACGCAATATTCATTGCACCTATAAAATTAACAATTTCCTCTTGTTTCGCTGTAAACTCTTTAGGATTGTGCTTGGCTTTCTTAAATTTCACCTTCTCACCAAGTTTTTCCTGAAGTTCCTTCTTAATATTATTAGTCTTGCTATTCTCCTTATCAATTAAGAATACAACTTGGTTTCGATCGAAATACAATGTCGCATCTTCGTTGAATTTTTCTATTCTTGGATATTCTTTTGATATAGCACCTTCGACGATGGGTAAGACTTCACTTTGGAAAGCAGTATCCTTCCCAATTTCTATTTGCACTTCATCCAATACAGGAATTTCCGAAGTCTCACTAAAACCAACCATCACCAGTAATGACAATACAATGAGTACAGTAATGACTCTTTGCACTAATGACACGCCCTTGTTTTGTTTTTAATATTTTATTTTAAACTTGTCCTATGTAGAACAATATTGCGTCATACTGCCCATTAGCTTCACGCCCATCAGCTACATCTGTACAAAAACCTATATTTTGTGAGCATGCTGCCACGGAGATGCCAAAACGCATTAAACAAGCAGAAAAGCCCCATATACCATTTCCCCTTTGTGGTCGAAGTTTAACTACCACAAAAAAGAAAATGGCTTATAGGGCCTTTTTTATGCATCTGGAGAGGTTTTCTTATGGATACAGTCACAAATGTAGCAGTTTTGCATGCATGTCTTATTAAGCTATTGTTCTCCGTTAGTGCAATGACTTGTTTGTAAAATGTCAGGGATATTCTACAAATTAAACTTTTCTTTAATACTTTTAGCAACTTCTTCTTGAGTCAAATTGGTGTTGTTGATTTTAATATAGTTTTTTCTCTCGATTTCTCCCTCAAATGAATTTAACCTATGGTTTTCTGTTGCAATTCTCATTCTATGTTCGGATTGTTCGATATTTCTTTTTGAAGGTTTATGTTCCAATCTACGGGGGGTCCTGTTACGCTCAATTCTTTCATCAAAATCAGCCTCGAGTTCTACAAAATATACTTCTCCGCCATTTCCCTCAAAAATTCCGCAAACCTTCTCTACGTATTCCCAGTCTTCTTTCGAATCAAATGACCATACGAAAGTGAATATCATTCCGTACGAATCACTCTTTGAGAAAGCTTCAAAAATTTTCTGACGAAACAGATTGGATAATTCCCACATTTCATGACTAAATCCTAAAAACGGACAAAGTAATTCAATAGTCATGTGATTATGAAAAAGTTTCAACTCAGTTATTTTCTCTAATTCATGACCAACTGTCATTTTCCCAACTGCCTGAGGTCCGAATATTAATAGCAATTTCATCCTTTGTTCACTCCAATTCAGTTTTGGATAGTATTCTATCGTTAGACCAAACAATCCTGCCCGTTAGCTTAACAAAGAAAGGAGCAGCTGCCGCAGCAAACTACTCCATGTTTGTTCAACTATCGTTACCCGTTAGCGTAGTCTCTAAAAAACAAATTCTTTCTCGTTGTTTTCCTTATCAAGATATCTTACCCTACAGGAATCTTTCCAATTATCCCAATTTGTGATGCTGTCAACTTCCGCACGGAATAACTCTTTATATGGTACATTCAACGGATTAGAAAAATCATAAAAAACAAGTTCATAAGGGTATGCCCAATAGCATCCATCAACCACCATTAGTTTTTTTTGTTGAAAATTCATTATTTCTGCCCAGCAAAATCCACGACCTTCATAAGCATCTTCGGGAACATAATGTTTGGTTTCTTTATTTGATAAATTAACAATTGAATATCCCTGATAGTCGAGCCCACACAATAGATATTCTGTGCCGTTTACCTCAACCCAACTGAATAGGAATGGGTCGAAATTTCTATATATTATGTCGATGGTTTTAGAGTCACAATCCGTAATAATCCCTTTTGTGTAATTATATCTGTTAATTCCTTCTTCATGATTATAGTGATGGATTTCAAGTTTGAACTTCCCCGTTGGTGAATCAATAATTTCAGTCTCCTCAGAGTCGTAAAACTTATCTTGAAAATAGTACATCATCTCAGCTCTTTCATTAAGAAACTGAGAATCCTCAACAATATTTCTCAAAGTCATTCACCTCACATTAGTATTACAAATTGCACCATATTATTGGGCTGGCTATTACGTTAACCTGCCCGTTAGCTTAACAAAGAAAGGGAGCAGCTGCCGCAGCAAACTACTCCATGTTTGTTCAACTATCGTTACCCGTTAGTTCAATAAGCTAAGAAATGCAGGGAGTAATATTAACAAAATAGAGCCTGAAAGTAGTAGTTGGGTTGCTCCTCTTGGAAGTTTTTCTCTTCCCTTTCCTTTGTACCATCCGCTGAATTGCATTTTATTTCTATATAAAACGAAAATCAGAATGTAAATACCAAGCATTGCAAACCAGCCATGTTTATCAATGTTTATACCGATTTCTGAGTATATTTTTCTAATTAAATATCCCAGAAATCCCCCAAGAAGTGCGACTATTATAATAATACGAAGCAATTCAAGTATAACCCTCAACGTATCTCCTCCTTATGCTCCAGCCACCTTAATCCTTTACGTTCTAAAAACTTGAAAAGTTGCTCTAATCTGCCGTTAGCTTAACGCCCAGCTGTACATCTCTACCAAATACCCTATTTTGTAAAGATGCAAAAAGGAGCTGCAGCGGCATCTCTTTCATCGTTTGTATAGAGTCCTTGATTGTAAACGAAAAGCCCCCGTTTCGCGGGAGCTCCCTTACTACATTTTCTCTTGGTTTTACATCTTAACTTGCCAATCCAGCACATCATTTATTTACTTAATTTAGCATGATATCAAGATATACATACCCACTTCTAATGCTTCTTTTCTTTCATAACTAATCCTGCAATAAATACAATGATGCATGTAATAGGTAGACTTATGTGAACTATTATGCCTATATTGCTACTATATATAATTAATAATAGTGTAAAAATGCTCGACATCATCAGCTTATTTGGTACCAATGTTACCACTACTTTCTCGAAAATTGATAATTATACTTTCCTTCTTCAAAAACTATCCATTTTCTGCCTGCTCATCATGTATGTTAT
The DNA here is from genome assembly GCF_056398325.1 of Paenibacillus sp. 01T443. NCBI lineage: Bacteria > Bacillati > Bacillota > Bacilli > Caryophanales > Paenibacillaceae > Paenibacillus > Paenibacillus sp. 01T443. The sequence goes on from NZ_JBFTPE010000038.1 coordinate 11,041, forward strand.
TCAAATATCGTGTCCCGTTAGTTCAATGGAAAAACTGAGAAACGATAAATTTTGTTGATTGAGGTATGAAGTAAAATCATTCAAAATGCTCTTCTATTAATTCGACGATCTCTAAATAACTATACTTTTCTTTAAACTTTTCAGACAGCGTTCTCACTCCAAAGATCTCTGTATATGTATGACTTCCTACAATTAAGTTCATACCAATGAACTGTGCATATTGTACAGTATATAAGGTCTTCTCACCTGTTATATATAAATCACACCCTGAATTATGGGCATCACGAATGTTTTTTGTTGAATTTCCTGCCCCTGTAATAATTCCTACTCTTTTTATGAGTTTTTCTGAGTTTCTCCAAAACTTTATGTCCTCATTTAATACAGTTTTTACTCTTTCACATAACTCATCAAAACTAATGATAGTTTTGAATTCTCCAATACCTGGCAGGCTTCTGCCCTCATGGTGAAAGGATTGATGGATGAGTTCATTTATTCCAAGAGCTTTAAATAATGAATTACACGTACCAAATCCAGCATAGTCAAGAGGTAAGTGTACAAAGAAATGACTGATTCCATATTCCTTGAGAAGAGAATGACACTCCTCTTTCATTCCAACACGAAATCCCATGCGTCGTGATGAGTAATTATTAGATCAACTTCCTTTTCAGAAGCTTGTTTGATGAGTTCAGGAGTGATATTTGTTGAGTAACCTATTCGATTAATTTTTTTTGGACCAAAGTCGTAGGCTGCCGTTCTGTGCCGGCAGCCTCGTCCTCGTGATTGTTAAGCTATAGTTATCCGTTAGCGGAATGGCGGAATGACATAATTACCTTTTKCGTAAATGGTGGTCTGAAAAATTAGGGCATTGGAGTAAAAAGATTGCTTGCTATGTTATTTACCCATTCATAAGTGAAAACACCCGTAAGTATCAAGGCTAAAATACTTGCAGTAATCTTATTGATTTTTGGAATTATTCCAATAAGTTYATACATAACGAAAAAACATAAAGTCGTTCCTGTCAGAAATAAGAGGACCGGCACCCACATAAAAGAATTCCTCCTTTTCTAGTCTAACGCTACTTCAACAAACGTCTCCGTTAGCGTCACGTCTTTTGTTTAAGATGATGCTCGTAAATAGGAATATTAAAAACGAAGATATGAAAGCAATGCTTAAGTCTAACCAAAGAAATTCAGTCAACATGTAATGGGATCTAGGAAAGTATTGAATGATGTTAGACAGAGGATTCGTTTCGATATCCAAGGCTATTTTTTTGGTCTCATTGTTGTTATATAGTACATCAATGAGTAACATAAAGAACGCAGGCAACAACGAAAGCAATAATGCACGAGAAACTATTGTCTTTATGACTATCATCCTCCACTTGAAAACCTTTTAACCTTTAGACGCAACATCCGATGAAGAGTTACGCTAAACTGCCCCTTACTTCAATACCTAGCCGATTTATGAAGCAACAATGTGTTGAGTAGTGTCACGACGAACTGGAAAAGCTTGCCCGTTTCATGCTATAGTGCTTAAAGTTATAGATGTTGAGGAAAGAGGGGATCTTTACATGATCGATCGCATTATTCTCGTGAAATTCGGTGAGCAAACAACCMACGCACAGCTGCAGGAAATTGTGGAGCGATTTAAGGCGCTGAAGCAGCACTTGTCTGGTGTCGTTGAAGTGAACGCAGGAAATAATTTCTCGGACAACAACAAAGGCTACCAGCTCGTGCTTCGCGTCCGATTCGAAGACAAGACAGCGCTAGAGGCTTATGGCCCGAATCCGCATCACCAAGCGGTAGCAGCGCTCATCCGTGAGTATGGCCGGGAAGATAGCATCGCGGCCAATATCGAAGTGTAACAAAAAAACAGCGATGCCCTTTGTGAGGCGTTCGCTGTTTTATTTGATTTCAAGTTAGGTTTTATTCGCGCAAGCTACGTCGGCGCAAGCCTCGACCGGATGGTTGCGAATCATTAACATGAGCGGAGTGTTACTCAACAATGTTACCCGTTAGTTCAACAGAGGATCATATCAAAATTAGTCTTGATTGTTTCATTATTCTAAGTGTCCTTGACTTATATCTTGTTTAGCTAAATCTAAAGCCACTGCGATTTTAATCTGATTCCATTTGCTGAGCCCCTTACTCAAATATTCAATAGGTCGCACATCTATAATTGGAGCAATTTTATCATCTAAGCGATCTAGCTCAATTTGAATAATCGAATGTCTATCCACCAAGAAAGTGATAATATCCTCGCCCTGATCGGGTATCCAATCAAGAATGTATGCTGTTTTCATTGCAGGAAAGGCTTCTTTAATAATGTTATAAAACCTACGCATGGACATATCGTTGAATAAATGAATTCGTGAACTCTGTAATTCCTTTCTGAACTCTTGTTCTGTAATAGTCCCTCTAAGCTTCAAGAACCCGCCTTCTTTCTACGAAACATCCTGAGCTCTTCTTACGCTTGTTACACCATCCTGCCCGTTAGCGTAACGACCTGATCCTCTCAAAGTTCACTCCAGTTACTTTATGATTTCATGAACGGTCGTGCCCTTTAAGTTCCTTAAGACGACCTGATGAACTACTTTGTATAATAAGAATCCGGTCAGTGCCCCCGCGCTGTTTAATATCAAATCATCWACATCGACAGACCTTGTACCGAGGGAAAGAAGTGAAATGGTCAACTGGATTGTCTCAATTGCGAGAGATACCAATAGYCCGTATAGGAGCGCCCTCCCCGTCGTCCTTACCTTCATAATCCTCAAGAGTATGCCAAAAGGAAGCAGCAAAAGAAGATTTCCCAAGACATTTCGAATACCGACCATATAATAAAAATGATTGAGCGAGCCGGAGATACTCTTAAACGGGATGAGGTTATAAGAAAGGACAACACCGTTAATCTTCWTAWCCGCAATTAGCCGCRGGTCAATAGGCATAGGAAAGAACGTCACTGAAATAACCGCGGCACCGTAAACCAAAGCCAACACGCTGATAACATGGAAGAATATTTGTTTTTTGTATAACAGGTTAAAGATGATGAGAATCGGTACTCCTATCACGACTATTGTAATAAAGGCAAAGGTGGCAGCCCTTCAGGGGTGGAACTATCGTTTCCCGTTAGTTGAGCAACCAACGGGTCAATGACTTATCTTCCCAAACTTGTACTTCTATGTACCTCTCTGGCCCATTATTCCCTAAGGAATTCCACTCCTGGGGTAAACCAAATTCTTTTATTACTTCAATAATCTCATTTAATGTATAAATTTGACCTCGATATTTCTTTCCATCCCGGTATCTCATCGTTGGAAACAAATCTCCATAAGTAAAGCTTATAGAATATGGATCGAATTCTTCAATTGGTATACGAATTTCCTTACCTTTTTCAAACCAATCCAGAAGCCACGGACATTCTCCAACAGTCAAGTAATGCGGATAGTTTCGAATTGGCTTTCCTTTAGAATAAACAGTTCTCTTGCCTTTACTTCGAGGCTTCGCCGGATCGTTAGATAATCCTCGGATCTTTTACTGGCGAATCCTTTCTTCTGTACCCGTATAACGTCAAGTATTCTCTCCGCATCTTCTAGTTCTAAATCAGAGATAAATTTTTAAAAGGTCCTATTGATTCATCAAAATAATGGTATAGAAGATTCATCATTTAATTAACCACACAAACCGTAATTGACTGACCGATACAATAATAACACGATATTGAACTATACTGCCCGTAAGCTTAATAAGATGAGCAGGCCACCGTAGCGCCTGCTTATCATGTGTGTTATTCAACTATCGTTACCCATTGCTTAATAAACAATGAAGAGCAGTTGCCTCGGCATACTAATCCTCATTGTAAAACTAAAGTTCACCGTTACCGTAACCGAGTAAACATATGTCACAAACTCAGACGCACCCATTATATAGGATCTGTCGCCCAAAGGATTCCAATTTGAACATTGTCAAATGCGATTATACCTGTATCAAATGTATTCACTCTAGAATTAGTTATTGTTGTCCAAGAGTAGAGTTTAAAGTAGTCGGAAATTGAATCAAATTTCCMATTTGTATAAAAAACGGCTTCTGTCCGAAATTTTTCTAAAAAGTAGTCACTTATCTTTTCAGCAAAAGGTTTTGTTTCCAAATCAATATCATGAGTCATGTTTTTTGAAAGAGCATATGTAAGAATGTTTTTAGCACAAGTTTTATTTACTTTTATCCAGTTATCCATTATTTTCTCGGGATTATGGCCCATTTTCCTCAGAAACAATTTCATAATTTCCCTGTTTTCATTATTTCTTCTTACTTCAAAACCATAAGTAACTTCACCAGAATTCCTCTTAGTTAACAAACTGTTGAATTCTTCATCATTTTAATCATAATCCTACCCAATACTCCTTTCTTACAAGTTTTCTAACCCCTTAAGTAATTGCTTAAGCAACCCTCTAATATTAACAGATATTGGAAGTTTTCTACCCGTTAGCGTAATCTACCTTTCGAAATACCCATTATAAATGAAACTTATCTTTAATACTTTTAGCAACCTCCTCCGAAGTCAACTTCGTATTATTTAATTTAATGTAATTCGTTCTTGTGATTTCTCCCTCAAATGAAGGGGTACCGCCAACACGTTTGTTCATAATAAATTTCAACGCGTTCTCCCCCATATGAAAGCGCTTTCGCCCTATTTTTAAAGGTGTTAGATCGTAGTAATATAAAGGAAATTTTATTATTTTAAAAGGAGGGTATTTATTGAAGAAGTCACTCACCATTTCATTTCTCGTATCGGCACTCTCTCTTGCAATGATTATCATGTTTGCCACGAGCGCAGCAGCTGAAGAAGACACCGTCAAGATCGACTTCCAGACCAAAGGGTCTCAAACGGCAGAAGGTTATCTGCCCGACAGCGGGGATGAGTACAACGACCGCGGGAATGGCTATACATATGGATGGTCCCCAGGCATTGTTGGAGCCGCCAGGGATTACAGCTTAATTGAACCGGATCTTAAACTAGCTACCTTAAACCAATTTGGTGAAGGGATTATTTGGGAAATTGCTGTTCCGAACGGTAAGTATGAAGTGACGGTCAGCATAGGCGATATTCGATATCCGGACCAAATCAAAGGAAAATTGGTACTCTTGGCTGAAGAGACCGTCATCTTCGAAAACAAACAAGTTGACGGCAGTTGGGAGCACGTAAAACCGAATGGACAAACTTACATTTCCAAAACTGTAGAAGTGGATGTGAATGACGGCAAACTGACCCTCGATCCGAAAGATACCGTCACGGAAAACATTAAGATCAACTACATTGAAATCAAGTCGCTTGACGGTCCGATTCCTATTGATCCCGTAGACCCCGGAAATGAAGAACCTCTTCCAGACATTGATATGACTCCCGTAACCATTGTTGTCTATGGAGAAGAGGCGGAGTCGGATGTTCCGCCGGTTAGAGCGGACGGCCAAGTCATGGTACCTGTAAATATCATAGCTGAAGAACTTGGTGCTGATGTTGTTTGGAATGAGGAAAAGAATGCCGTTCTGATTAATTCCATGCCGCGCCAAGCAAGGCTCAAACAGCAGTCGATCCAGTTGATCGTGAATGGTATGGAAATCAACCCGGAGGTTCGTCCTTTTGTTCTGGATGGTAATATGATGCTTCCTATTCGGGAAATATCCGAAGCCATGGGCCTGGATGTCACCTGGGATGAGGCAACCCTGACGCTTCATATTAGTTTAAGGCCCCATACGGAACCTTCCATGGAACTTTACGGTTGGGCCTCCGTAGAGGCTGAAGGACTCGACGGGACGACAGGCGGCGGCGATGCCGAATCTCAGACGGTGACAACGCTAGAAGAACTGGAACAACTGGCTGGCGACGACGCACCAAGAGTCATCGTCATTTCCGGAACAATCACATCCGGAGTTCAGCCTATCAGCATAGGCAGCAACAAGACGATAATGGGAGAGAACAAGTACGCGACCATCCGCGGCGGCATCACCATAGATAATAGCAGCAACATCATCATTCGCAACTTGAACTTCCAAGGCATCTGGCCCATTTTCGGCCCCAGCGACACGATCGCCGCGAGGGGATCCCACCATTTATGGTTCGATCACCTGAGCCTCTGGGATGCGAGTGACGGCTTAATGGACCTCACCGATGGCTCCAACTACATCACCGTCTCATGGAGCAAGTTCTTTTACACCGATCCGGATAATCCTCACCGTATGGTCAGCTTGAACGGCGGAGGTGCGGAACATGAAGATACCGACACAGGCAAGAACAAGGTTACGTATCATCACAACTGGTTCGCAAACAATGTCGATCAGCGGATGCCTCGTCTCCTATTCGGACAGGGGCACGTCTACAACAACTACTACAAAGCAAGTGACAACAATTACGCCATCGGAGTAGGAGTCTTCGCGTCGATGCTCGTGGAAAACAACTACTTCAGGGACGTGAGAAATCCACACCAGTTTATGTACCCCGACAGTCGTCCGGCGTACATCACGGCTACGGGCAATATTTATGACAACACAAGCGGAAAAATGGATACGGGCGCCGTTACACCAGATGGCTACGACAGCGTGGCGCCTTTTACCAATCCTCCCTACACCTACTATCTGGATGGTGCCGAGGATATTCCTTTTCTTGTCACTCGGTACGCGGGTCTAATGGTCAACGAAGAAAAGGACATTACAGCGCCAGGAGCACCAGTTATTATAGCTCCGGCAGAGTCAGCAGTAATTCATACGCGTACTCCGAGCATAAGAGGAACGGCAGAACCGAGCAGTATCGTGACAATAACATTGACAGATACTTCATCAGGATCAAAAAAAAACACAACGTTGACGGCAACGGTTGACTCGAACAGTTCATTCAGTGTCGAATCAATAAGATTGAACAACGGAACGTATACCGTCACTGCAACGGCAACCGATGCTGCAGGAAATGTAAGCGACTCTTCGATAAGTCGCTCTTTTAGAATAAAAGGACAGTCTGGCAAGTGATTAATTGGAGGGTTAGGAAAACAAAATCTGTGCGGTATATTTGCTTTTTCGTTGGACGGAGCCAACTTTTCTAGCGAGCTCTTCAAGTTGGGTAGAAGAAAAAAAACGGTGATTGCTTAACTAAGGGAGGGGCATCGAAATGTTAAAAAGAAGTATGGTACTTCTATTGGTTTTAATTTTGACTACAAGTTTAGTTGCAGCTTGTACAACAGGTAATACTGAAGGAAATGTTACACCATCCAACGGTAATAATCCGGCAGAAGAACTTCAGGTAACGGAAAATACCGAAGTTACATTTTCTACCATATTTTCTGATGAAGAATTTGAAGCAGTTATAGGTAGTTATGTAAAGAAAAAGTTCCCTAATTATACGATTAATCATATTTCGAATAGAGGACTTTCATTAGAACAACTAGTAGCCGCTCAATCTAAGTTTGATATTTATTTCGCAAGAGCTGGTTCATTTTTGAATGCATACGAACCGATGAAAATGACTTTTGATATGACGGAGTTAGCTGAAAAACATGGAATTAACTTGGATTCATTTGCCCCAGGGTTTATTGRATCAGCCACGTTTGATGGCAAATTATACGGCTTTCCGATTTTTAACGATTCTCTTGTTTTGTTTTATAACCGGGATTTATTCGACAAATTTGGAGTTCCATACCCGAGAGATGGTATGACATGGGAGGAAACGTTGGAACTCGCCCATCAATTCGATCGGAATGAAAACGGAACCCAGTATATGGGTCTTTGGATGTCTCCGAAGCACTACTTCCGCATGAATTCCTTATCTCAGGGTTTCGTTGATCCAGAAACGAATAAAGTGACGGTAGATAACAATAATTGGAAAAACATTCTTAATATCTTCACTGAATTGAGTAGAAATTCTGGTGTGCAGGAAATGGCTAGAGAAAATTTCCCAAGTCATGATCACTTTAGAGGAAAAAATAATGTTACAGCAATGTATGTATTTTTAACCGAATGGATTGCGGTCTCGGAAGAACAAATGCCACTGAACTGGGACATGGTTTCGATGCCAGTCTTCAAAGATCTTCCAGGTAAAGGTACTCAACCTTACGCAAACTATGCCGGTATTACTTCCATTTCTGAAAATAAAGATGCGGCAATGCAAATCTTAAAATATTTAACGTCTGAAGAATACCAAATGGAAGTCTCGAGAAAAGGGAAAATATCTCCATTGAAATCACAGAAAGTTAAAGATGTTGCATTTGAAAACCATCCAGACCATGATAAAAACTTCGGTGCAGTGTATGTGAATGAAAATACTCCGATGCGTCAATTACATCCATTAGAAGATCATATAGTTGATTTAATGAATGATAAAGTAAATGAACTTGTAACAGGGAAAAAAGATATAAATACGATCTTAAGAGAGGTGCAAGAAATGGGCCAACAAGTGATTGATCAGGAAATGGTAAAATCTAAATAAACCAAAAATTCACCAAAAAAAGAGGGTTCGTTGCTTTCTTTTTTAGTAGCAATTTGTTTGAAGTTAAACTAAACTGCCAGTTAGCGTAACAAAGGGCTGCCACGCGGCTGCCCTTTCGGTGTTCAACTATCGTTCCCCGTTAGCTTAGTCAAAGAGCATAAATTAAAGATAGTATTTTGCTAAATCGGAACGGAGCTTTTCAATCATTCCCGTTTCACCTAAAGCTAATGGATATAGATCACTATCCTCAAACACATTTTTTTCTGCTGCAACCTCATCTTCTGCGGATTCAAGAACAAATGCTTTTAAACCTTCAATAAAAGATATCTTATAATACTTTCCACTACGTGTATGTGTCAGAGCTCCATTTACCTCTACTTGTTTAAAACCAGTTTCCTCTAGAATAAATTCAAGTTTCTTCTTTACTATTTCCATATACTCCTCCTAAGTACATTCGTGCTTGAGTGAATTATTCTATAATTGTCCATGTCATCCTGCCCGTTTGCTCTACGAGGCTGCCGATTTATGCCGGCAGCCTCGTCCTTGCGATTATCATTAATTAGCCCAACTTCTAATAGCTTTTGTAAATTGTTACGATGTAAAAATGAAACTGCGCCTACATCGAACTCTTCAAAGATGTTATATGCAATTACGGAATCATTTGAACTTAGTAAGTTCCACAGTTCTTAATCGTTTCAATGAATAGCTCGTATAATTTTTCTAATGAAATAGACTCCATCAAATACATTCACCCCATATTCGAATCGAAGGTTTACCCATCCTCAACGGAATTCCCCTTGAACAATTATACTATATATTGGAAGTGATCTGCCCGTTAGTTTAGCCCGCCGCGCTTGAAGCCCCCATTTGAAACTCATGTACACACATACAACGGCGCTATCGGACGCGTCGGCTTACCTGTTTCGTACGCGGAAACTTGTCGGCAAATGTTACCGTGGAACTGGAAATATCAGTTCATAGACTCTGTCGAAATCGTCTCGCATCCGTTGAATAATGCAAAATTTTGAAAACAATTGTTCAAGGCTTTTCGCAATTGCTTTGTTGGTTTTATATCGTTCTCGTACCAGATGTTTTTAATAACGAGCGTCCCGGCTTTTCGCTCCGCGATTACCTCGGCTCGTCCGATGAGGCTTTCTCCGTATAATAGAGGCAACACATAATAGCCGAATTTCCGTTTGATTGCAGGCGTGTAAATCTCCCAGGTGTAATCGAATCCAAACAATTCATTGATCAGTTTTCTGTCCCATATGAAATTATCTAGTGGGGCAATCAGCTCGCAGCGCCATTTCGGCGCTGGATTTTGCAGAACGGCTTCAATAAGCGGCAAGTCCTCCGCGCGGCAATAAAGTATATCCTTCATTTGTTCCACGGCAACAGCAACAATGCGAGCTTCGTGCAACAGTTGGCGGAAAACCTCGTTGCGCTGCTCCGCTTTCAATCCCCATATGTTCAGCCAGGCATCGGATGCGCGATTCCATAAAAGGCCAACAGCGCCGATTCGACGCAGTACTCGCCACTTGTGATGCTCAARCTCGCCCTCCAGCGGCTCCGGCGCATTCAGCAGATTTGGCTGTATGTACTTCCCGGCGATATCGTAATATTTACGCGTTCCTTTTTTGTGATGTATAATCAACTCGCCTGTCGAGTACATCTGCTCCAGCACCGACCGGGATGAATTGTTTCCGCTGCTCCAGTGGATGGCCGATCGCCAAGCGAAATTTCCATCCAATTTTAGATCATCCGAACTTAGCGCACCGTGATTTTGGATGTGAGCTCGTACTTGCTCTATCAACGCTTCCATTTCGGGATAGCGCTTGGCATGTTGTCGGGCGGCCTGCCTGTACCGCTCAAAATACGGCCAGTCCTCGACAGGGATAATGGCCAAATTCTTGTCGGGATAATCGACAAGGATTCTATCTTGATACAGCAACTCGGCGAGCATGTTCTTGGTAAATCCTTTGATTCGCGACTGCAACACCAGTTCGGCGTTTTTTCCGCAAACATCGATGGGATCGAATTGAATACAGCCGACCTGCCGCACAAAATCCAATATTCCCTGCTTTCCGGTAAAATGATATTCGCCCAACAACCCGTGCTTCAATAGCAGAAATTGCCGTGCCTGGCGGTTCGTCAATTGAATCATGTACACATCGGCTCCTTAACGATACAAACGGGAGCCGTTTGCACATGATTATGGATGGCGAGATTGCTTATCTCAATAAAGTTACTATTTGCTTCTTTCCATAATGATGGTATCCATTGGGATGCTTCATTAGCAAACCCCTTTCCTAATTTTCCAATAACCGAAAATTGCTCTTTTTCAATAATTTCAACCACGCCTATGCCCCCTATCCGTTGGAAAACACAAAAAACAAACACATATTCCTGTAAAATGTTACCATTATCTCGAGCATAAAAACAAGAGCTATTGAAAAATAATGCCCGTTAAAGCAATGAAGCTGCCGATCGCCGCGGCAGCTTCATCTAAGTTGTGTATTAAGCTAAAGATACCCGTTAGTTTAAAGAATTTTGTTGAATGGATCGAAGCGTGAATACGTTGTAATCTGAATTTACTCTTCTCCAAATTAGCAAATCAATGATTCTATCCATATTCTTTAACTGTATCCGTTTTTTAAAATAAAATGAATCCATTCTATCCCTGTTAATTTTAGCTCGTCACTTTCTATGCCATAATCTTCTCTAGTCCACTCATTACAAAAAGCAATATTTAAAATAGACTCATTATTATCAAAAATACTCAACTCGAATACGTCATCATCAAAATAGGCTACAGTTATTATACAATTGGGAATTATTTCTGATAATCGCTCACCTAAAACTTTAATACCTCCCCATGAAAACCAACCATTTAGAACCGATACCCATCCTGGTTTTACTTCACCGATATAGAAGAGCCCTCTGCTAGTGTCGTCATTATAAGGTCCCTTTTCATAAGAGTCTCGTAATGCATTTATGATTAAGTCAATGTTTGTTGATTTAATATGAGCATTTGCAAACTTTGTTCCCATTGCTTTCAAAGCGTTCCACGATCGCAAAAGAGTCGAAGGAAAGCCGCATAAGGTTGCTCTAGTCGCATGTGCAAATAAGCTGGTTCACTGGCTCTATACCATCTTGAAAAGTAAAAAGGCATTCCGTGCAGGAATATCGCAATAGAAGCAGATCGATCACTAAATAGACCCCCGTCAGCATGTAGAAAGCATGTATTTACGGGGGTTTTACTTGAATTTTAGCGCAAAACGAATAAGAAATTGGCCGATTCTTCACTCAATGTGACAAAAATGTCACTTTAGATGTTGTTATATCGATGGTTGACGGACAAAATAGACAGTATAGTAAGGTGGTGAAGGAGGACGAAACAATGGCTAAAATTATTCAAACAAAAAATTTATCGAAATCTTACGGAAAAACACAAGTCTTAAAAAATATTGACATGACAATTGAACAAGGGGAATTCACCGCGATTATGGGACCTTCTGGCTCTGGGAAAACGACATTAATGAACACCCTCGGGGCGATTGACACATTTACAAGCGGGGATGTTTCGATCGAGGGAAAATCACTGTTGGATTTGAAGAAAAAAGCGTTACGAGAATTCCGCCAAAAACGAATGGGGTTTATATTTCAAGATTACAACCTGCTGGATACGCTAACAGTGAAAGAAAATATTCTGCTGCCACTCTCGTTGCAAAAAACAGCTGTTGCGGAAATGGAGCAGCGATTAGCGAAATTGATTGAAGCGTTAAATATTGAATCGATCTTACATCATTATCCGTCTGAAATTTCCGGTGGCCAAAAGCAGCGAACGGCAGCAGCGCGGGCGATCATTACCAATCCAGCGATTGTGTTTGCCGATGAGCCTACGGGTGCACTTGATTCCCGATCTGCTACCCAGCTTCTGGAACAAATCCAATTACTCAATAAAGTATTTAAGACAACGGTTCTGATGATTACCCACGATTCGTATGCAGCGAGCTACAGCCAGCGCGTCATTTTTCTCCGTGACGGAAAAATCGTCAATGAAATGTTTAAAGGAGAACAATCGGAAAAAGAATTTTTTGATCGCATATTAACGATTCAAAGTGCTTTAGGAGTTGACCAGCGATGAACTTAGTTGATTTATCATGGAGGAATATGAAGCGGAACTTCCGTTTGTATACCATATATTTCATTTCCATGCTTGTCGGGGTTGTCATTTACTTTACCTTTTCCGGTCTAATGTTTAACGAGGATGTAGTTGCAGCCATTCAAAATAAAGAAAACTACAAAACGGTTATTTTCATTGCCTCGATTATCGTCTTTTTGTTTATCGTGTTCTTTATTTTGTACGCTAACTCATTTTTTATGAAGCAGCGGAAAAAAGAATTTGGCATGTATTTACTTTATGGGATGAAAGAAAGACAAGTTGCCACAATGGTCTTCTTTGAAACATTATTTCTAAGCGCCATTGCTGTATCCATCGGTATATTAATCGGTGGATTACTATCGAAATTTTTCGGTATGGTATTAATGAACTTAATGCACTATAAAGACGATATTTCGTTTGCTTTTCCACTTGAAGCAATCCTATTAACCATACTTTTATTTGCTTTACTAATCGGCATTATTACGATTCAAAGTTATTTTAACGTCCTTCGTGTGCAGTTAGTTGAATTGTTTCATGCAAAAGGAAAAATGGACAAACCGCTTAAGTTTTCCATGCCTTTAGCGATATTGTCCATCATATTGATAATAGCGTCCTATTACACGATTACCATAGCAGGAGATACAGACATATGGAAAGATCATTTTAATGAAACATTAATGGCTACAACAGTGGCTTTGATTGCCGGAACGTATTTATTTTTCCGCCAGTTTTCCGGTTGGGTTTTACAAAAAATGAGTCAAAGTAAAAATTACTTAAAGGGTAACAAAATGTTATGGATTTCCTCCCTTCGGTTTTCAATTCGAGGAAATACAGTAAACTTTACGTTTAATGCACTGATTAGTGCGATTGTTATCTTTGCGGTTGGATTTATTGCTGTAGATTACGCCGTGAAAGGTGACGTTGTAAAAAAAGAATTTCCTAACCATATTGCCTTTTCGACGCAAAATGATGAAACACAAAAACAAATTGAACAAATGATGAATGACTCTCATCCAATTATTGCTCATGAAACCATTACGGGAATTCAAACAGAAAAAATCCCAAATAGAAAAACGTTTTTTAGCTATCCCGAATATTACACAGAGGAGTTTTACCTTTTCCCTGAGTCACAATTAAATGCGATTGTTGATTTACGTGAAGTTGGTGAAAAAGTAGATTTAGAAGGTGAAGAAGCAATTGTTTTAACAAGAGGATTAGATGAACCGACAAAATATAAAAGTCCTCAGCCTGAAATTTCCGTTTTAGAAGGCAATACATTTCAAGTACTCGAAAAAATACGCTACCCGTTGTTAAGTGTCCCAACGGGTCCTGGTGAAGACTCCGCCGGTCTTCAACCTTCTGTACTTGTTATTTCAGACGAAGCTTTTGAGCACATAAAAGAAAATCGTACCCTTTCGTCATATGAAATTTATCAAATCGAAGATCCGAAAACATCCAATGACGTATCACGAAAAATTTACGATATCGTTATGAAAACAAAAGGGTCCTATTACTCAGCCTATGTCGATAGTTATGCCCTTAATACGGAGTCGTCATCTTTAGTATTGTTCTCCGTTGCGTTTTTTGCAGTCATTGCATTGTTTGCTTTAGGAAGTGTCATTTACTTTAAACAGCTGCGCGAAGCTACAGAAGAGCGAGAACACTACGCCATTTTACGAAAAATTGGTGTTGGCGACAAAGAAATGAAAAAGATTATTCGTAAACAATTGCTGTTCGTATTTTTACCGCCACTAATACTTGGATTGGTACACAGTTGGTATCTTTTATACTACACAGTCATCCTAATCATAAAAGATTTACCTTCCTTAACGACAATTATTTTTTCTGTCATGGGATTATACGTGTTAACTTATCTAATCTTTTACGTATCATCAACATCTATATACTATAAAATTATCAACGAAAAAAACACACGGTGAGTTATTTTACTCATCGTGTGTTTTTTTTAGTATTAAATACGGATCATCATCCTTTGGAAAATGAATGATAAATTGAGTATATACACCGACCTCGGATGTGCAGCTAATATAATGGCCTAGCTTGTTCGATAATTGCTGCGCCAAATATAAACCCATTCCGGTCGACTTCGTATACGTTCGTCCAGTTTCTCCAGTAAACCCACGATTAAAAATTCGCGGAAGGTCTTTTTGACTGATGCCCATCCCGCTGTCTTGAATCAGCAGCTGTTTTTCTTGCATGGTTTCCAATGCTGAAATAGTAATCTTCCCGCCATGTTCGGTATATTTTAAGCTATTCGTCAATAACTGATTAACGATAAACTGCAGCCATTTAGGATCACTTTGAACATCCAGTGAGTTTGCCTTCATGTCAATGCGGATTTTTTTTGTGAAAAAGGTTTTAGAATGAGCCTTAACCATCTCCTTTGAAATCTGGATAATGTCACAATTTTGAATATCGTAATCCTGGTTAAAGCTATCGAGCTTGGCGTAATAGAGAGCGTGGTCGACGTAATTTTCAATCTTCGTGATTTCTTCCCTTAAACTATTGGCGTCCATATCGGTTTGCTGCAGTAAGCGAAGAACAGCAATCGGTGTTTTTATCTCATGGAACCAGGAGACGATAAAATCATAATGCTCATTCTGCCTGTCTTGAACCTGATTCATTTCACGGATATGCTGTTTTTTCAGATCATCGATGTGCGCTTTAGCGAATTCGCCTTCCAGCGACAAACTGTCATAATCATCATTACTCATATGTCGGATCACACGTACATTTTGCTGGTAGCGAAATAATAAAAATCCGAGTAACACAATTGAAGATAAGGCGAAGGCATAAAAGAATGTCCCCCATTCCCAGCCGCCATTGCTATCGGTAAAAAATACGGCTGCCGAGATCAGGAAACTAGTTAGATATAGGTAAATATAAGGCTTTTCATAGGTCAGATAGCGCAGGAAGGTCATTCGATCAAATACCCCATTCCTTTCCGTGTGACAATGAACTCCTCCATACCAAGCAAAGTGATTTTCCTACGCATCCGGTTCACGTTCACGGTTAGTGTGTTATCATCGACGAACTGTTCTTCATTCCAAAGGGCTTGCATTAAGTCCTCGCGCGAAACAATTTTCCCGATACTCCTCATCATCAATTGTAAAAGGATGAATTCATTCCGGCTTAACTCGGTGCTTTGCCCTCCATATTCAATTGTTGAATTGGTTACATTTAACTTCAGGCCCCGATGGATGAATCTGATGTTCTCCTCTTCCTGATAGGTATATTTTCTGCGGATGAGCGCACTGATTTTTGCGACAAGGATATCCAAATCAAATGGCTTCTGGATAAAATCATCCCCACCCATATTTATCGCCATTATGATATCCATATTCTGATTTCTGGATGAAAGGAATATAATCGGCACCTTGGAAATCGAGCGTATTTGCTGGCACCAGTAGTATCCATCAAAAACCGGAAGATTGATATCTAAAAGAACGAGGTGTGGATCTGTCTGCTCAAGTTCCGTTAGCACCAGGTCAAATTGGGTCACTTCCACCACATCATAATTCCACTTTTTCAACGTATCAGCGACAATCCGTCTAATTTTTTCATCGTCCTCAATTATCAATATTCTATACATGAAATCCCTCATCATTTTAAGAATGGTCACTACATTATTTTAGCACAATCTTTGGGGGATTTTATGCTAGGACTGACCGTAGGAAGTTCTGTATTACCTGTATTTGCGGCAACACCTGTGAAAACGGTAACCGCGTCAGCAAAACTTGCGTACAATCTCAAAGGACTTAATCACAACGTGGCTGTTCAGAAAGCTTACATCGCTTCAAAGTATCTTTATGTAACTCAGCGGTCTGGGGTTAAGACCGGTAAAAGATTAGGTGAGACATACCGTGTTGATGCCAGCGGCAACAGTACCCATACTGTCTTCCGCATACAAACTGTAGAAGGAACCGTAACTTGGTCCATTTATGATACGGTAAAATTGAACCGACTTCTTGACAGCAATGAACAGGTACGAATGGACAGTGCGGCGGCGAAAGATGCATGCATTACCAGCTTTACGCAATCGGGCAGTGCTATAGTCAGACCGAACGGATCTTTCCAGGGTGCTGACATGCTCGTTAATACGGAATTATATACGTCAGGCGGCGCGGAAGGTGAAACTCCGCAGATTGCTATGATGTCAAACACAGGAACATACAAAACCCTTGTGAAAATTGCAATTGTGGGAACCCATGAAATCGAGGGAGTACAGACAAAAAACGGTAACGTTTATTTTACTATAGTTACAGACCCAGTAAACAAAAAAAACACGCAGAAAGTTTATTACGTTCCTGATAGCATATTTTAAATAACGCCAAACTATAATTCCAAAGCCCTTTTCAAAATTTCTAATCCTTTTTCAAATTCCTGTAAGGTATTTGTAGAGGCAAGCGCTACACGCAAAAATTTGTCCGGTATACTTGCTCCGCTGAGAAAGCGATCTGAATGGAAAACGCGAATACCATGGTTTTGTAAGGAATTTTCGATTTCCACAGCAGGTTTTTGGCTCGATATCGGCAGCCATCGGTAAAAGCTTAATGGGTGTCATTTACATGAATGCAGTGGGAAATACGTTGAAAATAGGTGGTTCGCCGTTTGAGCTAAGTGACTCCACTTATCTGAGTGGTAGATTCTAATCACTCTTATCCTATTTTCAATTTTTCAAGTTCATTGTCTCACTTCAAATGGATAATTATTTAGTTCAAGCACAGTACCGTATTACGTCGTTTGTACTTTGTCTTGGTGTGGTGCCAAAACTTTGACCTTCTGAACGTAATCACAATTAAAAGTGAGCAAACCAGTTTTAAATATCGATTCGCGCAGGTGACAGAAGAAAATAAAATATTAGACTTGAAATGCTGATCCAAGTGGCTTTTCAAATGATAAAACTGTCAGATTTCGTGAAATAAGTATTAGACTATCCCCAACAATAAAAACAGCGGTAGCTATGGACGAGAATAAAGTCCTAGACTGCCGCTGTGTTATTGAGTTAACGTTACCCGTTAGCTTATTCGTCCTAGCTGTAATGAGCTTTTTTATCGATTAAACAATTTCTCTATAATTCAATGCATAATAGCTCCATTGGCTCTTCGAAATATAAATGGTTTCATAAAGTCACCAAACTCCGGTAGAAATACCTTGCCCCTGGACTAAAAACGTACCCCCGTCCACCAGCACCAACCGTGAAAGTGATATGTTCATTTAATTTCGTCGTTAAACCTACTTGAAATGGCCCCCCTTTTGGCATAGGTCCGTAATACGGTTCTATATCTTCTTTTCTTGCTTTTCGTAAAATTGTAAGAAGTGAATCAATCTCATATCTTGTGAGCATCCAGCGAAATCTAGGACCCCATTTTACATGTGCTGATTGGATTTCATTTGCAGTTAGTCTAAACACTCGCATATCAGAATTACTAGAGGATGCATTCGATGGAGATGATTCAGCAAAAGCAGTGAAAGCACTAACCATACGGCTATTTACTTCATTCAACTTCGTTATCCGTTACTTTACTGTTGGGGAAACTTATTTCGATGGTGTCGCAAAAACTAAATCCTTGTTTATCCCTTTGACGAAACACTTCACCTCACGTATCTTTTTGTAGTGTTCAAGCAGTTGAATAAAACCCAGACGAATGAAAATATCATCCCCTCTGGAAATTAATCGCTTTATCAAAATGGAAAGCACGCTTGACATTGCTTGTGTTGCACGATATACTTTCCTCGTGGAAAGTTAGCTTTCCATAAGGAGGGTGAACGCATTGAACAACCGTTTAGAAGAAATCCGCAAGCAACGCGGAATTAAGCAAGARGAATTAGCAACGGCTCTTGAAGTGTCAAGGCAAACTATCGGTTCGCTGGAAAACGGACGTTATAACCCATCGATCCTTTTAGCGTTCAAAATTGCTCGTTTTTTTGGTATGAGTATCGAAGAAATCTTTATTTATAAGGAGGATGAAAATGTATGAAAAAAATTATTTCGTATTATTTCCTTACCTTTGTAGGCGTAGGACTACTAGCAGTTGGTCTGTACTTCATCAAAACAATTGAAGATCCACAAGGTATGCTGCGAGCGTTGCCTTATATCTGTGTTGGGCTTGGCTGTGGTATTTTCGGTCATGGTATTGGAGAAATAATCGTCAGAAGCGCTATGAAGAAAAACCCCGCCGCAGCAAAGCAGCTAGAGATTGACAAGAAAGATGAGCGTAATTTGGCAATCGCTAATCGGGCAAAAGCGAAAGCATATGACATGATGGTTTTTGTATTTGGAGCCTTAATTACAGCAGTTGCCTTGATGGCTATAGATTTAACAGTGGTATTGCTATTGGTTTTTGCCTATATGTTTATCCTTGGATATAACTCTTATTACCGTTTCAAGTACTATAAAGAGATGTAATAAAATTTATGTACTTCTTTAGGAGTAATCGAAAGGTTGCTCCTTTTTCATGCCATTTTTGAGAAGGTGAGCTTATATGGCGGACAATTTCGACCTGAAAATTGGTGCCGAGGGTTTTTCACACATTCACTTTTCCACCCACGACATCAATACCACGCAATTCATATGTAATGCGCTCAATCGAAATGTCGTATATGAACAACCTAAAACACAAAGTCAAAATAGATCCAGATAACTGCCCGTTAGCTTAATACAATGAGCAGGTCACCGCAGTGCCTGCTCATATCAATGTGTGTTATTCAACTATCGTTACTCGTTAGCTTAATGAATTATTTCTTGAAATTGCACTAACCCAAAAAGGATAAATCTTTTATAAACCAAGCGTCCGTAGCATTATGCTCTGATCCATCTAGTGGTCTTTCAAGTTGTTGGAAACCTAATTTGATGTAAAGGAAATTTGCTGCTTGAAGTTTCTTCAATGTTTCTAAGTAACAGAGTGTATAGTGAACCTTGGCGAAGTCAAGTGCTACTTTCATAAGATCTTTCGACAGACCCATACCTTGAGCTTCGGGTGTAATGTATAGCTTTTGCAACTCGCAAATTCCCGGTTCCTCCCCAAATGGGGCAATCCCCACACCGCCTACCACTTCATTTTGTTCATTGACTGCCACCCAATACTTTGAATTTGATTGTTCCTTGTAATATTGTGTCAGACTTCTCAGTTGAGGGTCAAAATATGCTGTTCCCGGAATGTTTAGGTTAAATGATTCCAATGAGCGTTTAATAATTCGCTCTATTATTTGATTGTCCTTCTCTTCAATTTCACGAATTTGCATAGTTTCATTCTCCCGATATCTAAATAATTATAATTTATTAACTCTAATAATATTCGCCAAATAATTCAACCTAATCAAGTCTCCCGCCCGTTAGCTTAATAAAATGAGCAGGCAACTGCAACGCCTGCTCATCCTAGTTCATTTTCTCACTCTATGTCTTATTACTTTGGTCATAACATTCAGTGTAAAAAAACCAGTATTGCCCCGAGAGTATTTAACAATAAATCATCAACATCAAAGCTACCTATTCGAGAAAACAATTAAATGAGCTCAAGAAATAAACTCAATAAGAAAGAAAAAGTAAAAAGTTGAACAAGGTTTAGCTTCCTCCATGCAATCACTGGTAACAGAAATCCAATAGGAATAAAAAGGATAATATTGCCCACAACATTCTTGATAACAATATTCTGGTTTGACGTATGAAAAACATAAGCTTTAAACAATATGACTTTTAATAATAAAAGCAAATAAACTAGAAAAGTGATTAAAAATGCTACTCTTATTATCGTAAATTGATTATCAATAGTATTCATTAATGACCCAATACACACCTTCCATTTTGAAGCCTAACTGAGTTTGGTTTCAGAAATTATCCATTTCCTGTAAATAGACAGTCTGAAATTAAGACGCTATAAATGTTATGAAAGTCGCGCTATACTGCCCTTTAGGCTTAACAAAGAAAGGGAGCAGCTGCAGCAGCAAATGCTCCTTGAATGTTTAACTCCCTCGGTTCATTATTTATATGAAAATCCCATATACCGACAAACTGTTTCGCAATACGTCTGCCATGATGTTATAGCCAAGTACATTAGGGTGCAGGGAATCATCCGCCAATTCGGGCCGCAATGTTTTTCCGTCAGGACCCACTAAATGGGTGTAATAATCGATATAGATCGCTTTTTCGTATTCAGCCATTTTTTTGAGTGCATTGTTCGATGCAGCGAGTAATTCGTTACGGATATCGGTACTGCATTTTGGACATTGAATTATAGGTTCAAAATGGAAACATGGAATATTTCTGCCCGTAGGAATATTCGAACCGACTATCGGCATTATACCGTTGTTTTTTGAGAGCTGTACCATCATCGTAATGTCTCTTAAAATTTCATAATAGATTTGCTCGGGGGTTCTTCTCTGGATCATTTCAACTGCATCCAGCCTCCATGTATTGTTTGTCCCTCCTAAAATATGAACATATTTAGGCTTTAACTGAATAACGTCTGCCGGAAAACGCCGTAACATCGTATACGTTACGTCTCCAGCAATCCCCCGGTTGATTAAAAATTTGCCCGCTGCTCGGAAATAGACATGTAAATCCCAATACTGCGTGATGGATTCACCGATAAAATCAAAATCAACTACGAATTTCTACAATATGTAGAAATAATCCCCTCTAGACTATTCGTTATCCCTGCAAAGCATCTATAAGTTTTCATCGTGATCCTTGAAAACGAACCATGTTGACTACATTTTCCTGCCGGTTAGGTGTGCGAAAGGCTACCGTTTTTATCGGTAGCCTTCCATTGTTGTTTATTGAACAAACGTTCCCCGTTAGCGTAATCGACCAATATCATAAGCTTTTTCTATTGATGATTTGTAGTTGTCCCATTCAAAGTGAAAAGGTCCTATATCAAGCAGTTGATTATTATGTTCTAAGTAAAAATTGCTCCACTCAACAATATCTGCTTCTTTATCAATAGCTACAGAAATATAACCACATTCCAAATCACCGCACTGCGGACAAATCAATATTGGATACCTATGATACTTATATTCAAAGGGATATTTAAATAAAAAGTAATCAGTTATACGCAGTAGATGCTCATCATTCCCCCAACGAAACGCAGGCACAAATTCGTACTCTTTTAGCCTTTGATATAAGGACACCGAATCAATGATTATGTCAGCAAATGCTGTGTTGTTCTCTACTTTTGAACCATCTTCACCATATCTGCTCGCTAATCTTGTCTCTAGAAAATTTATATTAGTCATGGCTCCTCCATTGAATTTCCACTTGCTATCGAGTGAGATCGCCGTTGAAAGTGAAAAATTCCACTTCGACGACGTTTCCTTCTTCTAACCCCTCACATTTGCCTAACATGAGTTGCTGCTCATCTCCATCATCCTGGATCTTCATCTCCCCACACGTGAATGTTGTTTCCTCACCGCCGTACATGTCCCTCGTGCCATCCATTCTGATCGTTACCAAGTTACCATCAGAATTCAAATCGTAAATCGTATATCCGCCGTCAATGATAGGCGGAATTGCCAGAACGTAATCACCATTTTTATCATTGAATCTATCTACAAATTCCTGCATCCGCTTTAAATCTTCGTCACCGAACGTTTTCAAAATTTGCTGCCTGTATGGATTTGTTTTTCTTGATTATTGCTTGAGTTTGAGCATGCTGATATTCCAAAGCAAACAAGCATCAGGAAAACGAGTTTGAAATTTTTCATGATGTTATATCTACCCCCTTTTATACGTAGACGAAAAGTATGGACAATTGTTGCTTAAGTTAACCTGCCCGTTAGCTCAACAAGGCTGCCGTTTCATTCCGGCAGCCTCGTCCTGGTGATTGTTAAGCTATAGTTCCCCGTTAGTTGAATCAAATGTTTTATTTTTGTCAAAATTAAAAGGAAATCTCAATAACAATAATAATATAATAAAAAACAATGCATATTTATTGTATAACGACAAATCATATGCTAAAATCATGTTGTTATTAAATAAGCGAGGTGTTTTAAATGAATGTTAAACGAGGTTCAACCACTTTCTTAAAGGTAATTATTTTTCTGGTTGGAATCGCAGTGCTTGCTTTGTGTATCTGGTTGCCTGAGATAGCCGTTAAAGATGCAAGGGTACATCCAGATACGGCTTACTTCCTAATCCCCTTTTTAGTATGTGCATACGGATTCTGTATTGCGTTTTCTGTTGCGTTGTCTCAAGCATATAAACTATTAACCTACATCGAAAAGAACAATGCTTTCTCTGAATTATCCCTTAAATCCTTGAAGATTATAAAGAACTGTGCTTTTACAGTCATTTTCCTCATTTTGTTAGGAATAGTAAGCTTAAGGGTACTTGCTCAAGTTACAGATAGTGATGATGCGGCGGGTCCTACATCATTATGTCTAATGGGTATTTTAGCAACAAGTATCATCGCAGCCATTGTGGACGTACTTCAAAAGCCATTAAGAAATGCCCCAGATATAAAGTGAAAAATTGAATGAATAACGGAGATTTAAAACTACAGGACACGATAGTTCAATAAAGACACGGAGGCAGCCGATCACAATCATCGGCTGCCTTTTCCACGCTAACGGGCAGTTTAGCATAATGACTGATTCAGTTTTATTCCATGACGTAAATATCCTTATTGTGGTAATATGTTTCTGAGATAGTTCAATGAGTTACTTTAATTATCAAACCAAAAGATCATACGGACATTCTCAGGCTCGTCAATTTTACTCAAACGGGGGATAAATTCATACACAAAAGGGATATCCAACGCTTCGAGAGGAAAGATTTCGTTATTGTCATCCTCGATTTTTTGTTGCCAATCGTATTCGAGGAGTTCTTTTAGAGTTAACCAACTTCTTGTATGTGCGTCGTCGTTTTCTTTGTCGCTCTGATTTTTCACTTCAGGGCTTATATCGTCAGGCAGTCCCTTTGGCAACGATATGGGATGGATATTATATTCATTTCTTTCATCTGCTAGTATCGCAAATAACAGATAATTTCTATCTGTCCAGAAATGTTCTCGAACCCTCATTCCCTCAAAGTAAGGGGCATGTATCCATTCATCTATACTAATCCATTCAGTCATTAAAGGATTGTCATTTTTATTTATTTTCTGCTCGATATATACATGGATGTCGGTCCCCATTTGATCCCCTGCCTTTCATTAACTTAATTCGAATTAAGTTCACCAAMCCACCTTAATTTTATATTGGAACTAAACTGCCCGTTAACTTAATAAAAAGAGCAGGCCACCGCAGCACCTGCTCATCCATTTGTTATTCACCTATCGTCCCCCGTTAGCTTAATCTTCTAGAGGAATAGTTCTCTTTGTCAAACGATCTAGATGAGCTAAGGTTCATGTTTCAGGAATATATTGTTATCTGATGAGGCCTTCGAAGCGATACTTAAAAGAACTTATACAAACCTTCTTGGAAATACCTATATTCTTCATCTGTTATCTTTAATCTACCATAGGATTCAAAGAATAATTCTTTATCCCCCTTTTGATCAAAAACAGCCTGCTTAGGTCTGATTGCCAACGCGATATCAAATCGCGGATCACCAAACGCAGCTCTTGGCCAATCGATAATACCAATCACATTATTGTTGTTAACCAATACATTATTAGTGTGGAAATCGCCATGAATCAGAGTATTCTCAATCGGTTTAGGTCTATAATTTTTCAGTCGTATAAGTAATTCATCAGTGCCATCCACATTATAATTAGCAAGATTGTGGCTTGCCTTCAGGAGCATCGTATCTAACCAAGATTGATCGTTCTTGCGCAATCCAACAGGGAATTGGCTTTCATGGATTTGCTTTAAACATAAACCATAGTGAGATATAACTTTCTCTCTATCCCTGAGATTGGGTTTACTTCCTAGGAAATGTCTCAAACTAATTCCATCTATATAATCCATGAGTAGCCATCTAGATTTGTCCTGAATATGGAAAGCATATGCTTTTGGAACCGGTAGTCCAGTAGTCGAAAGATATTGTAATGCTCTATATTCCTCCGATAACCATTCATTAAATAAATGATGCTCAGTCTTTTTAATTACGAACTGATGATCACGAGTTTCAATTTTAACAACAAGTGAAGTATGCCCTTGTTGAGGGAATGAGATGTTCTTAATCGTTCCTATTTGATCTACAAATTCAATAGGAATATCATGTATGTCCATTGGTCTCTCCTCTTCCGCCCTTCGTTCTCTTTTAGGTAACGTCTTTTTTTTCGAACTTCGTAAATTCGCCATGCCTTACGAAATTCGCGGAAGTGAATGAATTATCCTGCCCTTTAGTTTAATAAAATGAGCAGGCCACCGCAGCGCCTGCTCATCCATGTGTGATATTCAACTATCGTTACCCGTTAGCTCAATCGTCCGGTTCGTTCAGCATTTCCTCTTGTTGTTTTCTCATCGTGTCTGCTAATGCAGTGACTTTATTCAATCTTTCTCTTGTAATGCTCCAATAAGTCCGTTAACAAGATTCCATCAATGCTCAAACCCTCAATAATACAATCCTTAATCTCTACATTGGAAAGGTTGCTTTTCTCAAATCTGGCAGTGCTTAAATCACTGTTTTTAAAAACAACAGGTTCAATGTTCACCCAACCATCAGTTCCTGGCTCTTCTGACAACTGACTCATTTCTGCATTGGGCCTAATAACATTTTCAAAAACAGTTCCACCCATCTGAATAAAATTAACATGAACATCTGAAAAGTAAATATGCTCCCATTTAGATTTCACAAAGTTCGTATGAGCAATTTTAGTACTGCGCATATCTATACCATGAAAATCTGATTCCTTAAAACAAACCATATGTATTTCTTCATTTCGTAGGTCTTGTAATTCCAAACCATTTTTCGAATCCATTACCTTCTTTTGAGTAAGCGGCACTTTAAAACCTCCCTCATTATGGTAATTATACTATAGATTAGTGAATGTATGTTTCTCTGTAAAGTGCCTTTTAATCCCACATACACCACGCTAAACTGCCAGTTGCTCAACGAGGCTGCCGTTCTATGCCGGCAGCCCCGTTCTCGTAATTGTTAAGCTATAGTTTCCCGTTAACACTATTGTTTGATTGATCTAAAGTCTTCTATTTCTCTTTTCATCTAGATATATATCGAGTGCTGCTATCGCTCTAATCAAAAGCTTTATTATTAAATAAAGTGTATCAGTTTATACGTTTCCATACCTTGGATAGATACATATTACCTGCCATTAGTTGAGAAAAGGCTGCCGTTTGGCAGCCTTGACGTTATTGAACTGTCGTTCCCGTTAGTTGAATTATCGTAATGACTTTCTTGTATCTTATCTGACCTTAGCTCCTCAACTTCGGACAGTTCGTGCAGTATTCTTCAATACTGGAGACCTCATAGTAGAAACAGCATGTTTTGCGAACCCGCATAGGTGCATTAGAATCAGATGTGAATGACGGTTTGCCATAAAAGCGGCCCAACGGGTTTTGTTTTTCCCCGAACAAAGCACCTGGAGCTAGATGAATCAGATACTGAAAGTCTGCTCGGCTGCGTAATTGCTCCTGCTGTTCACCCGTTACCCCGATTCTTTTCTCGTATAGTGAGAACACACGAACCGCAACATTTTCCCATAATATCATTTTGGGCACGTTAGCCACTCTAGACATGACCGCTATTAATTTCCCTATATTCCCAGCAAAATGAGTTTGAATAACCTTATCACGCCATACATGTCGTTCATTAGCTTCGGGCATTGCAATATCAATATCGGCTAGACTGAAATGCTCCAGCCAGGAGTGACCCGGTGAAGATTCAAGGAAGCAATTTTCGGCAGATAAATCCAGTCCCTTGTTGTACACTGTCATGGCGTACAGCAGCGGAACAGTGGTTAAGAAGGCGTACCTTTTAAAAAACTGCGAAGCTGTGGTCATCCTCGATGGGGACTGTAGAAGCACTGTCAGCTTATCCAGATAATCAGTGCACATCTCCACGTCGAGCAAGTCCAAAGCTCTCACCGAATGAACAGAACAGGTTGAACCATTTTCAAATAAGCCAAATTGTCGGTTCAAATAATCCCATTCAACCTGCGCGAGCCGTGACTGCTTGTTCATACCCAACCCCCTTGTACTCTCTGCTCAAAATGATTTAATTGAGCGCATCAGCGATTTGATCGACAATCAAATTGATCGCAATAGGTCCATAATAACCGATCCACTGCGCCGTGTTTTCCACATATACTTGGTTTGCCTTAACCGCGTTCAGACTTTTCCAGATCGAAGTGTTCTGAAATTCAGTCGTTAGCTCCAAATTCGTATCGTCCTGGAGTAGAAACATATGATCGGCAGCCAGTTCTGGGGTAACTTCAAGAGAAATCATCATACTTGAATCCGTACTGTTGACTGCCATTTTGGGTGGAGTCAGGCCTAGATCGTCGTACAGAATCTGTGAAGTTCGATGAGATGTCGTTTGGAGACGAATCATTTCATCTCTAGGCCGGATCAAGGCAACCGTTTGGCCCTTCATTTTATCTGTCAATGCCGTTTTTAGATCGCTTATTTTTTGTTTGTAACCATCAACCAGCTCTTGCGCCTCTTCCGGCTTATTCAAGATTTTCCCAAACTTCAACAGTACTGACTGCCAATCCTCATTGCGCTCTAGTAAAATCGTCGGTGCGATTTTGAGTAAATCTTCATAGATCTCATCATGGAATTCCGTAGCGATGATGAGATCCGGTTCTATTGCAATGATTCCTTCCAGATTTGGTTCTACATATGTTCCGAGCAACGGGATATTTCCCATCTTATCGCCTAAATATGGAGGAAGTCCGTTGTCGGTTTCGGCAACTACGCTGCCAGCCGGCTGAAAGCCAAGTGCCAGCATTTGATCCGCGTATTGGACGTCCAACACGACAATTTTCTCTGGAACGTTCTCAAACGTCATTTCACCCTTCAGATGCTCGATGGTGACCGGTGCTGAGAGGACGGTCTCCACTAGGGAGTTGCTGTTTACGGACTCATCATTTTTGACTTGTGGTTGATTCGTCGTTCCTGCCCCAGCATTATTGCTGCCTTGATTTAAGCTGTCTGAGCATGCGCCCAGAAACATTACTAAACTAACTAACAAGCTAAAGGTCAATAAAAATCTGATTTTCGGATACATATATGTAATTCCTCCACATTTCTCTTATTGAGAATGACACTCATCTTCACTTACAACACTATAACGACTCGCTCTGTTATCTTCAATGGATATTTGCGCCAATAACAATGGATTATGGCGACAAAAAAACACCGCTGCTCGAATCGTTGGATCCGGATACAACAGTGTTTGTATAAGAAATGGATCATCGAAGCGCTTGTCATTCCTTGTACTTTACGATAAAAAGTTATTTCGCATCCAAGAAAACTTCAGCCACTTGATCAACCACCTGGTTCATCGAGATAGGGCCGTAATAAGCAATCCAAATGCTCGCTTTGGCGTGGTATACATGATGCTGCTGCACGGCGCGCAGACTTTTCCATTTAGTCGTGGTCTGGATCTCATTCGTCCAATCTTTAAATTTATTGTCGGTCAATACAAAGTAATGGTCTGCATCCAGCTCCGGCAGCGCCTCCAAAGATATGATAGAGCTGGTCCTTTTGCGGTCAACCGCTAGCTTCGGAGGATACAGCCCCAGATCGCTGTATAAAATCGCCGCCGTACGATGAGCGCATGTATGCAGCCTAATGGTATTGTCCTTCGGCCGGATCATCGTTACCGACTGCCCATGCAGCTTGGCTGCCAGTGCCGATTTCAGCCCACTGATTTTGTGTTTATACTGCTGTAAGACCTGCTCCGCCTCACGTTTCTTGCCCATAATCCGACCGATGATTCGTAATGTTTCTCTCCAGTCACGGTTTCGCTCTAGCATGATGGTCGGCGCTATATGCGTGAGGCTTCTATAAATGTTCTGCTGGAACTCGGTGCATATGATCAGATCAGGCGCCAAAGCACGCAGTGCTTCGAGATCGGGTTCATCTAACGTTCCCAAGGGCTGGACCTCACGCAGCTTGCCGATCAAATACTCAGGAAAGCTACTAAGATCTCCGGTTACCATGACGCTGCCGGCCGGCTGCTCGCCTAAAGCCAGCATATGGTCCATAAACTGGGGATCCAGCACAGCAATTTTCTCAGRCTGCCGCTGTAGCAGCAGCTCGCCTTTAAGATGAATGATCGTCCGCAGTGAGCGACGGATAGCAGCATCTAGTGGATCTGACGGTGCCACTTTTTCATTTCCAACTGTTTCCAGAATAGTAGCGTCCGGTTCATCACCTCTGGCTTGATACATCGATTCTCGATACGTGCTTGGTGAAACGCCCGCGTAACGCTTAAATAATCGGCTGAAATAGTAGCTGTCCACATAACCGACTGCTTCGGCGATATCCTTGAGCCCTGCATTCGTACGACATAGTAATTCCTTGGCTTTGTCTATTCGGATCTGCATCAAGTAGTCAATCGGCCCAAGAGCCAGCCGCTTGTTGAACATCCTCTGCATTGTGCGCGCGCTGCAATTCAATTGCGCTGCAAGTATATCTGCTGTGATCGGTTCGGCATAGTATTCATCCATATATTTGACAGCCTGCAGCACTATATCCGGTGAAGCCTGCTCCAATCGACGGTGCTGCAGCTGTCCCATCAGCTCGCAAATGAACTGATAAAATAACGATTTCACCTGTAGCTTTGCCATCGCTTCCGGCTGGCCCCATTCCTGCTCCATACGGGACAAGGATATGAGCAGCGAAGCAGCATGACTGACTACAAAACCATATTGGATCTCAAACGGTTCTGTGCTAGTTAGCAATTGAAGCAGATCTTGGCTGCACGGCAGCGGTAGAGATGCCTTATATTGAATCATATAATATTCTAAATGGTCGGTGATGTCCATAATTGTAAGAACGGTGCCTTTTCCGGCGTGACAAACATATCCATTCTCCACATCATGCTCATCCCCGTCCAGCAGCAGCCGAGCACGACCTTGTATCGTATATAACAGTGTACTCGACGAAAGCTGGTGTGTGTGCAATTGCTCGCCAATCGGCCGCTTGATCCGCTGCACATCAATTATTTTCAGCGATACTTGGTTCCAAAGTATAAGGTGATTCTCCACAATCATCGTATGTTGTCAACTCCTAAAAAGGGTCTGTGGACCGTTAGCTTAACGAACTATAGGAATTAGTGTTGGCATTTTAAACGTTTAATAGCTTTTTCTTAAATCTCTATTTCATTAAAAAGAAATGGTGCCCCTGCTAAATAATTTTTTATTATAGCTTGTGCATAGGGCTGTTCTTCTTTTAGCCCCTCGGTTTCCCTTGGATCAGGGGCATGGTGGCAATAATTCTCTATCATTACCATCACTGTAAAACTTTCTAATGCTGGAAGCCAGTCACCTTCTAGTCTCCTTTTGCTTTCATAACCTTTAATTAATAACTCCCTTTGCCAAGGATAAAGCCCCAAAATGGTATGTGCTATATCATATAGGAAGTATCCAAATCCACATCTCCCAAAATCAATTGGATGAGGTTCCCCATTATGAAATACAATGTTCCCTTGATGCAAATCACCATGAATTAATCCGTAGCTTTGATCATCTTTGCTAAGTTTGTTAATCCAAGAKATTATCCTTTCAGCCGCTAATTGATACAACTGGAATTCGGTATCTGCCAGGAACCGATCATAATGTTGCGCTAAACGATTCATAGCTTTCCTAAAACTTTCCTCACCCCAAAAAGGGCGAATGAAGTTAGGACTCCATTCGAAATTTTGTGATGCCTGATGGAGCTTTGCTAAGAGGATTCCCTCTCTAAAGATTTGATCTTCAGTAAGACCGCCACTCACTTGCACGCCCTCTACCCAACGCATTAATGAAGCGTAACCGAAGTACCCATTCTCCAAGTTAATTTTCACGGTTTTGGCTCCATTGCGGTCTAATATCCCCTTAGGAAGGGAAATATCCATCTTTTCACTCAAAGCATCAAGCCAAACGAGTTCAGAATCTATTTCTTCTCTACTCATTCCTACATAAAAAAATCGGAGTAAAAATTTCCCTTCGTTGCTTGTTTCAATTATAAATGTAGATGTATCGGATAATTGGTTGAAACGTATTTGTTCCCAATCCAAATCATAATTTTGAAGCGCCATTAAAGCCGCTTGCTTTGACTGTGTAATAACCCGCTTAATTTCTTTTTCAGAATCTATCTTAAACACCTCAGTCATGACATCCTCCTATTCCCTAAATTCTCACGGTACAGGATCAATGTGTAATTGTTACTTTAACGCAAAATGACACCAGTCCTTAAGTTCATTCAAGTAGACGATTACCAACCTCAGGTCAGTTTATTGAATGTTAGACTTTGCGATTATACAGAATATCTTAACACAGCAAATAACGGAAGATTGGACGACTTTGATTATAACTAAATTTACAATACAATGTTCAACTATCGTACACAGGAACAGTCTCTAGAGCCGTTATTGATTTTTTTGCACTAATCTGCCCGTTAGCACGGAAAAGGCAGCCATATCGAATCGGCTGCCTTTCATACTGGTATTGAGTTTTCGTGATCTTTTAACGCAGTACTAATTATATCTATCTATGATGCGGTTCTCCGCGCTGTATGTAAAAAAAGGGTTAAGGTTTTGTGGGTGTTTCGGCTGCTATCGCTGATTTTTTGACTATGAATAGCTATCCTTAATATATTTTTTCAAGAATTCATTGCAGAACTTTCCTTGGGGATCGCATTGAAGGAGCAACTGCTGAAAGTAGGGCAACTTCTCGTATAATGATTGTAAATGGACGGGCGGCATCGCAAACAACTTCCCCCAATGTGGACGGGCACGGAAAGGCGCAATCTGTTCCTCAATTAGTGGTAATATTTTTCGAACTGCAATCCAATCCGCTTTCCACGTAAAGTGAATAGCCACCGAGTCCTGCTTGTAACAAGGGCTCATCCACAGATTGTCTTCCGCAATCGTGCGAATCTCGGACACATAAAGGTGTGGCGATATGTAGTTACGTATTCGGTCAATCGCACAAATTGCTTGATAGGCATAGTGGCGCGGCACGAAATATTCACTTTGTAGTTCCTCACCGGCGCTTGGCGTGAAATCATGCGGAAGTGCGGAAGCCGTTCATGCCATGGCCCGGGAATGCCAAACTGCTCGCTGCAGTTCTCCGCTGCGTGTCCTGGCACTGGATGACGATGCACACTTGCGTGCATGGCGCCAAAAAATTCGGATTCCTCCCCAGCAGTGTCATAATCTGATATTTTCCGCTTTAACCAGACTTGATTGAAAGCGTTAGTCTTCCAATCCGTGAAAAGACTAACACTGTAAGCACTAGAGAAAATATCGTCAAAATGATCATTAAGCTGCGCTAAAGGCAAATTATCGAATACATACTGACTCATATGAAATGTGGGAATCACATCTAGAGTAATTTGTGTGATAACCCCCAGTCCCCCAAGCCCTACGACCGCTCCGGCGAGGAGCCCATCTTGTCGATCACGTGAGAAAACGACCCTCTCCCCATCCGCTTTGACAACTTCCATGGAATGAACCGCTGTAGCAAGATTACCGTTCCGGTCACCAGAACCATGTGTTGCCGTTGAGCACGCACCTGCAATGGTAATGTGCGGCAACGACGCCAAATTGTGCAAAGCATAGCCGCATCCGTACAAATAATCGCACAGATCCCCGTATCTAATACCGGCCTCAACCGTAACCTTATTGCGTATATGGTCTAATTCAATTACTCGGTTAAGCTTGTGAAGAGAGAGGAGACTCTCGGTACAATCAGCGATTCCATTGAACGAATGACGGGTGCCAAGCGCCTTTATTCGACTGCTACGAGCTACCAATTCTTGTATTTGTTCCACGGTTTCCGGAACATGAAGTTCCGAAGCGCTATACTTATAGTTGCCTGCCCAGTTTCGATTATTTTCCAATCACATACACTCCCGCTAAATCGAATGAAAGATCTGTGCAAATTGATAGATATGTAATAAAAAACATTCCACATAATTTAGGAGTATCCTGCCCGTTAGCTTAATAAAATGAGTAGGCCACCGTAGCGCCAGATCATCCATCTGAGTTGTTCAACTACATTACCCGTCAATAAAAAAGGGAGCTTCATTCTTCTAGAGCGAGGATGTTTTAGATACAGCTGATTGGTTTGTATTCGTTGACATCTTCCTTCCTATCGCGAGGCAGCAATTAAAGGGATCCAGCCTATTGGTTCCATTAAATCCCTCTCCAAGTTGAATATCCACCACGTTTAGCGGTACCGCAGTTTTGAACGCTGATTCAACTATCGTTACCCTTATCCTTCACTTCACTATAAACAAATAACAAAATAAAGCCCGCGGTTCACCACGGACTTCATTCGAACAATAATGTCCTTCTTCACACTCTCTTTTTATACACCCTCATTGCAAAGAAATAGGCTACGAACAAAATCCCGACGCACCACGCAAGAGCGACCCATATATCATTGCCCACCGGCTGATCTGACAGCAGCGCACGTATAGCCTCTACGATCGAGGTCACCGGCTGGTTTTCGGCAAAAGCGCGAACGACCTTCGGCATCGACTCGGTCGGAACAAATGCCGAGCTTATAAACGGTAGGAAGATAAGCGGGTAGGAAAAGGCACTTGCGCCATCGACCGTTTTTGCAGACAGACCTGCAATGGCCGCTAGCCAAGTTAATGCCAGCGTAAACAGCGCGAGTATGCCGACAACCGCAAGCCACGACAGTATCCCCGCAGATGAATGAAAGCCCATAATCAAAGCGATGAGAACGATTATGATAAGTGATATAGCGTTGGATACTAGTGAGGTGAGTACATGTCCCCAAAGAAATGCGGAACGTGAAATGGGCATGGATTGAAACCGCTCGAATATGCCATTCTGTACATCGTTGAACAGTCGAAAAGCCGTGTAGGATATTCCGCTAGCAATGGCAATTAGAAGTATACCTG
>NZ_JBFTPE010000039.1:0-29723 GCF_056398325.1 Paenibacillus sp. 01T443
GACCGGTCAATTTGCCGCCGTTGACGAATTATTGACTGGACGGGAAAATCTTATCTTGATTGCTAAGCTACGATACCTTAAAAACCCACGACAGGTTGCAGACGATTTGCTTAAAAGCTTCGGCTTGACAGAAGCCGCAGACCGCAGAGTATCCACTTATTCGGGTGGTATGCGCCGCAGGCTCGACATCGCCTTGAGCCTTGTGGGAAAACCAAAGATCATATTCCTTGACGAGCCGACCACAGGACTCGACCCTGAGGCGCGTATCGAGGTATGGAACATKGTCAAAGAGCTTGCGAAGGGCGGTACGACGGTTCTTTTAACCACGCAGTATCTGGAAGAAGCAGAGCAGCTTGCCGRCAAAATTGCCATTCTGCATGAGGGTARGATTATTGCCAGCGGCACGCTTTCGGAGYTGAAAAAGCTGTTCCCRCTCGCAAAGGTGGAGTATGTTGAAAAGCAGCCGACATTAGAGGATATATTCCTTGCAATCGTCAGCAAAAGGGAGGGAAAGTAAATGGAGAGAGTACAGAAACATTTCTTCAGAGATATGAGCATTCTGCTAGGACGTTCTATGCGTCATATTTCTCGCAGCATGGACACCATCATTACGGTCGCCATCACGCCGATTGCGTTGATGCTGCTGTTCGTCTATGTGTTCGGCGGTGCCATTCAAACCGGAACGGATAACTATGTAAATTACCTGCTGCCAGGTATACTTCTAATTGCCATTGCTAGCGGAATATCCTACACGGCTTTTCGACTGTTCAACGATGTACAGAATGGCATATTCGAGCGGTTTCAATCCATGCCCATTTCACGTTCCGCATTTCTTTGGGGACATGTACTGACCTCACTAGTATCGAACGCTATATCCCTTATCGTAATCATTATCATCGCTTTGATTATGGGCTTTCATTCGTCTGCGGGGATACTGTCGTGGCTTGCGGTTGTCGGCATACTCGCGCTGTTTACGCTGGCATTAACTTGGGTAGCTGCGATTGCAGGTCTGTCTGCTAAAACGGTCGAGGGTGCAAGCGCCTTTTCCTACCCGCTTATCTTCCTGCCGTTTATCAGCTCGGCGTTTGTGCCGACCGAGTCGATGCCGAAGGTCGTTCGCGCCTTCGCTGAAAATCAGCCGGTGACCTCGATCGTGGAAGCCATTCGTGCACTGCTGTCGGATCAGCCGGTGGGCAATGATATATGGGTCGCTCTTGCTTGGTGCGTAGGAATTTTGATCGTAGCCTACTTCTTTGCAATGAAGGTATATAAAAAGAGAGTGTGAATGAAGAAGGACATTATTGTTCGAATGAAGTCCGCGGTGAACCGCGGGCTTTATTTTGTTCTTTGTTTATAGTGATGTAAAGGAAGTAATTTATTGGCATGGCCAGGTGAGATTATATGCCGAATTATTACGTTAACTGAGAACGATAGTTGAATAACACTTGAAATGAGCAGGCGCTGCATTGACATTCTCATTTTATTAAGCTAATGGGCAGTTTAACGTAATAAAATTCCCTGCATTTGATATGCAACAATATAATTTAGCATAACGTCTATAATAGGTATTGATTCCAAATTTTGGTGTATATGGGCGTGGGAAAAGTAAAGTGTATGCTATCTCAATATCTAAAGGAGGTTTCAAAATTGAAACCAAGCAAAACAATAACAACCTTAGCTCTTGCGGTCTTTGTTATAACTGGTACTGGTGCAATCGTTTATGGGGAAGATTCATTTGATAAATTCACCCCCACTGTAGCTCCTGAAAGAGCAGCAGAAGTACATGCTATTCAGAAAAAATTGCAAATAACATGGAAGAATGGAAAAAATCAAATCATAAGTGAAGGAAAAGAAAATATTACTGATTGGACATTTACGGACATAAGAACAGTGCATGAGATTTTCTTGCCAACTTTAACAAATGAGGAAAAGTCCTTTTTTCTTGAGGCTTTTAATGGTGAGGAGAAAAGAAAAAATCTTGAGGTTGGAGATTTTATGCCAGGTTTACTTTTTAGTCCCGACAGAACAGAAGCAAAATTATATTGGCAAAAAAAAGATGAATCATATGTTTACATAAGTTTAAAAACTCAAATAAATGAAGATGGACATAAGATGTGGTATGTAGATGGGAATGCAAGGAAACTGCCTAAAATAAAGAGTCAAGAATAACTAAAAAGTACAATCTGATTGGAGGATGAAATGAAAAAATTGATATCAATTGTTGTTTTTTATGCGATTATTACTTTGTTATCTGCTTGTTCAAACAATATTGAAACGACAGTGATAACGTCAGAAACTCCAGTAGTAACGAGTCATCCGATTGAAAGCGGAGTACCTTCGGAAGTTCCATCAGAATTATTGAAATATCAAAGTAACGATGGCTGGACTATTCAATATCCTGCATCATGGGATAAAATTACTGATAGTTCTTTGCAAGAAAGTGCCACCGAAAAATATATCTCTTTTCGAACACATGCTATCCCTGAAGAGGGTGTGGAAAAATGGTTGGATTCAGAGATCGAACGAAAACTCTCATTTGAAGAAGCAGATAACAAACTTTTTGAGGATGTAACTAAGGAAACAAAAGGTGATTTTACGGTTTATAAATATGCCATACAATCAGCATATGTCCGACCTACTAATATTTCCGAGCTTAGAAATATCATTTATGTGGGCAATGAGCATATTTATGAATTTCATGGTCAAATCCCACCATTAACGAAAGCGGAATTTGAAAATATCGTTAACACATTTACATTCGAAAAGTGAAAAGCTTCACAGTCATGTAAAAATATCGGGTCATCTCGATACACTTTGTTACTATAACGGGTAACGATAGTTCAACAATCAAGGAGCAGTTTGCTGCGGCAGCTGCTCCTTTCTTCGTTAAGCTAACGGGCAGGATAGTGGGAAATTACAACGGGTTTCCGGTTATGTTTTAATGTAACGGCTGAGTCAGATCGATTTGTTCATAAAAAAACTATTGATTATGACAGGAGTTGTCACTATTAAAGTTTACACTTTCAGGGAGAGRTCAATCCTAAAGGTTGAAGGAGCTGTATAACCATGGAAGTGCAATTGACCTCGTTTATTATGCTGGACGGCGGCGCCCGGGAGGCGATCGCCTTTTACGAGCAAGCGCTGGACGCGAAGGTGGTATTCAAGCAGACCTTCGGCGAAGCGCCCGGAGAAGCCGGACAAGCGGTGCCGGAGCAGGAGAGGGACCGATTGGCCCATTCCGTCCTGAAGATCGGAGGAACGGATTTGTTCGTCGCCGATACGGATCCGGGGGTCCGGTTCGCGCAGGGCAATCAGGTGAACATCTGCATCACCGTTGCCGATAAGGAGCAAGCCCGGAAGTATTATGAGGCGCTGAAGGAAGGCGGGCAGGTGGATCTCCCCCTGCAGGAGATCTACTTCAGCCCCGCGTACGGGATGGTGACCGACAAATTCGGCGTCACCTTCCAGATTTTCACAAAGAGGGCGTAATGGAGGGGCG
The DNA here is from genome assembly GCF_056398325.1 of Paenibacillus sp. 01T443. Classification (NCBI taxonomy): domain Bacteria; kingdom Bacillati; phylum Bacillota; class Bacilli; order Caryophanales; family Paenibacillaceae; genus Paenibacillus; species Paenibacillus sp. 01T443. Next base: position 3,500 of record NZ_JBFTPE010000039.1, read on the forward strand.
TCTTTGATTACGCTAACGGGACACGATAGCTCAATAAACTAGACAATGAGGCTGCCGTGGATTCAACGGCAGCCTCGTTACGTTAACGGGTAGTTATCTTTAGAGTCTGTAGCTGATACAATAAGACAAATGAGGCATTCCAAGCATGGGAGTTGAATTAATGACCATAAGCAAAAAAGGATCGAGAAAAATAACTATAGGTCACGAGGTACTGAGATGGATAATCACACCTTCATCAAAAGGAATAATTGTCTTAACCTTACAACACGACATACTCTAGTAATTTTTTATATAATCTAAATTAGAGAATACATGAATCATGCTCTAGCTCAAGCTAAATGTGAGGGATGTTGTTAAAAAGCGTAGAACGGAGAGTGAGCAGCGTTGAAAATAAATGTCATTATTGCCGATGACAATCCCTTTATCCGGGAAGGCATGAGGATCATACTGACCACCTTCAATGAGTTCGAGGTATTGGCGACGGTTCAGGATGGTCAAGAAGCTGTAGATTTCTGCAGGGAGAATGAAGTAGACGTGGCACTGCTCGATGTGCAGATGCCCAATTTGAATGGTGTGGAAGCGACCAAGCTGATCTCCGAGCTGACAGGAACCAAAGCGCTAATCCTAACCACCTTCGATGACGAGGCATTTATTCTCGATGCGATCCGGAGCGGGGCGAAGGGCTATCTGCTCAAGAATAACGATCCTGAGCGGATTCGGGATGCCATCATTACTGTATACAACGGACATAATGTGCTGCAGGATGCTGTGTTGGATAAGCTGAAATCTAGTTTGCTATCGGACAAGGATAAAGATAAGAAAGAAAATAGAGGGAGTAAGATCGATAGAAGCTTATTCACGGATAGAGAGCACGACATTATGTCTCTCATCGCTAAGGGGCTTTCCAATCGTGAAATCTCGAAGAAGCTGTTCATCTCAGAAGGCACCATTGCCAACCACATTACTTCTATCCTAGGCAAGAAGGGTCTTACGCATCGTACACAAATCGCGATTTATTTTCTGACCGGGGAAGTGAATTAAATGACGGAGAGGGGAACCCCTTTAGAACTCTGGACAATGGGCATAAAAGCGATTCTCTTAAGCTATGTGGTCATTCAATCTTATGCAGCTGTAGGTTCGATTTCACCATGGTATATGCTGTCCATCCTCCTCTACCTGTGTTTGAATATTTCCATTCATATCGCTAAAAAGGTTCGTATCACGACGATCGTGCTTCTGCTGTCCATGCTCGTTACCGCAGCGTCCTCGTCATATATCCAACCCTTATTGTTACTCCTGCTCCCTCTGAACATATTTGAACTATTCACTATATACCTGCGTAAACGCGGAATTATTCTGCTTCTCATGCTGGTTCCGCTCTTGTTGCTGTCTCAAGAATACCAAGCCATCATGGTTACATATGGCCTCGTTGCGATGCTAAGTTTCCTCTATTACCTCTTGCTTAACACCTACAGTAGCAAAATTGCAACCCTCAAAGAAGACATAGAAAATAGAAACGAACATATCCAGCAGTTAACTAAGAGTCTAAATGAGAATAAAGAATATATCAGACAGTCCAATTATACGATTAAGCTGGAGGAGCGTAACCGGCTGTCCCAGGAAATTCATGATAAAATCGGACATTCGATGACGGGTGCATTGATCCAGATGGAAGCATCGAAGCGCTTGTTCACCTCCGATCCGAACAAGTCGGCGGAGCTGCTGCAGAATGCAATCCATATCTCCAAGGATGGGATCGAGAGTATCCGCCTTGTGCTTAAGAATATGAAGCCGCCAACAGAGCAGCTCGGAATAAATCGGATGAAATTATTCGTTGATGAATTTTCAGCGAAGCATACGGTCAGAACCTCTCTCACTCATGAAGGTAATGTCGACATCATTACTCCGATCAAGTGGAAGATCATTCAGGAGAACACCCAGGAAGCGTTAACCAATGCCATGAAATATTCAAACGCTACTTTTGTCTCCATCCATATCGAGGTACTGAGGACCTTAATCAAGGTCGAAGTATCGGACAATGGCAAAGGGGAGCAGAAGGTGATAAAGGGACTAGGAATAATCGGCATGGAAGAACGGGCAGCAAGCGTAAATGGTACGATTATCGTCGATGGCTCGAGAGGCTTCAGTGTCACTACATTAATTCCTCACGGATAAGATGAGATTTAAGGCGTTTAAATAGGAAGATTCTCAGGGGGTAAGGATGAACTTGTGCACTGTCACAGGGGCATCCTTTTTTATTACAATTACATTATCCTAAAGACGAAACGGGAGTGTTACGAATGAACGTACTAGAAATTAAGCAGCTTACGAAGAAATTTGGGGATTTTATTGCTGTGGACAATATTACGATGTCCGTGAAGGAAGGCGAGATATTCGGATTTCTGGGTGCGAATGGAGCAGGTAAGAGTACGGCCATTAATATGATTGCCTCTCTGCTCCGGGTGACCAAGGGTGAAATCGAAGTTCTTGGCAAGAGTATTGCTAAGCATAGCAAATTCGCGAAGATGAACATCGGGATTGTGCCGCAGGAAATGGCTATTTATGAGGATATGACAGCTTACGAGAACGTTCATTTTTTCGCTGGATTATATGGACTCAGAGGGGCTGAGTTAAAGGAGCGGGTGATTGAAGCATTAGCATTCGTGGGACTTGGCGACAAGCACAAAACCTATCCCAAAAATTTCTCAGGCGGCATGAAGCGAAGATTGAACATAGCCTGTGCAATCGCCCATCGGCCAAAGCTGCTCATCATGGATGAGCCAACGGTGGGGATTGATCCGCAATCCCGCAACTATATTCTGGGTTCCGTGAAGAAACTGAATGAATTGGGCTGTACGATCATCTACACCAGCCATTATATGGAGGAGGTAGAGGAGATCTGTACAAGAATCGCCATTATCGACCACGGCAAGATCATCGCGGAAGGAACGAAAGGCCAGTTAAAGGCCATCATAACGAATCAGAAAAATATAGGTATCGAGGTCCGTTCGGCGGAAAATCTGGATAGGAATAAGCTGGAGGGAATTGCCGGCGTAAACCGGGTGGAAGTGGAGGATCGAATCGTTAAGATCACCTCTGATTCCGAAGTCAATAATTTGAACCGGATCATCCAGCAGTTGATGGCGGACGATATTGAAATACGTGCAGTGGAAGAGAATGAGCCTAGTTTGGAGACGGTGTTCCTGACATTGACAGGTAGAAGCCTGCGGGACTAATAAGAAAGAAGGGATAAGGAGGCGAAGGGGAAATGAATGTATTCAGAATAATGCTTAAAGAGTTAAAGGTTATCCGCGATCCCAAGATGCTTTTGTTCTTGGTGGTTTCGCCGCTATTAACCATGCTTATTTTGGGAACGGCGCTTACGAATGCTTTTAACGGCAGTTTAACGGTTGGAGAGATTAACGTACTTTATAAGAATAATAGCTCATCTAGCGAGTTCACTAAATATTGGGACGACTTCACGGGGCAGATGCGTCAAGCCGGCGTTAAACTCGAGATGGCAGACGAGAAGACGGATGGAAAAACTGAAGTGAAGAACAACCGCTATGCGGGTTACGTCGAGATTTCGGACAGTGGGCTGAAGTATTACAGTAGTAGTCAGAGCTTAATTGAAAGCGATATTGCTAAGAGTGTGCTTATAGCTTTTGCAGATCGTTACCGATTGGCGGCTGAAGTAACAGGTACAGACTCGGAGCAAGCGGATGCGATCATGACCGGAAGCGGCGGTGAAAGCTATGTGGTGGAGGAGTCGCTGAATGCGACAAGAAAGCCTGGTGCTATGGACTATTTCGCTATAGCGATTACGACAATGATTATTTTATATAGCGCCTTGACGGCCGCGCAATTAATAGACGGTGAACGCAAAAGGAACACAGCTGTCCGATTGCTTGCTTCACCGGTGACGAAAATCGAAATTTTTGCGGGTAAACTAGCTGGGCTTGTCGTGCTGAATTTAATACTCACAATTGTCGTAGTGCTCATCAGTAAATACATGTTTAATGCTTATTGGGGAGAAAATTTAGGTCTAGTTTTTTTAACGCTCTTTACTGAAATCATTTTTGCTGTGAGCTTGGGACTCGGGTTCAGTTATATCATCAAGGGTAATGCATCAGGTACTGTTGTTATGATTATTATCCAATTGGCTGCATTTCTCGGCGGTTCATACTTCCCAGTCGAGGAGGCTACGGGATTCATGGCAACCCTCTCTTCTCTTTCTCCTCTGCAATGGTCCAATGCTGCACTTCTTGAAATGATCTATGCAGACAGTCTGTCAGCAGCGGTTAACGCCGTGCTGTTGAATATCGGCTTCGCGGTCGTCTTGCTTGGTATCGCATTAACGATGATGCGCAGAAAGGAGGGGTTGTAAGTATGAGAGACACGTTATGGCTAATCCGGAAAACATTTATTTCTACCTTTAAAAATTATTTGAATCTATTTATATATTTCGTCTTTCCTGTTATGGGAATTCTGCTCGCGACGTTAGTCCAAGGAGGCACGGGCGAAGTTGTTTTGAAAATGGGCATTGTTAATCATGATGGGGTTCAGACGATTACAAAAGGTGTTATTGATTCGGTGGGCAGACAAGATTCCATGCTTGTAATTGAGCTTGAAGAGAATGAGATAAAGGGGCGGATTGCTTCTGGCGAGCTGGATGCAGCAATTATCTTTCCCACAGGTTTCGCGCAGAGCTTGATTGTTGGCAAGCCAGCAAATGTTAAGATCGTATCCATTAAGGGGGCGCAGGTTACCGGACAGGTAAAGGCATCCTTAGATCAACATATTAACAATATGGCTTTGATCGGCAGGGTAGCTAAAGGAGATGAGGCTAGGTTTATTACTCTTTATGACGAATTTCAAAAAACGGGATTCGAACTATCAGCCCAGAAAGTGGAGGATCAATCTGTCAATTTCAACAAAACCAATCAATCAATAGGATACTTACTCATCCTCATGATGGTGTCCGCTTCGAATTTATCTGGTATTCTTATCAAGGAAAGAGAGAATAGAACCTATTATCGCCTTCTGTCCTCACCGATCAACCCTAGAACCTATGTCTTATCTAATATCATCGTTAATTTGACTATGATGATGCTGCAGATTGCAGTGACACTGTTGATTATGATAACTATTTTTCATGTCGATCCGGGTATTCCTTATTGGAGCATGTTCTTGATTCTTGTGTTATTTGCTCTGGTGGCAATAGGATTATCGCTTGTAATCGTGGCATTTTCCAGCAGCTCTTCAACAGCCAGCGGCATGCAGAATATGATCCTCATTCCTAGCAGCTTATTGTCCGGATGCATGTTCCCGCTTGTGTTAATGCTGGAAACCATGCAGCAGCTCGCGCACTTTCTTCCCCAATATTGGTTGCTGGATACCTTCAGCGATCTACAGCAAGGGGTATCCCTTGGGGAATTATCCTTGAACTTGATCATTTTGATTGCTTTTTCGGTGGCCTTATCTTTAATAGCCGTCTATAAGTTTGGCAGGAATAATGATACTCGAAGTTATATATAAGAAAATAAGCTAATCCCATATTTTGATCATACACTTCCAGTCTACTATATTGTGTGATCAACGAGCTTAGGGTAGGCGATGAAGTTAAAGTAACTCCCAAAACAAATGACACAGGCGAATATGATATGAATGCCTGTGTCTTTATTTATAATATAATTTGTAACAAGCTTACTGCGGGGTGAAGATGTGGCTGGTCTAAGAGAGTTAATTACTTTTCTTAACAAATTAGAGGATAATAATATATTTTATAAACTAAACAAAGTCCGAAATGAAGCTATCATGGTTGAGGTGKCTATTCCTGGTCAACGGTGGGAGATAGAGTTTTTGGAAGATGGTACAGTAGAAATCGAAAAATTTATCAACGATGGAGACTTTTATGATGTTAAAGAGTTGGGGTCTCTGTTTAAAAATTTCACTGATTAATTCAGAAAATCATTCAACTAACGGGTAACGGTAGCTAAAKAATAATGGATGAGCAGGCGCTGCGGTGGCCTGCTCATTTTATTAAGCTAACGGGCAGGATAGCTCCAATACTTGGTAATAATGACATATGGTAAAGTAGGTCGCAAATATTATAATAATTTGAGAACGGAGTGACAATTTGATTGTAACTTATGAGGAGACCACCAAGAAAGGTGTTGGGTTACTAAATGAGGATGCCGTTATTTTTCATCCCAAAGCAAATTTGTATGGAGTTTTGGATGGAGTATCTTCATTGGTACCCTATTTAAATTCCAAAAAGGAAACTGGCGGTTTTATTGCGGCGAATCTGATAAGAGATTACTTCGAATCTATTGCTGATCTTGGAAGTCTAAAAGACCACATGGTTGAAGTAAATGATCTTCTTAGGGAACAAATGGTGCTCGCAAATATTGATCTAGAGAAAAAAGAAGAACTTTGGGGAGCAGCATTGTCAATCGTACGTGTTCAGGATGATGGTGTTGAGTTCATACAGACGGGCGATTGCATGATTCTAGCTGTGTATGAAAATGAGGAGGTTCGCCCTTTAACCAGGAGACAAGTTTCTCACTTAGAAGCACCGGCATTCGATAAATGGCAGGAAGGAATAACTAAAGGCTTGAAAAGCCAGAAAGAGATTCATGAAACCGTTATAGATACAATAAGAAAGAACCGATATCAGTCTAATACTGATGGAGGTTACGGAGTCCTGAATGGGGAAAAGAATGCATTTCGTTTTTTTGAATACGGGAAAATTAATCTGACATGTCTAAAACATATCATTTTGTTGACTGATGGGATGTTTTTGCCAATCAATATCGTGCCCGAACAGAGCTCGTATTGGAGCTTTGTTGCGAATAGAATATTGAATAAGGGTATCGAACTTTATACTCAAGAGTTAATAGAACTTGAAGAAAGCGATCCCGAGTGTATTGACCATATCCGCTTTAAGAAATCGGATGACAAGACCGCAATTGTGATTAGTTTTCAAAGTGCTAAGTGAATTTGTTACGCTAACGGGTAACTATAGCTCAATAAATTCTAAGAGACGGCGGTGCAACTTCTACCTTTCATAGAGGGACCGTCAACTGGAATTCGACCAGACTTGCCAAACGCACAGCTATGGCGAAATTGGTTAAAGATAAAAATATAATAATGCAAGTTCATCAACATCATTGCTGCGCCGTTTAAGTTTCTTGGTTCTACAGTGGAACATCGTGAAACAATGGGTAACGATAGTTGAACAAACTAGGAGCAGTTGCTACGACAGCTGTTCCTTTCTTTATTAAGCTAATGGCTGTAATGTAAAATATCTTTATTTCAATTAGAGGTATAAGCCAAGAGTATGCTGAATATGGAAGTTTACAATGGCATGAGGAGGAATAATGTGGAACGTCCTGGTACGTGTCATGTTTGTGGAGAAGGTGTTTTTAAACTGCTATTTATCAATCGTATACTAGTGCGGAAATGTAAGGAATGCAATGCGTTATTTGATACAGAGAAGCTTGCGCCATATATCGGTGAACAAGATGTTAGACAATAGAAAAATGAAATGAAGGTTTGAAAAGTAGGTAGTTTATCGAATATTAAGAGAACTAGCGTTGAAAAAAAAGGGCCAGATAGCTACGGCATCTGGTCCTTTCTTGATTAAGCTAACGGGCAGTATTCCTATTATGAAGAAATACGAGGTTTGAGTCTTAACGCTATACCCGATTCATTCGTCGATATTCAGAGGGGCTAACCTTCACTTTTTTTGAAAATATTCGGCTTAAATAAAATCCGTTGCTGTAACCGCATGCTTGGGCAATTTGCTCTAGTGGCAAATGGGTCTCGGTCAGCAGTGATTTGGCTTTTTCTATTCGAAGCTTGGATAGGTAGTGAGAAGGTGCCAAGCCTACGCTCCGCTGGAACCTGCGGCTAAGCTGTACAGGACTTATGCCGAGCTCAGCTGCAAGATTATGCATGCTAATATCCTGCTGATAGCGATTCTGATGAATAAAGGCCTTGGCCTGTTCAATAAGCGGATCAGCAAGTTCAGCCTCCTGATTGACGGGGTAGGATTCCGTCTGGCGGCAAAATTGCCAAATATCGTTCAGTATATGATTTTGCCAATACAGATTCTGATCCTCGGTGTATCCCGATTGCTGCTTTAGGCTATTCAAGTTGTCGGCCAGACGATTCCGGTGCTGAATGATCAGCTTGTATGCGGATTCGGACAGCCGCTGCTGAACCGCCTGTTCACGTTCATTCAAGCCGAATGCATCGCTTGAAACCGAGCCAAGGGTAAATCCGATAAAATGAAACGATAACGCATGGATCACGCTGCGATGAAAGCGAAAGCCCGGCGGACAGACGACCACATCTCCCATTCGAGCTGTTCCCTCTACTTCCCCTATTCGATACGAGAAGCTCCCGCTCTCCACGGCAAACAGCACCCATAGATCATACGTATCTACGCTTAATTGAAACTGGGACTTGCTATCCCAAAAGATATGGTGAGTAAGAATAGGATAAAGGCTGGAGCTGAGCAGCGTCACTTTTCTCCACCTCCACGATGAAATAAAGTATATGGGTATATGATAGCGTAGTGCATGTTAAATCACCAGCCTCCATATTATGATGAAGTCAAATCGATATAGTGGAGGTTTAGCCAGATGAAAATCGAGCATATAAAATCTGATATTACCGTAATTGGCGGAGGGCTTGCGGGTGTTTGCGCCGCCGTCTCTGCTGCCCGTCTTGGGCAGACCGTGTCTTTAATTAATAACAGACCGGTTCTCGGAGGCAATTCCAGCAGCGAGGTCCGGGTATGGGTGTGCGGTGCAACGGCGCATGGAACGCAGCGTTATGCAAGAGAAACCGGCATCATGGGTGAAATGTTCGTCGAGAACCAGTACCGTAACCCCGAAGGGAATCCTTATTTATGGGATCTTGTTGTTCTGGAGACCGTTCGCGCGGAAGAAAATATTCGCTTATTCCTTAACACGGATGTGCATGAGGCGGAAGCGGAAGGACCGGAGCATGACCGGGTCATTCAAAGCGTAACAGGCTGGATGATGGGCTCAGAGCGTAAAATTCGTTTTGAGAGCAGCATGTATATCGATTGTACCGGCGATGGCCTTGTTGGCTTCCTTGCCGGAGCGAAATACAGAATCGGCCGCGAAGCCAAGGATGAGTACAACGAGGATTGGGCGCCGGAGGTGGCGGATGACATTACGCTTGGCAGCACGCTGCTGTTTTATACGAAGGAGGCCGACAGGCCGGTCAAATATATTCCGCCAAGCTTTGCCAAGGATATAACGCAAACGACGATTCCGATGAAGCGAGTAATCCGCAGCGGAGACTCTGGATGTCACTATTGGTGGATTGAATGGGGCGGAGAGCTGGATACGGTCCATGACAACGAACGGATACGTGACGAGCTGTGGTCGGTTATTTACGGGATTTGGAACTATATTAAAAATTCAGGCCAATTCGATGCGGAAAATATGACGTTAGAATGGGTAGGCTCCATTCCCGGCAAACGGGAGTATCGGCGTTTTCTCGGGGATTATATGCTGAACCAGAATGATATTATAGCGCAGGAGCCATTCGAGGACCGTATTGCCTTCGGGGGCTGGTCCATCGATCTTCATCCACCGCAAGGCATGTACTCGGAAGAGAGCGGCTCGAAGCATCTATACCCGGACGGGGTCTATCACATCCCGTTCAGAAGCTTGTATTCAAGTAATGTTCGCAATATGTTGTTTGCTGGCCGTGACATTAGCGCGACACATGTTGCTTTCGGCACGACAAGAGTGATGGCTACCTGTGCTGTAATCGGGGAAGCGGCAGGCAGCGGCGCTGCGCTTTCCGTACAGAAAGGGATTACGCCGCGTATGCTTCACCGCGATTATATGAAGGAATTGCAGCAGGTTATGCTGCGGCAGGATGCATCAATCATTGGTGTGGCCGGTAATGATCCGGATGATCTGGCAAAAACCGCCCGCATTTCCGCATCCAGCACGCTGGAGCGAATTGCAATTGAAAACGCCACAATCGTGCATTCACTGGATCGCGATATCGGCATATTGTTCCCGGTTCATCCCATGCTGTCATCGGTTGAGCTGCTTGTCGATGCAAAGCAGATCACTACGCTTGAGGTGGAGCTATGGCACACGGGCAAGGGAGAGAATTACGTACCTAAGCAATGGGTGAAATCAGCTTCAAAGTCCGTTGCCGCAGGCAACAAGCAGTGGGTGAAGCTGGATTTGGATTGGCAGCCGGAGTCAGCCTGCAATGCTTTTGTTATCGTCAAGGCGAATGAGGCTATAACGCTGCACGGATCGGATGAGCCGTTAACCGGTGTGCTTTGCTTCGAGAAGGGGCCTAAGCCGGTAGTATCCGCATTGCTGGAGGATCATCAGCCCGACCAGCCGGTCGCGCAGTGGAGCATGCGCAAATGGAATCGTCGGCCAGTATGCTTGCGGGTAACGCCAAATACGGAGTCCTATGCGGCGAGTCAAGTTACCGACGGCTATATACGTCCTTATGCTGGCCCGCATATGTGGGCATCCAACCCATTATCCGCTAATTCCCAGGAATGGATTCAATTAGTTTGGGATAACGAGCAGGAGATTGGTGAAATTCACCTAACCTTTAACGATGACGTAAATGAGGATTTAATCAACCTTCATCATCATCGAACGCCATTTGCTGTTATTCCTGAGGTCGTGCAAAGCTATCGCATTCAAGCTTACATCGCTGGGGAATGGGTTACGATCATAACGTGGCAGGATAATCACAAACGAAAAAAAGTGCATCACCTCCCAGAAGCGATTATGACTAACCAAATAAAACTATGCATAGAGACAACAAATGGATGTCCGCGTGCGGAGGTTTACGAGATCAGAGTCTATGGTTTATCCTAATCTATTACTATTGGAATCACTTACAGCATAGACTGGTATAGGTTAGGCGAAAGGAAGGGAGAGGGTATCATGGCTGAGAAACCGTTGAACGTTCTAATTGTCGATGACGAGGTTCCGCTGAGGCAGGAGCTTCGCCTATTCCCATGGGAGGACTGCGGCGCCGTCTTAATCGGCGAGGCCGGGAATGGCGAGGAAGCGCTGCAAGCGTGCGGGGTCTGCGTGCCGGATGTCGTGGTTACGGATATCACGATGCCGATTATGGACGGAATTACGCTCATTAGGGAGCTTAGGAAAAGATATCCTGCCATTCAAATTATTTTGCTGACTTGTCACAGCGATTTCCATTATGTTCAGGAGGCGCTCCGGCTTGGAGCGCTTGAATATTTATTAAAGGTATCGATGGAAGAAGAGGAAATGAAGCAAGCGATGATCAAAGTAAGAGAAGCGATCATCAAGGAGCGCCGTTCCCTTGATAATGAAAGATCTGAACGGCGGCAGCTGCAAGCGGCAGCGTTCGGGAAGTTGCTGCGCGGTCATGCGCTTAATAGCGACGATTGGAATACTATCGAGCTGGATGGAGCGGGGACCTATAGATTGGCGCGTTTGATTCTGGATGCGCCGAATGCTTCTTACATTCCCGCGAGGCAGCGAATCCAACAGACATTGAAAGATAGAGAAAGATCTGATCCAAATTGGCTGACTTGGCTGACTACAGGTGAGAATGAGTATTTTGTCCTACTGGCAGAACAGCAATCGGAAGCGCAAGCAGTTGCAACGCTTAGCGGGGTCGTACAAGCTCTTGAATGCTGCTTGAAGGAGTGTGAAGAGCTGCCCGAGCACCTGGTGACGGTGCATGCGATTATCAGTGAACCAATCACAAGGAAGGAAGAGCTTGCGTATTCGCTAGCTCATACGACTGAATGGAAAGACGCGCTTTTTTATGATGGCTCGTCTGGGAGCAGCGTACGGAACGTCAGGCCACTTCCTTTAAGTGAGATGACGGATAAGCATGCGAAGGAACTGAATGAGATGTTAAGAATGGCTAGCAGGTCCTCTGCACACCTAAAAGAATGCATACAAGGGGATTTGCCCAAATGGTGTTCAGCGATACGCATTCGGCCTCAGCAGCTCAAGCAGCGCATGCTGAATTGGCAGATGGAATGGCTGAAGGTCCATGAGGGTGCTGAGCTTGATGGCCGGGGCATTACGCAATTGATGGGAGCGCAAACCTTGGGGCAAATGATCGCCTGCCTCATTCATAATATCAACGAAATCGAGAGCGGGGGATCGCGCTCGCGTATCGAAATACGTTCCGCGATCCAGTGGATTCAAGCGAACATGCAGCAGCCCATTTCGCTGCCGATACTTGCTGAGCAGGTCGGTTTAAGCCCGCATTATGTCAGTCGGTTATTTCGTGAACAGACCGGCGACACGGTTAATCAATATATTACCCGTCTTCGAATGGAGAAGGCGGTCGAGCTGCTGAAGCGAACGAATAAAAAGGTATACGAGATCGCGGAAGAAGTCGGAATTCCGAGCTATCGTTATTTTACCGTTACGTTTCGTAATTGGACAGGGGTCTCTCCGACGGATTACAAACGGAATCCTTAAACAACTGCGGGATCGGATACGGGGGTATGGAGCATATGTCTAAGTTGGTCAATTGGTATAGCAGTCTAGGTCTTGCTACCAAGCAGTTCATCTATTTATTCATCGTGACGCTTCTGCTTGTAATGGTGCTTGCCTATCGCAATCTGAGCGAGGCAGAAAGTCTATTGAAAAATCAAGTCGTACGCGATGCCGAGCTGCTTGCAGGCCGGACAAATCAATATATTGATGCCAGTCTCGACAATGTCGAGAATATGCTCCTGCTGCTCTCTACCCGTTACGATCTGTTCGAGGAAGGGAATGAGGCGCTTGCCGACGATACGCTGCGCAAATTCGCCGATAATAACAATTCGATAGCCAAGACGCTGTATTTGGTTCGTACCGATGGGAAGGTCTACGCGAACTCGCAAGTCAATTATGATATCATCGGCAATCCGAAGCTCCCGGAGCTGTATGAGCTGGCGCTTCAGAATTATGGGGCAATCAATGTAAGCGAGCCCTATAATTCCCCGATGTCTGGTCACACGCTGGCCTATGTTTTGCCGGTTACCGATTTGCACAGACAAGTGAAGGGTGTTGTCGTTGCAGAGGTGAATCTGGATTTGCTTACGGAGCGAATCGCTCCGATGATTTACCAATCGTATGCTTTAGTAACGAAAGACGGAAATATTATTAACCGGCTTGATTCTCGCGATAAAATGCTTCCTTTTCAGGCAGCGGTGTATCCGCCTGTACTGCAGGATAGCTTTCGGAAGCAGCTTGTTTCCCTTAAAGTCGGCGTTAGCCAGATCGAAGGAAATGGTTTGAATCCGCTTGTTGCCGTGAAGTCGACGAAAAACCGGCTGGGTTGGTCCTTAGCGGCATTTATTGAGGAAGACTATTTCTACCAAGACCTGAAGCAGTTAAATAATAATTACCGAACGGCCAGCATCGTGTGGATGATCATTCTGTTGATAAGCGCCTACCTGATGAGCCGATCCTTTACGAAACCTATTCGCCGGTTCGTGGAAAAGATGGACCGGTTAAACGATGTGCAGATTGTCGCGAAGCTGCCGGTCACAAGAAAGGATGAGATCGGCCGGCTGACTCAAAGCTATAATGACATGCTGGAGCGAATTCAAACGTTGCTGCAAAAAACGAAATCGGCGGAGGAGCAAAAAAAGGAATATGAGCTTAAAATGCTGCGGAGCCAAATTGCGCCTCATTTTCTATATAACACGCTAGCCTGTATAAGCAGCCTTGCCAAGCAGCAGAGGATTGACGAGGTGCGCGATACCATTCGATCCTTGGTTAAGCTGTTAGCCTTCAGCTTCGATAAACAATCGGAATATGTCTCGATCGAAGAGGAGCTGGAAGGGCTGCGAATGTATATGCACATTCAACAGGTGCGTTACGGCGAGCAATACAAATACCGTTTGGATATCGACCCCAGCCTGCTGCAAAACCGGATTCTTAAGCTAACCCTGCAGCCGCTTGTAGAGAATGCCTTGTTTCATGGCATTTCACCGCGTAGCGGAGGTCTTATTACCATTAAAGGGAGATTGGAGCGGGGCATGATCAGGCTGTATGTTCGTGATAACGGCGTCGGCATTTCAAAAGCCGAAGCTCGCAAAGCGCTGCATGACCATTTCGAGCAGGAGCGCTCGAAATACCGTTTTACCGGAATTGGCTTACGCAATGTGCATGATCGAATCCGTATTCATTATGGCGTGCCCTATGGCTTGCGAATAGGAAGTGCCAGCGGCGTCGGAACCGTTATCCGGGTGGAGATCCCCGTTCATACCGAAAACGATGAGCTTTTAGGTGTTTTGAGCTAAGCGTTCTATCAAAGTTCGAGGCTGTCCTGCGGGATGGCCTCTTGGTTTGTTTGGCACACTTAGAGCCGCAATTACATACGTTCCCTTTCCCTTAAATCCATACACTTTTTACGTTTTTGTGTATATCGGCAATCAGAGGTACAACTTATACTTAAGACATACTTTGAAAGCGCAATCATAAAAGGAGGGCTTACATGGAAGCCGATCAAAGCTACATACCAGCCTCTCGAATGCAGCCTACTCCGCAAACGAAGCTGCAGTCGGTTTTAAGAACGATCTGGCGTTTCCGGGCATTCTACATCATGCTGCTCCCGGGTGTGATCTATTTTATTATTTTCCGATATTTTCCGATGTACGGGGTCATTATTGCCTTTAAAAACTTTGCCATCATGGACGGCATAACCGGGAGCGCCTGGGTAGATCCGTGGTATAAGCATTTTAGAGATTTTTATCAATCCCCCTATTTCAGCCAGCTCTTGACGAATACGTTGTTAATTAGCTGTTACAAGCTAATCTTTGGAACATTCCCCCCGATCATACTCGCGCTGCTGCTGAATGAATGCCGCGTTCTTTGGTTGAAAAATATTGTCCAAACACTGACTTATTTGCCGCATTTCTTATCTTGGGTTATTATTTTCGGCATCCTGCTGACCTTGTTCTCCCAGAACGGGGGACTGGTGAATCGATGGATTGTGGAGGCAGGCGGCCAGTCCATTCCATTCTTGACCTCAACGGACTATTTCCGCAGCATTCTGGTCGGTTCAGAGGTGTGGCAAAATCTTGGCTGGGGCGCGATCATCTACCTGGCAGCAATGGCAGGAATCGATCCTACTCTCTATGAGGCGGCAAAAGTAGATGGCGCGAGCCGGCTGCGGATGATTTGGCATATATCGCTTCCAGGAATTCAAAGCATCATTATCCTCCTCTTCATTCTAAAGCTGGGCCATCTGCTGGATGCCGGGTTCGACCAAATCTATATCCTGTACAATATTCAGGTGTATCCGGTTGCCGACATTTTGGATACTTGGGTATACCGAACAGGCTTGCAGCAATTGAACTTCAGCTTGGCTTCAGCAGTCGGATTATTCAAGTCACTCATTGGGCTGATACTGGTGCTAGGAGCTAACCGGCTGGCGAAAAAGTGGGGTGAGGGAATATGGTAAAAAGCTTGGACGATAAAATATTTAATGGCGTCGTATATGTTATTCTTGGGTTGTGCGGTCTTGCCGCCATTCTACCGATGCTTTATGTCGTATCGGTATCCATCACTCCATTCGGGGAAGTATTACGAAACGGCGGATTTATTTTGTTCCCGAGAGAGATCACGTTCTCTGCTTACCGCACGCTGTTAACAGAGTCAAATATACCGAAAGCGTTTCAAATAACGGTCCTGATTACGGTTATTGGGACGGCAGTCAATCTCATATTGACGGGCTTGATGGCTTATCCGCTCAGCCGTAAAAACCTGCCAGCAAGAAGGTTCTTTCTCCTGATGATTGTGTTTACTTTATTGTTCAGTGGAGGACTTATTCCTACCTACCTGGTCGTCAAATCGATGGGGCTGCTTGACACAATCTGGGCAATGATCCTGCCAAACGCCGTATGGAGCTTTAACGTGCTCATTATGAAGAGCTTCTTCGAGGGACTTCCCGAGGAATTGTTCGAATCTGCTAGGATGGACGGCGCCAAGGAATTTCGGATTTTGCTCCAGATCGTCACGCCGCTCTCGATTCCGGTCTTGCTTACTGTCGGATTGTTTTATTTAGTTGGTCATTGGAATGAGTTTTTCCAAGCGATCTTCTATGTGACAGACCGGACGCTGTTCCCGCTGCAGGTCATCGTCAGAGAAATTTTGATGCAAAGCCAGCAGCCGCTTGAAAATGCGGAGAACATCATGCCTACCCAGACGATGCAGATGGCTTCCGTTATGATTGCGAGTCTGCCCGTCATCGTGATCTATCCCTTCCTCCAGAAGCACTTTACGAAGGGAATGCTTCTCGGATCGATTAAAGGTTGACCTAGTCGCCGTATGGATAACTGGCCAGCTATACGGACCTATTCAATAGATAGATTTCAGAAAGGGGATATGAAGATGAGAAAAGTATTTTCATTCTTGCTGACCATTTCATTGTTAGGTGCTTTGCTTGCGGGTTGTTCGGGAGGCAGCGGCGAAACCAAAGACGGAAATACAAAAGAAGGCGATACGCCTAGTAATGCCTCTACCGCTAAGCCAAGCAACGGGGAAAGTGACAAACCGATTAAGCTGGAAATTATCGAGGCCGGCAATAACCTGCCTACGCCGGATAAGGATATCATTAAGAAGGAGCTGGATACGGCGCTAAACATCGATCTGAATCTGACGGTCTATCCTTCGAATGATGATTACGTAAACCAATTGAATGTTCGCATGTCCTCCGGTAATTTCCCTGACCTGTTCATGGTGAGCCGGCAGCAGCTCATTCAATTTTCAAAACAAGGACTATTGCTAGATATAACCCCATACATGGATAAATTACAGCAGACGGTCGACTACATCGGTGAAGATAGTGTCAAGAAAGGCATGGTAGACGGGAAAGTTTACGGCATCTCCAAATCCCCGCAAATCCCTTATAACACGTTGTGGATTCGCAAGGATTGGCTGGATAAGCTGAAGCTGCAGGTTCCGACAACGATTGAACAATTGAAGGACGTAGCGGAGGCCTTCACCACTCAGGATCCCGATGGCAACGGCAAACCGGACACGTTTGGTTTGACGGGAGGTAAGCTGTTCGCATTTTCAACGGTATTCGGAGCGTTCGGTGTCGGTATGCCTGGAAATTTCTATGAGAAAGACGGGGCAGTTGTTAATTCTCTGTACGACCCGGCAATGAAAGACGCACTGACGCTCATTCAGCAAATGATCGCTTCGGGCTCGGTTGATCCCGAATTGTTAGCCAACAGCGGGCTTCAGCATCAGGAGAAGGCCATTAAGGGGCAAGCCGGCATGGTCTATATCGATTGGCCGAATATGACGAAGGAGCAATTCGTCGAGCAAATCAAGACCGTTAATCCGAATGCGGAGTGGCTGCAAATGGCCGCGCCAAGCGGACCAGGGGGACAATTTGACGGCTCATGGGATATTGGCGCAGCACCGGGGAGATTTGCTATTCCGAAGGCACTGGAGAAGGATCCGGAGAAGCTGCAGCGCGTCTTTGATCTGCTGAACTATATCTCGAACCCGGAAGGCGGCTCGATGCTCGTTCAATTCGGGGTGAAGGACACTCATTTCACCATTGATAATGGAAAGCCAAAGATGACGGATAAGGCAGGCGACGTCGGTTATTCATGGTTATACCAATTCACAGGAAGGCCTGAAATGGAATATTTGCAAGCAAAGTTCACCATGCAGTCTGATGCAATCAAATTTTCTAACGATCAGCCTCGCATTAAAGCGCTCAACGGATTTGCCGATAATCCCGAAGGCTTTAATTCGGCTGACGCCGATCGGTATATAGAGGAAGAGATCGCGAAATTTATTTATAACAAACGCCCAATAAGCGAATACGATGCGTTTATTAAGACGCTTGAGACATCCATGAATTATAAAGCGTTCCTGGATAGCGCATACGAGCAGTTGAAGGCGCTAGGGTACGGAGGCTAACGCATTGAAGGCTGCAAATGGAGCGTGAAAGAAAAGCGGTTAATTAAATGTATGCAAGCAGGAGGAGAGGCCATATGGAAACGACTTCGCTGAATATTCTTGAATTGAAGAACCAATTTGACGAGCAAGGGTACTTGATTATACCGGATGTTTTATCAGAGGATAAGGTAACCCGTTTGAATGCAGCGATCGATGAAGTTCTCGCAGAGGAGCAAGAAACGCTTGCTCATAATATTTATAATAGCGTTTCTCGGCATGCTGAGATCGCATCGTTGATCGACCATGCCACCATCCTACCGTTAATCGTTAATTTGCTTGGCCATAATATTCAGCTGCATATCTCCCATCTGACGGTGAGGAAGCCTAATCCAAACGATGTGAAAACAGCTACGCACAGCTTCATCGATTGGCATCAAGACGGCCCTCATCCGCAGTTTCCGGTCATAGCAGGCTTAACGGCTACCTATTATATTAAGGTCTGTTACATTTTAAGCGATATGTCGCAGCCAAATAGAGGAAATACAAAGGTGATTCCGGGCAGCCATAAGCAGCCATACAATCCGAACAATAAGGATGTAAGCCAGCAATTGGATGGGGAGATACAGGTATGCGGAAAGCCGGGGGACGTGTTTATTTTTGCGCAAAATCTGTGGCATGCCGGCTCAACAAATCATTCCGAGTTCACAAGAAGACAGCTGTTTCTAGGCTACAGCCCGATCTGGATGCGTCCAATCGATTACCATCAGGCAGACGAGGGTCTCTTGAAGGACGCTGATCCGATCCGCCGTCAACTGCTGGGACAAATTAGCGACAATAGATTTAAGTATTATGTCCCTGAAGATTCGATGGTTCCGCTCAAATCAATGCTCATCGGCCATTCTTAATGTTTGAATCGGGCTCAAATTAAAGCTGAGTGATCGTTTCGCTTTTGTGGTGACATTCTTGCAGCGCAATAAGGATCAGTTAAAAACGAGTAATTGTCGTTTTTAACTGATCCTTTATTTTCTAAGCAGATGTAATTAGATCGCTTTCGCTAGCAGATCCGCATAAAATTCCACTCTATGACGCTTTAAGTGGACACCGTCCTTAAAGCTAACGGCTAGCGAGAGCTCAATAATCATCTGACATTTATTTTCTTATGTAAGTTAGTATACTTAAGATAAGCTCTTTCTTACCAGGCGGCGATTCTTTATACTATAGAAAAACCTATTTTTTGGGAAAGAAGAGGATAGCCATATGCCTAAGATCGTATTTTTGCGTCTACTGTCCCAGAACCAACTTGAACAGATTTACACGGTTATTCCCTCTGAATGGGAAGTGATTCATGGTGATAAAGAGCAGTGGACTCCCCATCTGAAGGAAGCTGAGATTATAGTCGGCTGGAACGGGACGGTTGCGGAGCAATGTTTGAATCCGAACGCGAAATTAAGATGGATACAGAATTGGGGGGCAGGTGTGGACGGAATGCCGCTTGCAGAGATGGCTGCCCAAGGGATTGTATTGACAAATGCTAGTGGCGTACACGCTTTTCCGATTTCCGAAACGATCTTGGCGATGATGCTTGCTTTTTCCCGAAAGCTTCATCTTTCGATCCGCCATCAAATCCAAAATACCTGGAAATCTACGGGAGAGTTGAACGAAATTCATGGCCGAACGATGGGCGTGATCGGAGTTGGGGAGATCGGAGAGGAAACGGCCAGGTTGGGCAAAGCGTTCGGTATGAAGGTACTTGGGGTAAGACGATCTGGAAAGCCTTCACAATATGTGGATCAAATGTTCGATAATCTCGGACTTGATGAGGTGCTCCGGCTAAGCGATTACATCATTGTTACACTCCCATTAACACCGGAGACGTATCGTTTATTTGGACGCAGGGAATTTGGTCTCATGAAAGCTTCCGCACACTTTATCAATATTGGCAGGGGCGGAACGACGGATACTGATGCTTTGCTTGAAGCGCTGTGTGAGACAAGATCGCCGGTGCAGGCTTGGATGTATTCGAGCAAGAGCCTTTGCCCGAGACGAGTCCGTTGTGGCAGATGGACAATGTCATCATCACCCCGCATAATTCGGGATCAACGGTGTATTATGATGATAGGGCAATGGAAATTTTTATAAAAAATATAAAGGCATACCTTCATAACGGTCAACCGTCCTGCAATCTCGTGGATTTCGATAAACATTATTAAACAGAAAAACTATAACTGCAGTGGACACTTCTATCGAGGAGTGTCCTTGCTTTGTTGACAAAATAAGTCTGAAGCCATATGAATTCGTATTTCGTCCTATTTGCTAGCCATTAAGCTAACGGGTTGTTTAATGCAATCATAAATTGGAACTTTAAAGCTTTGTACCGTATTATCATTAAATGGTTCGCGTATTGTAAGCAATAAAAAGGAGGATGAAGGCATGAACTTGACTCTACTGCAACAATCGGTATTATTGGCATTAACCACAGAATGGCAGACACCGGTGCAGATTGCTGGTCAACTTCCAAAAGTACCGGAGAATCCATCCGATGTAAATCAGATACTAAAAGACCTTTTGCGTGAGGGATTGGTGCAAGCTAATCCAGTTGTTTTCGGTCTGTATCGGTTAACCTCACTAGGCACAACCATCAAGACGACTGAATTGTGTGAGAACTGATAAAGTTTCAATAAAGACACGGAGGCAGCCGATCACAATGATCGGCTGCCTTTTCAACGCTAACGGGCAGGAGAGTGCAGAAAGTACTAGCACCTGACAGGGTACCCTTTCCAAAATGAATATCATGATATAGGTTTATATGGTATCATATGGATGAAATATTCGCCGAGGAGTTGATGCATTTTGGCAATAAAGAAACGTTTTGGTTATGGTTCGTTTTCTTTAGTTCTTCTGCTTTCGGGATTCTTAATAAACTGGAATTTTGGGAATGGGTTGATTGTAAGCCATTCACTCTTTAAAATAATTGGACTAGATATATACTCAAACGGAACTGATGGTTTTCACTATACTTTTTTAGCTTCAATACCGTTCTGGTTAGCGGCAGTACTAGTTTCCAAGAGGTACGTAAATGATTTTGGAGCAGTCATGAGTAATAAGATTGGCGAGTTTATGCTTGCGATAAGCGTGGTTGTTACGATAATTTTTCTAATACTCCCTATTTGGATTAAGTTTTAGTGGGGATTACAAAGCTTAAGCATCTCCATTCGGTTGGTAGGTGCTTTTTTATTTCTCAAATGGGCTTTTGATAAGTCATTACGCTACCGGGCAGAATAGTGCAAGCGTAGTGACTTGCCGAATTATGTAAAGACGTCTAACATTTATTTCAGGTGTCCGTGATGATATAGCGAATTGAGGCGTTCAAAAATGAAAGGGAAAAGTGTTAGGGAAATTAGGGTAACTGATTATCATGATATTTATTTGTTAAATCAAGACTTTAACCCAAATCTATATTTATTTTCTGAAGAAAAGGTAAAAGAGAAGATTGAAAACATTATAAAGAAAACAAAAGATATCATCTTAGTTTATGAACAAAACAACGAGGTAATAGGATATATTCATGGAAGTCCATATGAATTACTATTTTCTGACTCATTAGTAAACGTCCTCGGATTTGTTGTTAAAGAAAAGTATAGAAATCAAGGTGTAGGCAGCATGTTGATTGAGCGTCTTGAACAGTGGGGAAAGAACAATGGATTTTCTGGGATTAAACTCTTATCCCACCCAAGTCGAATACATGCTCACAGGTTCTACGAACGACGTGGTTATATGTTTACAAAGGACCAAAAAAATTTCATTAAAAAGTTCAAATAATACAACGATAGTTTAACTAACAAGGAGCAGTTGCTATGTGAACTGCACACTCCAAACGGAATTGCAGCGATTTGCATTGCGCTGGTACGGTATCGAGGAATTCAAGTACATCCTTGAATGCATTGGTTATTCCAATGTCATTATTTGTGCAGATTTTGAGGATGGAAAAATACCAACAAGCGGCAATCAGAAATTCGTTTATCAAGCCACTAAATTATAAATCACATAAGCCCCCCGTACTGTACTATGCGTGGGGCATGTTACGCTAACGGGACACGAAAGTTTAATACGGGAGTGGATTACATGTCCTTATCAAATTCCCCTGAACCGGCCAGTAGTCTTCCAAATTCTGTGACTGAGATGCTGCGAAATTTACTTCTTGGCATTCAAGAAGCAATCGGAGATGAGCTTATTGGCGTTTATCTGCGTGGCTCACTCGCTTTAGGTGATTTCGACCCTGTGACAAGTGACCATATACACATTGAAGTTTGGTGAAGTATGTAGTAAACAATGTTCGGTTAAGTGGGCGCTTGAAATATTACCAGAACGATGGCGTTCTTTAGTCGACCAGTCGCGAGCTTGGCGTACCGACACTACGCTTCCCGATCCCAGTATCATCTCTGAAGTGATGCGATTCGTGCACTGGGTCACTTCAAAAGCGGGTGTTGATGATTACGAATAACAACGGAATTTTATTAACCTGTAATTACATCTGACAACAAGGTGATTAACGGTAATATTTCAAAAACTAACGGGAAACGATAGTGGAATAACACACATGAAGAGCAGGCGCTGCGATGCCTGCTCTTATTATTGAACTTACGATCGTTGGAATAAATTGAATTTCTATTAGAAGTAAAAAAAAAGAAAGCTCATATAGCAGCTCTCGTTTGAATTCCTATTAATTATTAAAGTCTCTTGGTTGAATGTGGTGGTAAATGTACTGCTGTATCAATAACTACAACAACACTTCCTTTTTTGTATCTTTGAATTGAATAACTACAGGAATTAGCCTACCGCTTGGAGTAGTGTTTGTCAGTTTAATGGTTGAATTATTTGAAAGAGCGATATAAATTGCTCTTCCGTTAGCAAATGATCGTTTCCAAGGGCTGTTAAAATAGAGTACTTCATCTCTCATATCATGGACAGTATAATTTCTTGTCATTCTTGCTGCCATAGTAAATCACATCCTTATGTTGAAAGTTTTACTCTAACTTATATATGCATGATATAAGCTCATGGCTTGTTCATCTGTCCTAGTGAATTTGGAATGTATTGATAACGGGAGAAGACGGTTCGGAAAAACACGTCATATAATGTTAACAATATATTTGAACACCATTCATCGAAAATTTCCTTACCGCTGGAAAAAATTAAAGGACAATTGGAATGATGAATTCTCAAAATCAGATGTTTCGGTAAAAGTAAATTTGACCATTCAGAGAATAGGACTAACCGGAGCACTGGTAAGCTGAAAAAAGAAAAATTATTACATTTTCAGAGATTAAGTGTCATTGAACTAACAGGCAGGATAACGTAAAGCTGAGTGAATTTGATCCTTATAATATAATAGGAATAAAACTTAAGGAGTAAAAAAATGCTATCCAAATTATTACGAGTAGGGACAATTTATCTGCCTGTAACTAATCCGAAAGTATCTGCCGATTGGTTTTGCTCCAAATTAGGTGCAGGTCTTGATTACATGGACGAAGGAAATAATCATGCAATTATTAGTTTGGCTCATCAAAGTTTTATTTTAATCCAGAGTGAAACGGGTATACTTGCAAATTTTAGGACTATAAATGACGGGGTCATGTTTCCATTCACTTTTGAAGTGAATGGAGAAAGCGAGTTAATACAGTTACATAAAGAATTAAAGGATAAGGGAGTGCTTGTTGGAGCAATTGAAGATAGGGGACACCCAGGGACAAATTTTATCATTACTGACCCTGATGGGAATAGATACGATGTTTGGAGTGAGTTATCGAATGAGTTTAAAGAAAGATACAATATTATTTGAGTGACGATCGAAATGTCATTAAGCTAACGGACAGGATATGTCGCAAATTAATCATCGTTTAAAAAAGAACAAGCCGCGTAGTTGCGGCTTGTTCTTTTTTTATTGATAAAAGTCCCAAACTCTAGATCCCTTATTATTGAATTCATTTGCATTTAAGGGTGCCATAAGTGAAAAAGAAAACCGGTGCAGAGCTACCATTACGATTCGAAGTGAAGTTGAAAGCGAAAGAGGATACAAATCGAACTGCTGAAATTAAAATCCGCTTTCTGCATGTGCAGTGGGGTTTGCATTTTTTTGATAATTTAAACCCCTTACTTCCATGACACCAATAATGGGGCGTAATGAATTAGGGACGGTTCGATGGGAAAACGTTCAAAGCGGCTAGGAATGCCTCAATTGTTTGAAGCACATGGGCTATCGGAATGGTACCGGAGAGATATTCATGTCAGAGTCGAAAAGTACTTTAAGAAAAGTTTTCCTCATGAGATGATACACGTTTCGAAAAATGAAGCTTTCCCACTATATCAAAGAAAATAGGAATTCAAAATAAGTAAATATATGGTAATATGTAGTACGTAAGAGGAATCATCAACGAAGGTTACCGTTTAAGTGGATCCGGTAGCCATAGGTGTAAATGAATTTCATTTTTATCAAATCTGATTATAGAAAGGAATGAAGCAAATTGGTTGAGACTATTATTGAAAGGGTTTCATACTTACAGGTTCCAGTTAAAAATCTTGAGGAATCTACCGAATGGTATATAGGTAATCTGGGATTCAAGGTACATTGGAAGAGGCCGGACAATAAAATGACTATTCTTGCGCTTCCTTCAGGTCCGTCCATTTTTCTGTGCGAAACGGAATTGCACCAGGGAATGATGTCTGTCGTTATCGGATTTGAAGCAGTAGATATTCGTAAGTTGTTGACCGATTTGCAGAGTAAAGGGGTACAGATTGGCGATATCAGAGAAAACAGAGGGGTAGTCGAAGATGAAATCCTAGGAATGGATTTTGACTTCTATGATCCTAGCGGAAATATGTTAGTGGTACATGCCACATCTAAGTTCGTCGAGTAGATTCTATTGAATATTCTCATTAAGCTAACGGGGAACGATAGTTAAATGCAACACGGCAGCAACCGGTCTTATGGATCGGTTGCTTTTTTCGTTCAACTAAGGGGCAGGTTAGTGCAACTATATCCTTATTTAATCGTTTTATTTAAAATAGAAGCAACACAACTATAGGGCTAGGAGGGAATCGTATGGTTGAAATGTTGATAGGGATTATACTTAAACGAAAAGACTGCGAGGATAAAATTCAGGTGTAACAAGGTGGGCCGCTTATTACTTGCCTGAAACAAAATGAAGGAGGACGAATATGGCGCGGAAACGAAAAGTGGAAAAGTCATTGATACAGGAATTAAAGAAAGCCCTTCATTCTCTCACGAAGCCAAAACGCCTCCCCAAGAAAACCAAGAGTCGGAAAACCACCTCTACCAAGAAGACAACTAAAGCCAAGGCCGTAAGCACCTTAGAATTACAGAAGAAATTAGAGCAGGATTTAACCCGGAAAATGACGCAGGGTATGCAAAAGCTTAAGCAGGAAATGGAACAAGAACTCATGGAAAAACTAACAAGCAAGAAAGATACAACGCATAGAGATGAAGAAGTTTCTACCGATGGCAAGAAAACGAGAGTGCGAAAAGTCTCCAAGGACGTGACTACAGGAAAGTCATCCGCCAAAACTACAAAGGGGAAATTCAATCCGAAAACGGATTGTACATTACTTAAATTACTTACTTTATCCGATAGTCTAGAACGCAGAGTAGTCGTCGGCTACGAGGTTTTAGATAATAGTAGCCAAGAGATCTGGGGCATTGACATCCATGAAGGTACCAAATTGGGTAGGTCTAAAAAGATCTTGGATACAAAAGTAAAAAGCCGTAAAGTTGGTCAGGAGCGACAATACTATTTAGTGCATGTAATGGATGATACTCTGTATTACTCTGATGAATACGCTAAAGCGGTCCTAGAGCGAGGCAGACTGACAATCGGGAGATATACGTCTGAATTGGTAGACGCAATCAAGAACGCTTATGACTCAGGATACAAAAACAATAGTAAATTGCCTAAACTAGGATAACGATCCTCGATTTTCACGTTTCGCCTGCGAGATTTCGTCTTGAGAGAAACCAATCGTAACGATTGTCATTTATTACCTGTTGATATATTAAGCGAATACGTGGTATATTCTTATTCCGGCCAAGAAACACACCGGAACGAAAGAAAAAAAGATTGCTCTTTGAAAACTGAACAACGAGTAATAACTGCCCTTACGATCCTAACGGATCGTTAGAAAAGCGATAAAAAAGTAATGAGCATTTCAAACACCAATTTGGAGAGTTTGATCCTGGCTCAGGACGAACGCTGGCGGCG
>NZ_JBFTPE010000040.1:0-26354 GCF_056398325.1 Paenibacillus sp. 01T443
TGGGCGATATCTACGCCGATGACAAGGTGATGAACGGTAATGTTTTCAATGAGTTGATTTTGCTTGTCTTGTGCCTTAAACTTCATAGTAGAGCGACCTCCTGATGGGTTTTTTGAGGCAATTGACCTCGTGCGTAACCCCATCGTACAGAGGCGCTCGTTTTTGTTCAAACTCCAAATTATTCGTTTTACAGGAATTCTAACGGGTAACGATAGTTCAATGCTGAAGGGCTGCCGCTTCGATAGTTCAATAATACAGCAACTTCTAACACTATATTTTCTCAAGACAAAAAAGAGGCTTACACATTATTAGCTCGTTCTTGAGTTGAGCGATGCTCGCCTTCCATCGCCTCAATTACTAAATTCAATTATATTTTTTGATTTCTAGAACATATGCGGCTTGCCGCCTTAATCTAGCTGCATCACACGCGCTGGTATCTAATGGTGTAAATGAGTGGGTGTTAAGATGCCAGGCCGTCATTTTTTTTTCGAGAACCCCGATGATAAGAAATTAAGCATATGATCGGGTAGAGAGTTTGAAAACGTATTTGGATATGGTTCCATAAGCTCGAGCTCATTAAATGAGCTGTTAATAAGTTCACCGTGTAAACGAATGTATGGTTTTAATTTCTTTGATGTTAATTTCTTTGATTTTTTATTCATGCTAATCGTTAATGCCTCCCGCAGATTTAGATATATGATTGTATGTCTGGGAAATGTGATTTGCCCGTGCATTAGTCTAATAATACGACGATGCAAAGAAACATGTCACCGCTTTGCAGTTACCATAGGACATAACAAAAGAGAGCTGCAGACACAGCTCTCTCCTCCAAGCCCTCCTCATGCTCCACTTTTCTCCATCGGGCGTTTCGACCCTTTGTAACGGACCAGATTGTCCCTTTCTTGGACATGCTGACAAGCACTTTCCTTTGGGTTAATAGCGATTAAATATGCCAATACTGCAGATACCGGTGTCTTTCTATTGGGTAAAGGGGAAGTGTGACAGCACTTCCTCTTATTTCGCCAGGAAGTCTGGCAAGAACATGGTCCAAACGGGGAAATTTAGTATTTTATGACGCCGTTTGCTTGGAGGAACACAAAACCACCCCCGGAAAGAGAGTGAAACTGGTGATAACACCTGAACCGATAGAGTTACAATACATAAAACGACTAAGTGACGAAGAGAATACTCTGATCGAAGCGCTACGAACAATCCATATGCCTCCTGCTGCTGCTTTGCTGCTGGTTAGAAACGAACTGAAAGGACCGTTGGAAAACGGGACGATGGCCGAGATCTTGGACGGGTTCTTGGCGAGGCATACAGAAGGAGATGTCAAGTGACAAGAATATATGCGCTTAAGAAGCCGTAGATGGAGTACAAAGCCGCAATCTACATAATGAAAGAAACGCCTCTCTAGGGAGGCGTTTCTTATTTCCATGTCTAATTGTTTTCCAGGTGTTCAGTTAACGGGGGGCATTCTTTATAAGGGAAGAAGTGCTAATGGATATATGTTCTTGTCCTCCGACATCCGCAACTGTCGGGTGCCAAGAACATAATCTCATTATGAACCGCGTATATAGGTTTATTTAATGAGTTAAAGTTACTGTCATCTGCAATTGATGAGAAATTTATGATTTTGACAAGAAATTTATATCATTCTCCAATAGATAAAGTTAAAGCAGGTCTTTTGATCTCTATCTAGGCAACAGTTCGAGTAACAGCACAGCAGGAATTACATAACCCATCAATCGACTGATCCTGATGATAGAGGTGTCCTTTTTCTTAATGAACCCGTCGATATCGTCAAAGAGTTCGCTAGGTGTTCTATGGTCTTGATATTCAAAAAGTGCCTCTGTGAGGTGTTTTTTCATCATTTTTGCGGCCGTTCTGTTTGCGTTTCTTTCATCTGGGATATAAAATCTCGAAGTAATGAAAAAAAGAAAACATATGGCAGATACCAGAAAAGGTTTTATCACGCTGAAAAACGGAAGGCCAAAAAGGATATTTTCTAATGTAAACAAAAGATAAGTAGTAGCAAAGAAAATGATGAAATTTCGCATAAGCCAGTAATTATTAAAAAATGATTCATTATTATTAATGTTAATCACGTGAGCGGCTTCATGAGCAGCAACGTAGAACGATTCGCAATCTGTTTTGTCGAATTCCTTTAAATGTATCTTCATTCCTCCTTTTAACAACCTAGGTCTGGCCCTGCTGCCAATTCCATTCGTTGGTTTAACTAAGCAGTCTTTGATGCCTTCCATTTTTAATATGTATTCAGCAAATTCTTTGGCAGTTAACAAATAAATCCACCTCCATAAATTGATTAGTCTATCCTATGGTATTCTCACTAGTTTTAGGACAAGGGTGCTAGCCTTCGTCGCTGAATTGGATTGGTAGATGAAGACGGAAAAGATGTAGAAATAAAATATAGTATTAGACTGGCTGTGTTGATCCTATACGGCTTTTCTAATTTCAAAACCGACAGGCTTCGTAAAATAAGTATTAGACTGACCACAATAATAGAGACAGTGGCAGCCAGAGACGAGAAAAAAAGAACTGAACTGCCGTTGTTTTGTTGAACTATATTACTATCACAACTTTCGCAACTTAAAATCGGTAGATAAGCATTGATGTAATAGGACACTCTCACTTCACCAATTAATAACATTAAGTTTACATTCATTTTACACTCTTAAAGTATGATGAACCTCGTAATCAAAATCATATTTTAGAGAGGAAGTTAATAATGTTTAAAAAATGGACTGACAAGCGTTGGATTCGTACAACCCTTCTGCTGTCCGCTGCAATACTGGCTGTTCCTGCTGTCAATGTTGTGGCAGAGCAAATAGCGACGAAGATGCCTACCGCAGAAATCTACAAACCGTCCCTGCAACCCGATAGGATTGTCCTGACTTGGAAGGGCGATACTGCGACTACTCAAGCCGTAACCTGGCGTACGGATGTTAACGTCAACACGCCACAAGCCCAAATCGCACTGGCAACCGACAACTCCGATTTTAAGGATAATGCAGTGACTGTTCCAGCCGAGAGTACTTCCGAACTTGCTACATACTTGAACTACTCGCAGAAATATCATTCGGTCAACTTCCAAAACCTCTCGCCGGAAACAAAATACCTATATCGCGTAGGCGACGGGGTCAACTGGAGCGAATGGTTTGAGTTTACCACGGCTTCCGCCAAAGCAGAACCGTTCTCGTTCTTATATGTTGGAGACGCTCAAAACGATATTTTGGAGCACTGGTCCCGCGTGATCCGTAACGCGTACTCCGACCTGCCGGAAGCGCGCTTTATCGTCCATGCTGGCGACCTGATCAATCAAGGCGACGCCGACGATCAATGGGGCGAGTGGTTTAAAGCAGGCGGATGGCTTAACGGCATGGTGCCGAGCATTCCGACTCCGGGCAACCACGAGTATTCTAGAATCTCAACTAATACTCCTACCGGCCTCACGCCTTTCTGGCGCCCGACGTTTGCCCTTCCGGAGAACGGTCCGGATGAAGCCTTATTCAAGGAGAATGTATATTACATTGACTATCAAGGTATGCGCATTGTCTCGCTCGACACGAATCTCCGAGGTGAAAGCCTCGACAAGCAAGTAACGTGGCTGGATCAAACGTTGGCGAACAATCCGAATAAATGGACGGTTCTCACGTTCCACCATCCGATCTTCTCCAGCGCAGAGGGACGCGACAACGCGGAAGTTCGGAACAAGCTGCTTCCAATCATTCAGAAATATAACGTTGATTTGGTGCTCCAAGGACACGATCACACGTATGCGCGCGGCCAAGTTGTGAACCAAAAGTCCGGGCAGAAAGTAGTAGATAACGACAGCACCACGGTATTCGTGAACTCGGTTTCCGGTCCAAAAATGTATGATTCTTCCTCGGAAGTTTGGGATAAGAACGGTGCGCAGGTGGACAAAGCAATCGCAAATACCCAGCTGTACCAGCTTATTCATGTCGATGGAGACGTTCTCCGATACGATGCACGGACGGCAACAGGCAAACAATTCGACGAGTTCGAGATCCGCAAGCTTCCTAACGGTAAGAAGCAGATGATTGAAAAGAAGAAGTAAGTTTTATTCGTCTAAAATCACAATAATAGAGATGGAGACGCGCTCTCCATCTCTATTGCTTTTCGTAAAGCATCGAGAATGTTATACAAGGAAGGATCGACTATGAAAAGGATCAAAATGTTAATTACCGCTTTGTTTACGGCTCTTGCGCTAACGGTGCCGATTTTCGTGCCGTTCCCCCAACCCGCAAGCGCGCATGCCATGGAAAACGGGTACATGGATGTGCAAATTGAGTCGAATGAGGTATATGTAGAACTGCTCCTGGACTTCAACAATTTAGCGAGTGTAGTTCCACTGCCTGTTGATTTGATGTCTTCACCGCCGGTTGAAGATCTTCAACAAGCGGTTGACGCCAACACGGAGGCGGCGTTCGATTATGTAGCATCTGGGGTTAAGATATACCGTGACGAGGTGCCCGTCGAGCCTGAACTTGTCGGCACAAGCATCGAGAGGGTTGACGGGGTGCCGTTGGTCAGATTTCAATTGGTTTATTCCGGAGATGGAGATTCCACCCGTATCAATTATGATGTATTTATTAAGGACGTTAATAAGTCCCATTCGAATATCGCTCAAATTAACGGACCCCAAGGGGACCAGGAGTACATTTTCAACATTACGAACCAGGAACTGGTCGTAGGTGAACGCAATTGGCTGCGTCAAGCGTGGCAATTTATTTACCTCGGTACGGTGCATATCTTTACCGGGTACGATCATATCCTGTTTGTGTTTTGCCTTCTTCCGGCTGCCAGAAGCTTGGCCGGTGTCGTTGAAGTGGTTACGGCGTTCACGGTCGGGCATAGCGTAACGCTGGGACTGGCCACCTTTGGTGTGGTTCAATTGCCCGGACGATGGGTAGAGTCAGCCATTGCCGCAAGCATCGTCTTTGTGGCGGCTCAAAATATATTCACCAAAGATCCGAAGCACCGTACGATCGTTACGCTACTTTTCGGTCTTGTGCACGGATTCGGGTTTGCGGGCATTTTGCAAGAGATGGAGCTTTCTCGAGAAAGCTTGTTATCTTCCCTGCTATTTTTCAATGCCGGGGTGGAGATCGGACAAATCATCATCATTTCTTTGGTTTTCCCTTTGCTTGTGCTTCTGCGTCGTTATCGGACATATCCCCGCGCTGTCTCGGTCGGATCCGTGGCTGTGATCGCTATAGGCTTGTTTTGTTTTTTCAGCGGATTTTAGGGATATAATTTGAAGGGTTGGGAGTAATGAGTAGTCACCTAAGTGGCTGCTCAGACATATCGACGATTTCTACAAAAAGGGACGAGAGCCTTTGTACCAGAACTTTAATGGGTACTTATCAGATGAGAACTTGAGAACTTTGCCGCGGCCGACAAGCTTACTCAGATTGCTGCCAAATGCGGACTAAGTATCCTGCAACTTGCGATGAAATGGTGCGCAGCGCAAGAATCCGTGACAAGTATAATTATTGGGGTAAGCCGGCTGGCACAGATCGAGCACAATATTGCTTCGATTGAGGGGGAACCGCTGGATGTGGAGACCCTATTGGAGTGCGATGATGTATGGCGTTCATTAGCAGGAACACGTTTCGAATATAACCGATAAGTAAGCTGGGAATAAGGCGAGAACCGATAGTCTCGCCTTATCTTTATCATATTACAAGAAAAATTTATGGATCTTTATCGAACACTCAATTAAACTGCCCTTTTAGCTCAACAACACGTTTCAACACATAATTATCTTATGTATCGAAAAAACCAGTCATCAATGAAGGTAGGCTAAAGGAACGACAGCTGCCCGCCAATTTGTCGGATGTGGTTGACGTCGGCCCACAGGATAAAATAATTGTAGTACGTTTCCCCGATTTGTATAGGGCAGGGGTATTTCACGATGAGGGCAGCCTGTTTGTTCATCTCCGCTGGTTGGTCGGCCGACGGAAAGATGAAGCAAGCCTCACGGATTTGTATCCTCATCATGACAATCCGCGGAGAAGAGCCGTAAGGCATCAAGGAATGAAAGGCCTCGGAACTACAAACATCGGCAATCCGGTTGCCTGCTGAAATCGCGGAAACCTGGAAAAAACCGCCTGGCCCTTCGTACCTCTCTTCGCTGACTCGGCGCCAGTTTGCGGGATACGGAAAGGATACTCGGTATACAAAGCTTGTGTAGATGTTTTCCGGAACCCTTCTGACGCCAGGAGACCACTGCAGGGAGGAAATACGGCCGCCACTGAGGACGTTCACCGGCATAGGATCCCTGATATCGACAATCCAGAGCTGACTTGCGCTTTCTGCACCTGAGCATCCTGATAAATAAGCGATTTTGCTGCCGTCCGGCGACCAGCCGAGAGGAGTGGCGAAACAGTCTGAAGCCGCCAACGTCCTCTGATTCTGAGCAGTACGGGTATCGATTTGGATGATAGAATAATAATTCGGTTCCTTATAGGCAGTTGCGCTATAGGCGATGCTCCGGGAGTCAGGGGACCATGCCGGAAAATAGTTTTTGGCTAGCGTTCCGCCTTCCAAAGTGTAGATGGTGCCGGTGGCCAGATCCACCGTCGAAACGATAGAGATGCTGACACCGGGGAACGTATAAAGCGCAAAGGTTCCGTCCGGGGAAAGCCAAACGTTATGGAGCGGTCCATCCGTATTTTGAGTGATTTGTCTCCGGTGTGTGCCATCTGTCTGGATGCGGAAGAGCTGGGTGATGCCGTTGGAATCCGGAGCCGCGAACAGAAGCTCCGTACCCGAAGGGAACCACTGGACATCGCTGGCGCCCAGCTCCGGGATTGCATAGTTGTTATGTGAGAAAGTATCATAGATGACGATTCGCTCGTTTTTGACATACGCGAGAAAACGGCTATCCGGGGACCAGTCCAGCAGCGTGGAGGGTTCAATTTGGTCGATCCGGGCGATGGCGAGCGTGACGGTATCCAGCAGGTGGACCACGTTGCCAATGCCGATGAAAGCAATTCTCCTGCTGTCCGGAGACCAATAGGGAACGGAAAATTCCGAACCAAGCCCCTGTGTAAGTTGAAAATTATAACCGTCCTGCGGTCGGTACAGCCAAATGTCGAACGTTCCGCCACGGTTCGACGTGTAGGCGATCCATCCTTGAACGAGATCATGAGGAACAGCTTGCACGGCCAACATCCTCTCCTGAATTATCTTATACTTCAGATGTATTCAGTGGGGGGCGGTTAGGCGACAGTCCCGGCCAGTTTGCCTCTTCTTCATTTTTAACTGTTTGAGGAAGTGACCCCTAGCAACGTGTATAGAATCTGCTATCATTAAAGTAATCAAATAACATGACCGGCGAAAGCATCGTCCGAATAATTAGGGAGTATCCCTTTTATTCGGCACGGTGCTTTTTTTGTTTCCGGCAAATGGTGAAGATAAAGATGTTTAAAGTAAAGGAATATTCAGGATCTTATGAAGTGGTGTTGTTGAATATGCTGGAGGTTACGAGCAAGTACCCATTGCTGATTGAATCAGCAGCTGAAGTCACTTGTAATGTAATTGGATCTACAACACGATCGAAATATACCGAATATGTTTGGTTAGGGCATACAGGCGCGAAAGCATACGTTTTATTAGGATTGGTAAGAAATAATGAGAACAAAATGGCAGAAGCAATACTGCTCGAAGGTGACCATTGGGGGATTCAGAGTATTATTCAAGCGGCAATTAATCTTGTGGATGCGGTATTCATCGGAGCACACTTACGGGACAGAAGAGCAATTATTATAGAGCTTTGCAAAATGGTACATGATACTCTGCTGGAACTGAACTATAAAAAGATAGATGAGATTTCAAAGGAGGATGTAAAAATTACTTTGTTTATCAATGAATACGGAGCGTTATTGGATGTTGAGTATATTGAAGATGTAATGGGATTCTGGGAAGATTTGATAGGAACTGAAAAAGTTTAGAAATAGAATCTGGGCTGGAGCGTCCCTAACTGGTGAAGCATCGTGGAATTCTGGGGTCATCGTTTTTAGTATGTCTTCTAAAAAGCATTAAAGAAAACGGTGTCATTTGATTGTGTATTGTTCAACTAACGGGACACGATAGTTGAACGATCAAGGAGCAGTTTGCTACGGCAGCTGCTCCATTTCTTTATTAAGCTAACGGGCAGGATAGTTCCAATATGTGTTAAAATTAGGGAGGTTAATGAACTTTGGGCGAACTTCTTTGATGAAAGTAGGGGAACAAATTGGGGACAGACATTCAAGTATATATCGAGCAAAAAACTTTTAAAAGTGATAATTCAAAGATGAATGAATGGATTAGCGTAGATGAATGGATATATGACACTCCCTCAGAGGGAATGAGGCTTAGTAAAAGATACTGGACAGATAGAAATTATCTACTGTTTGCCATTTTAGCTAATGTAAGAAATCGATATAATATTCAACCAATATCGCTGCCAAAGGGACTGCCTTACGATGTTAGCCCAGAGTTAAAGAAACAAAGCGATGAAGAAAATGGGGACGCTCACACAAGAAGTTGGCTCACTTTAAAAGAACTTCTCGAATATGATTGGCAACAAACAATGGAGGATGACAACGAAGAAATCTTTCCTTATGAAGAGTTGGTTATCCCTTTTGTGAGTGACTTTATCCCACGTCTGAGTAAAATTGACGAGCCTGAGAATGTTCGCATGGTCTTTTGGTTTGACAATTAGTAGGGTGTAAATTAAAAACCCTCACTGTGAGGGCTTTTATATTGAGGGCTGCAGGATAGCGGAACTTTCGACTTAAGTCTAGGGAGAAACCCTACCATTGTCTGTGTTGAGACTTAATATTATCCATTATACTAAATCATTGCCGGGAAAAGGGAAATGATGAATGGGGGAAATCCATGAAGAAGAGTAAAGGTGGGGGAGCCAAAGTTTCTCGATATGTTTTTGTGGTTTTGGCGTGGCTTATTCTTGGTTGTGTAATCTTGCAAACGTTTTTAGCTGGAATGTCTGTTTTTACCGATCCTTCACATTGGAAGGATCACACCATATTTGTACATCTGTTTGAGTATTTACCGTTGTTAATGTTAATCCTTGCTTTTACTGGTAGGCTCCCGAATACATTGTGTTGGAAAAGTGCAGCCATATTCGCTCTTATCTTTGCCCAATACTTTACGGCAAATGTTCCAGGTGCAGGGGCGGTTCATCCAGTGCTTGCTTTAGTTATGTTCTGGCTTACCATTTCGGTGGCAAGAGAATCGACTCGTCATATTCGTCGATGAGGGTTGAAATATAGTATTTGTAGATTGATTTTATTACTCAACTAACGGGGAACGATAGATCAATAAATAATTACGAAGAGACGGCAGCCGGTGATGTGGCTGCCGTCTTCTCAACTAACGGGCAGGATAGCGTAATGATTTTCCTCATTTAGGGAAAACTATCCCAAAAAAACAATGAGGTGAAAAATGAAGAAAACGTTGTACTCGATTTTAATTATCTGCTTTTTGATTAGTTCTTCCTCTGTTTTTGCTGATTCAACTCCATCTAATGCACCTCTAAGTGAAAATGATATGCGTGCATTTAGATTAACTTCAAATGAAATCCAATCTGCGCATGTAAAATGGGGTCCGGGGCTTCAATGGACACTCACAAGAAATGAGATTGAATCACTAATCAAGATATTACGAACAGCAAGAAAGGAAGATATAAAACCGTATTACGGTCCAATGCCAAAAGGGGGACCATTTTCAGTAACTTTAACGACGAAACAAAATGAGAAATTTTCTTTCATGGTTGGTGTAGGTGGGAAGGGATATATTCTATGTCCCAGAGGTAAGGTATTTCTGCCGACATTTCAAGACTTTATGGAACCATTTAAAATACGCAGAGTCAATGAAATGGATATGCGTAGGGCAGTTGAAGGAATAATATTGATGAAACAAAAGACAATTTTCGGTTAAGGAAGACAGCCTGTTGAACTAACGGGTACAATAGTTAAATACCAAAAGAGCTGCCGCAGGCGCCTTTATTGCAATAAAATCCATTAATGATGCAGTTACTGCCGCAATACCTTCTCGATTAGAGATTCTGTGATAGAAAATAAAACTTATAATTATTATCGGTTCCCCATTGGCTCCAGAACATTTGGACAGCGTTTTCAATTTGTTCGACTTTATCCTTGAGTTCATATACTTGGAACACTGTATCCCTCCTATCGTCTACCGTTAGTATAACATCCAATCTCCGTTTTTTTCATACATAATATTCCAATTTATAACTCCTGCTCGTAGCAAAAAACAATAATTTTAACTGATCCCAAATGATATTATTGGATATTTCGGCACTAAAGTTTGGAAATGAAGGCGATATTTAACACCGATTGCAAGTAATTTCTGGAATATCCCTATGGACTTCCGGTAGTGTTCAGTTTTAATTTAGTCAGTGTTTTCAAGGTGTTCGTTCGTTTGAGGCTACATTTACTAAAATTGATTTGGTAAATTCTATGGGGTTTAGCCTCTTTTCCATCTATGTTACCATTGGTTAGGCACCACGGGGAGTTATCCTTCAGCTGAGATACTTAGGATTTCACCGCACAGTATCAAAGCTATGCAAATACATTACAGACAAGGAGTGAAAACGAATGTTCAAAAAGCTAGTTAGTACAACCACTTCGCTGCTGGTCGGATCGCTGCTGGTCGGAACATTGACGTTCGCAGCTACCGGTCAAGAGATCGCAAGCCGAGCCGATAATTACCTTGGAGACTTCAAGTACGATTTTGGTGCTGAGCCGTGGAATACCGGTTACAGGTACGCTGATTGCTCTTCTTTCACCAAGCTGGTATTTATGCGTGAAGGTGAATATTTGCCTCGTACAAGCCGTGATCAGGCCAAAAGGGGCTATTACGTAGCCAAGCGCAATCTAGTAAAAGGTGATCTTGTATTTTTCGACACAAATAATGATGGAAGAATCAACCACGTAGGGATCTATATGGGGAATGGCCGTTTCATTCATAGTTCCCCGATAAATAAGGTTGGATTCAGTAACCTGACCTATGGATATTGGAAAGATCATTATACTACTGCACGCCGTGTAAGATAAGAAAAGGGACGCATTCTGTGCGTCCTTTTTCTAATCAGGTATTGATTTCAAGAGCTCTTCTATAACAGTGGTGTTCACAACTTCATTCACCAAAGTCGTAATCTCCTTTTCAAACAAACCTGCCCGTTCAGCATGAAGAAACCGTTCGTCGAAGATTATTGTTTGTCTCATTTACAGTAAATAGACACGAAGCGACCAACATATTTTTCTTATTCGACGTTGTGTTCTCATATTCCTTGCTGTCTAGATAACGGAATCAAGCCAAATAATGTTGCAGATACTTCGTTGCAACGCCGTTAAAGTGGTCAATCCAGCGCAACGTTACCGTTGCCCGTAATCCCAATCTACTTTCGTTATGTCACTATCTAAAGAATAATTATCGAATGTTTGGCGGGGAAGAATGAATATAAGATATTATGAACGCAATGTTATCCTCCAATCTTATTATTAAGCACATTGAAGAAATGTATACAGAGGAAATCCACTAGCCGCTATTCCTCAATTGTTTCTCCAGAACGATATGCTCTCTCCGATTCGCGCTTACTAACTTAGTTCCGCTGAAACAATCAGCATAAATGAATTCTTAATGTATGAGGAAAAACAGGCAGAGAGTGTGGGCAGGAAGGTAATAAGGCTTAAGTATGAATACACGAATTCAACTAATCTGGAGGTTACGATGAAAGTTAATAAAGCGATGTCAGTATGTCAGCATTATTACATAAGAACAAACCTTCAGGGACTTCTGATAACGATGAGTACACCCACTTTATTGAATGGGACGGCTGTGTTTTGATCAGCAGTTTTGCAAGTGATCTTCCCAGCAGTTTCGATAAAACAACTTACTCCGATCATACTGATTGCGATGCGTCAGTAAACCATTTGCACTTAGAGAGAGAACCTATCTATAGCATTAGATATAATTGACGCATTGGAAACAGCACTCCGCAATAACTACCCAGGGAAAGCGTTTAATATTGTAGTGAGTTGTGAACTTGATGGTACAGAAGCTGTAGCTCGTTTTTATCAGCTAAGACCGAATGAAGCCGTGTGGGTGGATGAAGAAAACGACCTCGAAAATTATAAGCATGAAGCAATACTTCTTCTAAAGGTGCAACCTTAGCATTGAGCTAACGGGGAACGATAGTTCAATAAAAACACGGGAGCAGCCGACCACATTGATCGGCTGTTTCATTATGCTAACGGGCAGGTTAGCGCAACAAAACATATATACAAGTCGTATGTTTAGTGAGTGAACTATACTAGGAGGAACTAATGAAATATTTCACTAAAGTGTGGTTTGAAGAAATACAGATATCAAGTTTTTTGACTTTTCATGAAACGAAGAAAGAATGGGAAGAAGACATTGCTTGGTATGTATCTGAGGGTTTGGACTTTAAAGACATTTGTAAGAACCACTTGGAGGATAAAAGAGCTGAGTTAGTCAAATATCTCCCAGCATTCTTTCATCCCTATATTCAAGACGGAACGTTAAATTCACAATTTCCTTCTGAAGAACTTAGAAAAATGGCCGACCAATGGCGATTGGAGTGTGATGAACGAACGAAAGCAAATGGGATTACCTATCAGAACTACTATAATTCCATAAAAAGCTCACTTCCAGAGAATGTTATTCAGTTGTTTGAAAAGACATTACACGATGCACGAGTAACTTCGATTGAGATGCCTTTGAAGGAAACGTTTATCATGACATTGGACTGTAGGGGCGGCTATCATTATTTAACGGATGTTAAGTTAACCTTTACGGGAGTGGAGAAGATACAGCCTACAAACTTAAGCATAGGTAGTGTTTGGCTTTATGATGAAGTTTACCTCACAGAAACAGGTTTTGAACTTCAGCTGTTATTAGATGGTCCTTTATTGGAGTTCTCGATCTCAGCTAAAAACCTTAACATAGAGGTTATTTCATAATTCATGGTTAACTAATGGGACACGATAGTTGAATTTACATATGGATGAGCAAGCACTGCGGCGGCCTGCTCATTTTATTAAGCTAACGGGCAGGTTAACTTAATTGTTCAACCAATTTTCGTTGACTGTAAAAATCAGGATTAGTATGATTGCTATGGAATAAAGATTTCTAGAAAGTGAGGCTTTCACATGTCACCAGGCATTCATTTTATTAAATTGAGGTAATAACCGGAGTTTGTGGGAAAATTTCATTCGATTGTTCAATCACGACTCAATTACCAAGGAGAACTCATGGACCCAAAAATAAAATCAATGTTCCTGGACGAACATGCCATAGAAGGTGCTGCGCTGTTTGGCGTCAGCCCGAAGGAGCTGACTTTCATTGGAGGCTTTCAGAACTTTATTTATTCCTATAATCGCGATGAATTGAAATACATTCTCCGTTTTACCCCGAGCACTCTTCGCACGTGGCACGGACTTGCAGCTGAGATAGAATGGATTCGATATCTTTCTGAGAATGGTTTGTCGGTCTCAAATTCGATATCGTCGGTTGATGGAAAGGACATGGAACGAATTCAAGGTAATATGATTGATTTCTACGTGACCTCCTTCAGATATGCACCCGGTAGAAAAATTGGATACCCAGAATGCCTAGGTAATACCATACTTTATGAACAATGCGGACGCATGACCGGCCGTCTCCATGATCTTACTAAGCAGTACAAACCTACGGCCAAAAGACATACCTGGGAGAGTAATGAATACCTCTTACGGGCCAGAAATTATATACCGTCAGAGCAACAACCAATTCTTCTTGCCCTTGATAAACTTAAATCACAGTTGGCTAGCCTGCCTGTTACTGCTGATAATTTCGGTTTAATTCATGGGGATATCAATGTTGGAAATTTTACAGTTGATGAATCTGGGGGAATAACGCTCTTCGACTTCGACGAATGCCAGTACAGTTGGTTTATCGAAGACATTGCCATCCAGCTATATTACTTATTATATGTATTCGGGGAAGATTCGAAGTCCGAACGAAAGGTGCAGTATGAACTTTTCACTAAACATTTCGAGCAAGGCTATACAGAGGATGGCCGTCAAATGCCTGACGGCTGGAAGGAACAGCTTGGGCTCTTTCTTAGATTACGAGAAATTATCGTATTCGTCGGTATGCACCGAAGCTGGGATTTAAGTCAACCAGACGATTGGACACGAGATTTTTTGCAAGATAGTCGAATGCGGATTACAAAAGGAATTTCATTGATCGACGAGTTTTGAACACCTTAAATGGAAGATTTCATTGAACTAACGGGTACGTTAGTTTGCATAAGAAGTTAAGAGGAGCAAGCAGATGCATGATATTGAAGCAAAAATAACCATAATAAAAAGCGATGGAAACGGCCGAGGGAAAAATAAACCTGTTTACTCAGGATACCGCCCGGCACATTTGATTAGAGATGATTACCTAACGACGGGAGAGCATCATTATTATGGAGATGCTGTTCTACAACCAGGTGAGACTGTAATGGGGACAATTACTTTTATATCCCCTGAGATATATCCGCGAACGTTATGGATTGGTAAAGTATTAAGAATTCAAGAGGCATCAAAGATAGTCGGTTATGCTGAATAAACAAAAATTATCAATGAATTATTGAGAAAACAGGATTAAGCTATCGGGTAACGATAGCTCAATAAGCACGAAAAAACGGCAGCCGAATACTTGGCTGCCATTTCGATGAAAACTTTAATCGAGTTTAAATGAGACCAACTTATTAGACTTAGCTAATCAGGTTCATTCAATAATATCTTTGGGAAAGGGGCTTAAGAATGAGGAAGACAATAAACACTTGGTCATTTTTCCTGTCCCTAATTTGCCTTGCATTATTTCTTTTGGTTTCTTTTTCAAGAATATTTGACCTTTTAGCCCTTTTAGGGACACATCCCTTGAACATCGTACTGGGTCTTACTATATTCACTTTTATAATTGGTTTATTTGGAATTTCTGGTATACGAAACTTGAAAACGATGATAAGGAGTGCAGTCACAATAGTTATTACACTCGGACTATCATGTGTTATGTCCTTCGTTATTTTTATTGGTGGGTCATTAAGCTAACGGGCAGTTTAGCGTGGAATACTGTATATTTGAATAACCAAGAGCCGTTTATTAAAGGGGGTTGCTGTAATGAACAAAATAGAATGTGAGATAAAGACCAGACATGGGTTTGTAGATAGATATGTTGATGGTGAAATCATTAAATGTGAGCACAATACCGAGTTTTTTGATTTTATTGTCGATGGCAAATCACTTTATACTCGATTTCAGTCTTACGATTTTATATCTGTGCTCCAACATAAGGAAGAGGAAGCTCAACAAGAGGAAATGGAAAAGTTGTTGCTAAAGACTCCTTCTGAATTGGACAGTGGGAGATATTTTCTTTTTGTATGCCCCATGTGTGCTGACTTGGGCTGTGGGGCGATTACAGTTTCCATAAGGCGTGAAGGAGAAAATATTATCTGGAGTAACTTTTGTCTTGAAGATGGAGAAACAATAAAACCTTTGAACGTAGATACTTTTATGTTTAATTGGTTGGAGTACTCAGATAGTATCTTGTCTTCTATTATTCAAGAGTAAATAAAAATGCGTTTAGTTGTTGAACTAACGGGTAACGATAGCTGAATAATATACCACGGCAGCCGGCCATGATGATCGGCTGCCTTTTCCACGCTAACGGGCAGATTAGCGGAGTACAAGGATATCTGAACATTGGTGCGGAATAGCATTGCGATCAATGTAATGTAGAAGGATAGCATAATAAATGTGGAACTTAATGAGGGTGGAATGAAGAGAAGCATTTTACTATGTGTGTCAATGGTGTTAGTTTTTGTTTATCTGCTTGCTCCTCAGAACCACAAATTGAACTTATCGATTCCTCGGTTAGCAGTGTAACGGACGAAGGAGTGAGCGGACAGGATGGGATAATGGACGGCGCCAATATGTTACCGTCGATAAAGTGAAGGGTGACTCAATGACAGTCAATTGCTCCGATGCCGTCAACAAGGGCAAACACGGAGCTATCATTGATGTCGGCTATATATGCACAATCACTCTCACAGATAAGACGCGGATTGTAAATGACAGCGACGAAAAAGTGTTGAGCGTACATGATCTCACGGGGAGCCCGAAAGTGAAAATAACGCTCGAGTAAGCCGAAAGTATGAATAAAATATTAGATTCACGGTTGATTCATAAAGCAAAAGAAATTCGTCTGCTTACCTCATAAACATAGGGAAAGGGACATAGAATGAGCGGCTTATTGAAAGTGTGTTACATCGCGATTCAGTCGAAAATAACCCATTGGTTAATGATGGTCTCAACTAACGGGACACGATAGTTCAACAAATAAGGAGCAGTTTGCTACGGCAGCTGCTCCATTTTTCGTTAAGCTAACAGGCAGGTTAATGTGGTAAATGGTATATTAAGAATGAATCTCTTTATGTTATGATGCTTAGCGTGTTTAAAAATTATTAATTATATTGAGAGGAAGTTAAGAGAATGAAAAACAAATTTATGAAGATTATTGGTACTAGTGTATTATCTATTTCTCTTATTACTGGAGTTGCTATTGCTGTTTCGGCAAATGGCTATAAAACATCCACAGAAGGAAATGAGCAAATTGTTCCTTTGGCACTCCAAGCCAATACACTAAATTGGAGTTTATTAAATAATACTATAGCAGACCCAAATACTTCATGGAATATAGAGATTGGATATCCACATATTAACTTGTACGTAAAAAATACAGGGGCATCATCTTTTAGAGTTGAAGTAAAGCATAAGACTAAGGGAACAATTATCTTTAATAAAACCGTTGCAGCAGATGGAGTAGGAGTAAATTTTATAAATAATGATAGTAATCCACTTGTTCCTTCAGGTGCTTACTCAGTGACTATTTACGGTGGAGGAAATGTGCCCAAAGGACAAGTTAGAATGAACGCTTCTGACACTCCTTGGTAAGCGCTATAATCTTGCAATGGGCTGTCCCAAAAGTCATAAAAAAACTGAAATACTTTATTAAACTAATGGGAAACGATAGTTGAACAAACATGGAGTAGTTTGCTGCGGCAGCTGCTCCTTTCTTTGTTAAGCTAACGGGGAACGATAGTTCAATAATTGCTAAGGAGATGTATTTCTAATGGTTAGAGGATATGAAATGCCTAAAACGCTTAGCAGCCTATATGATATTGATCAAATCTCACAAAATAATCACGCAGAGGAATAGAAGATTACTTAGGGATATATCTGAATTTCAACAGCGATTTTGGCTATGATTGTACACCTGAAGACGCTGTTGTGTTTGGACATACAGGAATGGGTGGGGACCATTTTGCTTTCTTAACAAAAAGTGATTCAGTATCAACACTTGAAGAAGCTCCAATAATTTTTATTCAACCAATGCTTTTTGAACATCAGGTGAAATTGGTGGCAAATAATTTATGTGATTTTCTTTCACTTTTTCTATGCTTTAAAGAATTATATATTCTTGAGAGATTTGATTTTTACAAAACAAAGGAAGAATTTTTAGACGATTATGAACTCAATTTTAGGAATAGCATTTTAGAAAGAGAAGATGAAATCTCACTGTTCTCAACTGAAATGACAAACCGGATAAAGTTGCGGACAATTGAAGATGCTTACGATTACATTATGGACTTGCGTTACGCTAACGGGTAACGATAGTTCAATGAAGGACCCTATACAAACGAAGAAGGAGCTGCTGCGGCAGCTCCTGATCCCACAGGTCTCGACAAAAGTATAAAACCCAAATTAAAAAGCCTTGGAAACGGGAATTTTTCATCACCTCGCAGCAGTTCCAAAGGTTGGGCATTGAAGGCGGTGGCAGCAGTAATCGAACGAGTGGTAGTAGTAGTAACAGCATCAGTAAAAGTAAT
The DNA here is from genome assembly GCF_056398325.1 of Paenibacillus sp. 01T443. Lineage (NCBI taxonomy): Bacteria > Bacillati > Bacillota > Bacilli > Caryophanales > Paenibacillaceae > Paenibacillus > Paenibacillus sp. 01T443. The sequence continues at coordinate 18,020 of NZ_JBFTPE010000040.1, forward strand.
GGTAGTAGTGGTGGTGAGATATCAGCTGCTGAGGTAGCTATTAAAAGTAATATTACTCACATTCCTGTTGATTTTGGGAGGTAATTACACTTGTTGGAACATTATAGATCCTTACCCGATTCTATGCCTTCATCTCGTTTGAAGGAGCTGTTTGAAGAATTCATCTTAAAAACAAAATCACAAACTAATGAAGTAGAAGAGACTTTAGAGGCTTTGCTAGAATTATCAGATAGACAGTGGCATACGTATGAATTATTGGACAATATTGTGAAGAATGAGGTTGAAAATTGGATAATTAGTAAGTGTAATAAAGAATCATTTAATGTAGTAGATCTTATAACATTAATTATTGGTCGATTAGGATTAGTTAAAGCGTATGAGCACGTAAAAAGTTTATTAGATGAGGATCTGGCTAATGAAATAAGAGCCACTATTCAAGAAACAGTTGCTGAACTAGATGGGCATGTTGAAGATCCATACTTTGGGATGAGATAAAATGTCGGATGATAAGAACATTGTCCCATTCCCGACAGAGAAATCATGCAGTACTATGTAGTCCATTCTAATACAAAAGTGCTGCCGTAGTATTCATGAGCTTATATACCAAGGTTTTGTATTTGGTGTCATACACTATATTGATCCATTTTTCGAGGATAAAAAAATAAGTCATTCCCTTCCCGTGCTAAAATGAAAAAAATTGGTTTCCGCATATGATTCCCCTTTTGTTAACTAGGGATGACCAAGCGCGATCCCTCGAAAGTTAACAGCCCGTGCCACATGGGTTTGCTGAGCGATGTCGATGCCGACGACCAGATGATGAGTGGTAATTTTTTCAATGAGTTGATTTTGTTTGTCCTGCGAATTAAACTTCATAGTAGGGGCCTGTTTTTTTGTCAACAGGCACTTAGGTCGGCAGCTTTACTGTGCTCACGGGCAGAATAAATACAATTATGTATAAAGCACTATAAACTAAAGCCATTCCACACAAAATGTGGAAAATATTATATGATTGAATGAAAATGGCTTCTAAATTCTATGAGGAGGTTGGCTGATTTGAAAAGAATAGGGATTATTATTGGTAGTTTAAGAGGAAATTCGTTTAATCAAATGATTGCGAATACGATCCCTGAACTCGTTGATTCCGCGAAATATGAATACATATCGATTGGGAATCTTCCCTTGTATAACGCGGATTTGGATCATGGAGAAGGGCCAGACCCAGTTATGCATTATCGTGAGGCGATTCAAAAGACAGATGGAATCATCATCGTTAGCCCAGAGTATAACTCAGGAATACCGGGTGTACTAAAAAATGCACTGGACTGGGCATCGACACCAACCAAAACAGCCGTCCTAATTCATAAGCCTGTAGGTGTCATCGGTGCAACGCCTGGCGCAAAAGGAACGATTCTGTCGCAGCAGCAAATTAGGCAAACGTTGGATGCCACCCAGTCATATGTTATGCCGTCTCAAAAAATGTATATATCTCAAGTTTTGGATAAGATTGATTCAGATACTCGCAAGCTCATAGATGAAACGACCCGCAAATATCTGCAGCGCTATGTACAATCGTTTATGCAATGGATAGACCAGGTACAACGGCTGAATGAGTAGTACAGGTTCAACATCACATACAGATTTCATAGTTGATCGAATAGAAGAAGAAGTTAAAAGCAGGTTTTCCTGACTTAACTCCAGCGTCGTGGACCCATTAACATCATACCAAGGAGTCTTTTTATTTCTCAAACCTCGTAGCTGCCCGTTACTTCAATGAGAAAGAGGAGCTGCTTCGCTGCAGGCTCCTCCAATTCGTCTCTGTTTTTGGAGCGGTAAAATCCATAGATTTAGCAGCTGTCGCAGTTCTTCTGCGCCAGCTGCTTTTTTATTGTCAATACTTTGTCCCCTTTTGAATAGGAATAAACATGTACCTATTGTGAGGGGTGAGCGCATGTATTCAGCAGAAATTAGCCGTTCGAATCCGTCGTGTATCTTGTTTATTATCGACCAATCCGGATCGATGTCTGATCCGTTCGGGGCAAGCACTAAGTCCGAGAGYGTTTCGGACGCCATCAACCGGTTATTGCAAAATCTCGTTATCAAGTGCGCGAAGTCGGAAGGGATACGTGATTACTATCATGTTGGCGTAATTGGCTATGGCGCCGGTGTCGGTCCGGCGTTCGGAGGTGTTTTAGCGGGGAAAGAAGTGGTGCCGATTAGCGAAATTGCCGATAACCCGTCAAAGCTGGATAAGCGTTTGAAAAAAGTGCCGGATGGGGCAGGCGGGCTGGTTGATCAACTCGTCAAGTTTCCGGTCTGGTTTGAGCCCGTAGCACACGGAGGCACGCCGATGTGCGAAGCGATGAGAACGGCTCATACCGTTTTGACTCATTGGATCAGTGAGTACACGCATTGTTTTCCGCCGGTTGTCATTCATATCACGGACGGGGAATCGACTGACGGCGATCCGACACTTGAAATGGAACAGCTAAGAGCGCTATCGACGGATGACGGAAATGTACTGCTATTCAACCTGCACATTTCCGATAATCCGAGCGCAGTGGAGCTCCGCTTTCCAGAAACCGCGGATGCACTGCCCGACGCGTATTCCAAGGTGCTTTACGAAGGCTCAAGTCAGCTGACGTCTTTTATGATCCGAGTCGCCAATCAGGAATACGACTTGAATCTTTCTAATGGAGCGAGAGGTTTTGTGCTCAATGCGGATTTAACTCTCGTAATCCAGGCGATTGATATCGGAACGCGTCCGGCCAATCTGCGGTAGGGCTTCAGTTATGCGAATCGAAAGCGAATGTTTTTTATTGCCGAAGGCAGGAAATCGCAGCGATGAATACGAGGATGCTTACCATAACAGCACACATGTTCATAAGGAGACGATAATTTGTAGATTCGCCATAGCCGATGGGGCTAGTGAGTCCTCATATGCTGAACTGTGGGCGAATTTGCTCGCAAGCGGTTATTGCTTTGGCAGATTCGGCGGTATGCAGATCCATAGATCAGTCTCCCCATTATCGAAAGCCTGGCAGAAAAAAACCAACGGCAACAGTCTCCCCTGGTATGCGCAAGAGAAGCTCAGCAGCGGGGCGTTTTCCACATTAGCGGGGATCACGTTTCGATTTGCGATGGATGCCGAATCCGCGGCATTTGACGCGATCGCGGTCGGCGACAGCTGTATTTTTCATGTTCGAGGGGATACGATGATCGCCTCATTTCCTTTAAGCACAGCCGATGATTTTCAACGTCGACCGGTTCTCATCTCGAGTAACGCGGCCAATAACGTCCAGCTTAAAGCGTTTGTTCACAAATGGAGCGGTACCGCCGAAGCGGGAGACGCGTTCTGGTTGATGACCGATGCCCTAGCCTGTTGGCTGTTGACTCGTTACAAGGAAGATCGCAGCGTGATAAGGCTAATACATAAGCTAGCCGGCGAGCGTGACTTTAACCATCTCGTGCATGAAGAAAGACGGCGGCCTCACCGTGAAGGCTTTTTCTATCTAAGGAACGATGACGTTACGTTCATTCGTCTAAAACTGGTTAAAGGGAAGTGAGGCGATGTTCTGGCCCACTCCGCAGGATTATAGGGAAGCAATCCAAAATCCGCGTATCTGTTTCAAGGACCAGGATCTGCAGGCCGGCCACCCTGAATTAGATAAGCTCGGCCTGCCCCGTCCGATATCGGGAAGCTTCGCCAGCGTATACAAACTGAAGTGCGGTGAGCAAGAGTGGGCGGTCAGGTGCTTCACTAACAATGTAAAGGATCAGAAGATCCGTTACGATGCCATCAGCTTGCATTTACGCTCCAATCCTCTTCCTTATCTCGTCCCATTCGAATATCTTTCCGAAGGCATCAACATTAACGGTCAGTGGTTTCCGATCGTGAAAATGCAATGGGTGGAAGGAGAGTCGCTGCTCGATTACATGGGGCGAAATTTGCATCGTGCCGACCTGCTGCAAGAACTCTCCGATAAATGGATAATAATGACCCGCGAGCTGTGCTCGGCCAATATTGGGCATGGCGACTTGCAGCATGGAAATATATTGATCAACATGAATGAAATCATTCTGATCGACTACGACGGGATGTATGTCCCCGCTTTAAACGGCATGCCAAGTAACGAGCTCGGTCATCGAAACTATCAACACCCGGGAAGGAATGAAGGGCATTTCGGCCCCCATATCGATCACTTTTCGGCATGGGTAGTTTGGATATCGATCGCAGCTGTTTGTGCCGATCCCTCATTATGGCATTCGCTTGAAGCGGGAGAGCCGGAGGAAAGCCTTCTTTTTCGACGGAATGACTTTGTTAGTCCAGATGCATCACGGGCGTTCGAATTGCTGGCGCTTGTTGAAGAAGAAGCGGTACGTAAGGCAGCAAACTCCCTTCGCGCATTCGCGACAGTGGAAGTGCCGGAGGTGCCTAGACTCCCCGATCCCGATTCGGAGGGGAAGGCTATGCAGCCTTCAAGCCTCCATATCTCGGCCTTCTCTAAAAATACGGCATTTAGAACTTCACTAACCGTCTTGTATGATCGGCTCTTAAAGCGGAAGCCGCGGAAGGCTGTCGCCATATCGCCGCCAGAAACTTTGTATTCTGGTGGAGCGTCGTGGGTCTTGGACCATATTACGTTGGAAGCGACGCCGCACAAGAAGCGATCAACGTATTTGTTCTTGCAGGAAAGCTTCGTTTCCTACCTGATTTTACTCGCATCAGCGTCAGCCGCGGCTACTTTGTACAGCAGTGCCCCGGTCGCAGCGCTACTCTTCTGTTCGATTATAGGTTTTGGAACGGAAATGGCCTTTTTAAGCTGGTGTTATGGGAAGGTTCCCGCCGTCCAGGAAAAGAGAGCCACGTACGAAAACATAAAGAGGCTGGAGCTTGCCCTATCCGAATTGAGAAGCGAACTGAACGAATTGAACGATATTAAACAAAATTTTAGTCAAATTGAAGAGGAATTGATATACGATTGCGTACAAAGGCTCGAGGAAGCGGCTTATCGGGAAAGGCATGAAACGGAAGCGGTGGAGAAGGAGCTTCATATTCATTTAAGCGGGTTAGTTGGCGAAAGACGTACCATTGACCAAGAGGAAAAAACAGAGCTGTCCAGCAAACTGGCCTCGTTCCAAAAAACATGGCTGGAAGAGCAAATAATCAAACAAAAGCTTAGTCAGGCTAAAATTCCGGATATTGACGATGAGATGAAACGCCGTTTAAGAACGAACGGCATTCGTACACCGGCCGATTTTATGGACATTACGATCAATCAGTCCTATGGCCGCAAACAAATCGACAGGGCATATTTGATTTTAAAAAACGGCGGTTCGGTTCATGTAGGCATGAGCCGATCTCAAGCGAAGGCGCTGGTCGACTGGAAAAGAAAAATCGAACGCAGGTATCGAACTAAAATTCCTGCAGTCCTTCCACGCAGTGAAATCTCCGCCATAGCGTTAAAGTATAAGGATCGGAAGTCAAAACTAACCGATGCGGAACAAACGTATAAAACCGTAGCAAAGGAAAGGTTAAATGTGATCAAGCAGGCGTACCATCCTGAGCTGGATTCCTTAACGAAGGAAGTGGAGGCTGCCAGAATCCGGCTTGAGAACGAGCTTCATCACTTTAATATGCAGATCGATGAACGAAGTAAACACCATTCAGACCAACTGGAGGAATATCGCGATCTAAACAAACGAATGGCATCGTACAAGGATGTTCATTTTGTAAGATACGTAAAGCAAGTATTCCTGTTTCGAGGGTAAACTACCATCATCCTGAAATAGCATCCCCTTCCTTATGGGCGAGTCGGGAGCAGGTAGCCGGAGTAAAGTCCTAATGAGAATCCTGAATACGATGAGATGATAAAAGTGAAGGTTGATGGACTATAAATCATCTTGGGCAATTAGGAGTCACTTTTGCCTTTTTACTAGATAAGGGAACTCCTATTGAACTAAAGGGACACTTTAGCTCAATAAGACAGCACGGCAGCTCACACATGATGAGCTGCCGTTTTCTCAACTAAAGACAGGTTAGTAATTTATGTGCTTATGAGGATTCAGTGTAATTTAGCAACCGGACAGTAAATTGACGAAAGTTATTTTTTAACCACAGGTACCCAAAATTCGCCGTAGAATGTGCCCGCGCCGTTTTCTTTGCGATAGGTGGCATTTGGACCGCCGATGTAAGCATAATCAGTGATTCGGGCTAACACTTCGCCAAAAGCAAGGTAAGTCAACTGATCAAACAAAGTTTCCTTGTCACCATTTCCTGCGACCACGATGTACTCGCTCTCTGGAAACTCGATATTGCGCGTTGCGTCAGCCACTATCTTTCCAGCTTCTACCGCGAAATAATTCCACGGCTTGCCTTGATAAACCTCGTTCACTGACCATTCACGATCATCTTTTGCAGCGTCTTTGAGCTTAGCAAACCGCCCGTCAGCCTTGAGTCTGCCCCAAAACTCGGCTTTTTCCTGTTGCAAAGCTGTCATGTCTTGAAAATTGGACTGGATTGAAAAACCGTATGCGGTCAATGTGAATGATTTTTTGTGTTCAATTGTGTATTCTGCCATGTGAGCTCCTTTCAAATTAACACAAAGATTAGTCTTAGACTTTTTTTACGCGAAGCCACATTTCACCGTAGAATTCACCGTTTTCAGCTGCTTTGACGAATGTTGAGTTCCCAGGACCTACGTATTTGTAGTCTGTAATTTCTTGCAGCATGCCGCCGAAAACTTTGCCTGTGATTTCATCAGCAAGGCTGTCTTTGTCAGAGCCTGTGCCAGGCACAACGAGGTAGTCGCCAGCGAGGAAATTGAGGACGACCGCGTCTTCCAAATTGAAATCACCCATCACGCCGAAGCCGCGCCAAGCCTTGCCGTCGATAACATAATTGATTTGATATTCTTGCCCGTCAGCCAGCGCGAGAAGTTCAGCAAGCTTGCCATTTTCAGTGATTTCAGCCTTTTTCGCTGCCGTTTTTGCTGAATTGCCTGCCCAGTCGTTGAAGTCCTCAAATGAAACACCGAAAGCAGTCATTTTGTAGATTTCTGAGATCGTTTTGATTGAGTAATTAGGCATTTTGTTCTCTCCTTTGTGAAATTACTTTTACAAGATCGATTCTATTTGCCGAATGTATCAAAAAATGATACTTTTTTGATACAATAAAATCATGAAGAAAACAGAACGAGTAAACCTAATCATGCGCTACATCAATAATCGCGCACATTTTACGATTGCCGAGATTCAGCGGGAGTTCAAGATTTCCCGCGCGACGGCGATCCGCGACATTAATGAGATTCAAGCGATGGGTTTTCCACTGACGACCGAGCTGGGGCGCGGTGGAGGCTACAATGTCCTACAAAATCAGTATTTACCCGCAGCACGTTTCACGCCAGATGAGCTGAAGGCGATATTTATCAGTTTTATGGCTTCGAAAAATTCACAGCTGCCTTATCTGCAAAATCGCCGCTCAATCACTGAAAAACTTATCGGCATCGCGTCGCAAACTCAGCAAGACGAGCTAATCGAGCTGAATAATATCTTGCTTTTTGAAAATACAAATCCTGCTAATCCGAATCTTTTGGAGCTCGATGATGCAGCGCCTGCGGAGCTAAACCAGTTGATTTCGCTTGCTGTACGAGATAAGCATTTACGCTTGAATTATGAGCCGAGTCTTGGCTGGCCACAGTTACTGGACGTTTATTTGCTTCATATTTTTAACTCGAACGCCCAATGGCTAGTCGAAGTTTATGATTTTGATACGGATGAGTTTCGTTATTTGCCTGTTGATTTGCTGCAGGATTCTGCAATTTCTGAGCATAAAATGAAGTACTCTGAGCAAGAGATTTTAAGCAAAAAACGGATTGGTGCACGTCAGTCCAATCTTGTTGTGAAGCTCGATACGACCGGGATTCAACGCTTTAAACGCATGCACCCGCCGGGAATTATTTTGTCCTTTACCGGAATGTTTCAATCGAGCGGGATATTTAATGTTCAGTTGGATGTGACCGATGTTGAGGCGCTGTCTTATTACGCGGATTGGCTTTTGTTTTTGGGGAAAGGAGTCGTGTTTGAGCGTATTCCTGAAGAGTTGCGCTTGATTTTGGAGGATCGTTTAACCAATTTAAGATTTTCTTGATTTTTAACAGAAATCAAAAAAGGTTAATCTAGATACGAATGGGATAATGTCATTGAACTCCCTCAGTACGATTTAGTTTTCTCACGAATGCTCGCTTATTCGCAGGATTTCACCCTTGCCAGAAACACAGAGAGATAGTACGAGAACCCTTGTTGAAGACCAGGACAACATGAAGGCGTGAGGAAATAG
>NZ_JBFTPE010000041.1:0-26124 GCF_056398325.1 Paenibacillus sp. 01T443
GATACCCAGCGTTGTATCAGCTTTATCATATTTCCAGTCGCCTATGCAGCCATCTGAACGGTTGACTGACTATTATTTCGCGGTTGCCCTTTTCGGCTGACCGCTTTTAGTTTCGCGTTTTGGGCGATTCCAATAACCATGGCTGCTTCCGAAATATCTCTTTGGGCAAGCTCGATTAAAAGCGCGACATCGCCGAGCTCATAGGCCATTGCCAAAGCGCTTAAATGGCTTTTCATATCCTCTTCGTTTGGAGAATTCAAGACTTCGGATTCGAGTTCGCGTCTGACCGCGTGCAAAGCTTCCCTTGCTCGATGAAGCGCGGCTTTGATTGCTCCGGTTGATGTTTGGAGCAGCTCAGCTGTCTCCGCTGCAGTGTATTCGAAAACATCGCTCAGAAGGAAAACAGCAAGCTGGAGCGGCGATAAATGCTGAACTAGCCCGTACAAATACGCCTCATGATCCAAGCTGCTCGTATCCGATACAGCTTCCATTTGCATACCTTGCTGAAGGATCAGATGAAATTGATTTTTTCTGCGCAATTGGTCAATCCAAGTATTCTTGGCGATACGCAGCATTAGCGCTTCAGGATTCTTGTGCGTAATGTATATGGCCGCCCTCATGCTTTTGAGCCAAGTGTCCTGCACAAGATCCTCGGCATCCCATTTTGATTTCGTGAGAGACATGCAATAGCGGTATAAAACGGCATACAGCCGTTCGATTTGAATTTCTGACGGATGCACTTCGTTACTTGGCAACGCTTTGACTATATGCATCTTTCTGCCTCCTTAACGTTCTCCTGCCTATTCTAAGATTAAGGGTAATCTCCTACTATGTAAACGAATAAGACATCAAAAAGGATACGGTAATTTCTTTGCTGACCTTCGTATCTTTTGCAGACTGTTGTTCGTTTACCGAAGTGAAAGCCAAAAACATCACTCAGGAGGCAGATAAAAATGAGCAGCTATGTACCTTATGTCGTCGAACAATCAAGCCGAGGAGAAAGATCTTACGATATTTATTCAAGGCTGCTGCGGGATCGCATTGTATTTCTCGGCTCCGCAATTGACGATACCGTTGCAAACAGTATTATTGCACAGCTTTTGTTTCTGGCGGCCGAAGACCCAGAAAAAGAAATAGCGATGTACATCAACAGCCCAGGAGGTTCCACTTCAGCGGGCTTTGCAATTCTCGACACTATGCAATTCGTGAAACCTCCGGTGCATACAATCTGTACCGGTTTTGCCGCATCCTTTGCGGCGATCCTGCTGCTTGCGGGAGAAAAAGGCCATCGCACCGCTCTGCCAAACAGCGAAATCATGATTCATCAGCCGCACGGCGGCGTTCAGGGGCAAGCCAGCGATATTGCGATTAGTGCTTCCCGTATCTTGAAAATCCGAGCTAAATTGAACCAGATTAGCGCGGAAAGAACCGGCCAGCCTTTAGAAAAAATTGAAAAGGATATGGACCGGGATTATTATATGTCGTCGGAGGAGGCTTTGGAATACGGAATCATTGATAAGATCATCACTTCTATGTAGTGATTAAGCTCTTATGAATCCAAATGGCGGCTTGGCTCCCATCTCCCATTGCTATCGTTGCCATTTCGGAATGTCCAGTTACATCACCTGCAGCCCATACATGCTTAACATTGGTTTGTTTTGTACGCGGGTCCACGTGGATATGATTGTTATCCATGAGCTCAACGCCCAGCTGCCGGGCAAGACTTGAACGCACTTCATTGCCTCCGAAAGCGATAAAGCAATGAGAGCGATTGATCATCGATCCATCGTCTAATACGATGCCTTTGAATTGCTCTTCTTCAAGCATAACCTCGCGAACGGACTTCACGATACATTGGATTCCCTTTTCCTCCAATTGAACGCGGAGCGTGTCGTCAATTCTCGTCAGTTCATGATTCACATAGATGAGCTCCGATGTCCAATGGGTTAGTGTTAGCGCCATTCGTGCGCCTGAATTTCCTGAACCGAGCACAAGGGTAGGCTTACCTGACACCTCATAGCCATCGCAATCCGGGCAAACAAAAACACTAATCCCCATGCATGGAATAAGCATGGGGAAGCCCGGAATTCGATCCTTGACCCCTGTCGCGAGAAGAAGCCTTTTTCCTTGAAAGCACTGTTTATCGGATGTTGTTAATTTCCATACATCCCCGGAGCGTTCAGCTCCGACGACTTTTGTCTTTACGAACGCGGTGCCGAGCTGCTCTGCTAAGGATTTACCTGAAGCAAGCAACTCGGCACCGCTAATTCCATGAGGGAATCCGATTATATTATGATAATTCTTGCAGATGCTGGATCTTCCATCACCTGCATCAATAACGGCAACATGATGACGATATCGTCCTAATTGTATGGCGGCTTGCAAGCCTGCAATACCTCCGCCAACAATCACACAGTCATAAATCATCGGATTCCTCCTTGCCAATATGGCCCGCCGAATTCAGAGGGTATGATTTTATATTATCTATGATCGGGATTCCCATTATTCATGATTGATAACAATTGCTTACGCGGACATGCTTGTTTCATTTCTTAAACCTATTTTCCTCCGTTTAATCAGCTCTGGCAGTGCAATGCCAATTAACACAATAATGACGCCCATCCATTGCAAGGCACTTACATGCTCATTCAGTACAAAGGAAGAAAGAAGCACAGCGACTGGCAGCTCCGAAGCACCAAGAATACCGGCCATTCCTTCTCCGATATGCGGAACCCCTACAGCGAATAATACAGGCGGAATAAACGCGCCGAACATACCAAGCAAGAAGCCATACAGCATTAAATCTCCCCAAATTTGTCCATTAAACAAAAAGGTTGGCGGGAATAAGATAAATACGAGAACCAGGCCGCCCGTGATCATCCAAGCGCTCCGGTATGCAGGATGTACGGATGGGACAGCTTTTCCGCTAAACAAAATAAACAGCGAATAGCTTACGGCGGATAGGAGTCCTAAAACAACGCCCATCAAATTAAATTTCCCTGTCCCCTGTTCGATGATTCCAGCAGCAAGCATGGTCCCGCCAAAGAGAATCGCAATCGTAAAAAACATGATGCCGTTTGGACGTTTTCGCTGGCTTAACGATTGTATCAATACGCCGATCCAAGTAAATTGGAACAACAGAATGATGGCTAACGATGCAGGGATATAGCGCAAAGATTCATAATACAATAAGCCTGTAATCGCTGTTGGCGCTCCTGCGGCCATCAGCATCAGGCGCTGTTTCCAGGTAAGGCTTACCGATCCGGGATGAGGCTTCTTGTTCCCAGCAGCAGATGCTCCTTTACTGCGCTTCTCACGCCATTTCATCACAAAAGAAAGTCCCCAGGCCAGAACGAAGCCCGTTAGCAGTTGACTTCCGACAACCTCGCCCAAATCATAGCCGCTGCCATAGGCCAACACGACAATGGTAGACAAAATACCGTAGCTCGCTGCACCTAAAAATACTGAAAGTATATATTTCATTTTTATATAAACCCCTTTCTAATTCGCAATAAAAAGCTGCATAAACACAAAAAAATCCTAACGACGAATATAAGATCATTTTAAAAAATGATCGCATACTCGTAGTTAGGAAGTTAGGCTTCCCGTAGAAACCCTCACCCTATTTAAGCTTAAAAGCCGTGAGGTTATACGAATTATTTTGTTGTAAGCAGCTTCTTCAGCAACTTGAATGTTACATGACAAGTTAGGTACTGTCAATAGACTTTTAGCTGGAAAATGAAATGCGTCCTAATTAAGCATAAACTGCTTTAGTAACCTATGTCGTAGCAAGAATGGRTTATGATATGATAGGGAAACAGATTTTAGGCTACTGGATGGAGTGAAAATGAGGATGAGCACAACAATCTTAAATGGAACGGTTCGTTCCGTTTGCCCCTTTGATTGCCCGGATACCTGCGGACTCAGCGTCACTATAGCAGATGGTAAAATAACTAAAATTACGGGCGATGCCGCGCATCCGGTCACGCGCGGAGCGATTTGCAATAAGGTGAGACATTTGAATGAACGCGTATATCACCCGGAAAGACTTCTCTATCCCATGCGCCGTAAAGGTCCTAAGGGCACGCTTGATTTTGAGCGCATAACCTGGGAAGAAGCCTACGAGGAAATCACTACGCGTATGAAAAACATCATTTCAGAGCAAGGCGCGCAAGCGATTTTACCGTACAGCTTTTATGGAAATATGGGCGTTCTCAATGCGGAAGGCATGGATCGCCGTTTCTTTCACCGCCTTGGCGCAAGTCAGCTTGACCGCACAATTTGCAATGCAGCCGGTGCTGCCGGTTATGCCTATACAATGGGCGCCTCTATGGGCATTGATCCCGAAGATACCGTTCATACGAAACTGTTCCTCATATGGGGCTGCAACTTAGTTTCCACCAATATGCACCAAACGATGCTGGCCGCCGAGGCAAGAAAAAACGGAGCCGAAATCATCCATATTGATGTTCACCGCAACCGCACCTCGGCGTGGGCAGATCGGTTCATCCATCTGCGGCCTGGAACAGATGCGGCGCTTGCTCTCGGTATGATGCATGTGATCATTCGCGACGGACTCGCAGATCAGTCATTTTTAGAGCAGCATGCACTAGGCTTCGATGACCTTGCTGCGGAAGCAGCAAGGTATACGCCTGAGTATGTAGAAAACATTACAGGTGTGCCCGCTGCTGAGGTCGAGGAACTTGGCCGTTTATACGGGACGACTTCCCCTTCTTTTATCCGTATCGGTAATGGCCTGCAGCATCATGACAATGGCGGCATGACCGTTAGAACTATCGCATGCTTGCCAGCACTTACGGGCCAATGGGGGATTCGCGGCGGCGGCGCAATGAAAGGAAACGGATGGTATTCGAGGCTTAATGCTCGAAAAATCGAGCGTCCAGATCTCATGCCTGATCCTAATGTTCGCACGGTTAGCATGAACCAGCTTGGCGATGCCCTTCTCGCAACAGCAAAACCAGTAAAGATGCTGTTTGTTTATAACAGCAATCCAGCAGTCGTAGCGCCTGATCAAAATCGCGTTMGCGAGGGCCTCTTACGAAATGATCTTTTTACAGTCACCCATGATTTGTTTCTAACTGATACATGCAAGTATTCGGATATCGTGCTCCCGGCTACCTCGCATTTTGAAAACTTAGATCTTTATACCTCTTATTGGCATCTGTATTTGCAGCTACACGAACCGATCATGGAGACGATGGGTGAATGTAAATCTAACTTTACTTTATTTAAGGAGCTGGCACTGCGGTTAGGTTTTGAAAGTGAGATTTTTGATATATCCGAGGAACAAATGATTCGTGAAGCACTGGATAGCGAAAACAACCCTCTATTGAAAGGGATCACGTTCGAGGCGCTAAAGGTAAAATCGTGGATGAAAGCCGGCGGCAATGAGCTTCCAGCGTTCACGACCCTGATTCCCACCGCCTCCGGCAAAATTGAGCTCTATTCGGAGAAAATGCTGCAGCACGGCTTCTCCCCCGTTCCGGTCCATACGCCTTTGAAGGAACCGGAAAAGTATCCTTTTTTGCTCATGACTGGTCCGAATCATAGCTTTATTAATTCGACCTTTGCCAATCAAGAGCGCCTGCAAAAGCTGGAGAAAGAGCCGCTGCTTCATATGCAGCTCGACGATGCCGCGCTACTGGGCTTTCAGGACGGAGAGCGCGTAAAGGTTCGCAATGACCGCGGCGAAGTTGAAATAACGCTGCGCCTTAGCCGCGACGTACTGCCTGGCGTTTTGGTCACGCAAGGCTTATGGTGGGATGATCAGCGTAAGGGACACCAAGCGGTTAATGCGCTAACACCGCAGCGTCTCGCGGACATGGGCGGCGGCGCTACCTTTTTCTCTAATCGCGTGGAGGTACTGAAATTGGAATAGTGCTATAACTATGCGAAAACAACCCGGAATCCGCTTTTCTAGTGGATTTTGGGTTGTTTTTTCATTCACCACCTATTAATAGGCAATGCCTACCCGCTCCCGGATATGTAAACCTTTCAAATACGCTGTCACCGCAAATTCGGCTGTATCGGCAAAAGAAATGGCTGTGCCGCCGGTTGGCAATACATTCTCGCGCACACGGTATTCCCCTTTTTTCTCTTCTTGAACAAGTCTCGTCGGACATATGATTGTCCAGTCCAGCTCTGTTTCAAGAAGATGTTCATACACCCGTTCATGTTCTTGAGCCGCCTCGTGGTGAATCCGTTTATTTTCAATGGATTGATATCTTAATAAATGCGGCTCCAGCTCGCTTTGCAGGATACCTGCCGTACCGATTGTAACAAGTCTCCTGATTTGGTGCTGCTTCATCGCGGCGATAATGTTGTTCACTCCGCTTTCAAGAGTGCCGTTTCCCTCCGTGTTCAATGCACTTATCACGCCGGTTACCCCAGCCATAGCCTCGCTTACATCATGTTGAATACGTACATCACCCAAATAGCTCCCAGGTCGCATTTGCTCCTCCGAGCGAACAAATCGTTTGAATCCAACCTGTTTTTCTTCCAAGTAACGTTCGATAAATTGACCTGTCTTGCCCGTTGGTCCGATCAGCAGCAGTTTGATTTTAATCATTCCCCATTTTCTAGATGATAGCAAGAAGAGCCCTTACGCAAACGAAGGGCCCTTCCGATTAGGCGTCTTATTTGGCCTGTTCAAGCAGGAGGCTTTGATACAGAGAAGGATTTACGATTTTTCGTAAAAGATGCATCGGTCCATCCCCGTTTTCGAAATCGAAGACATGAAGTCGTTCGTAGCCTCTACGTTCATACATAGGCAGCAGCCACGGATGCTTCTCGGCAGTTGCAAGCGTGACGGCCGCAGCGCCAAGCTTCTCATTAATAATGCTATGCTCTACCCCTTGGATAAAGTAACGGTAGCCGCAATTTCGCCGTCAAGCTCCAACACATAACATTCATTGCTTACTATATTCTCTTGAATCAATGCCAAATCCGCATGGGCAGCTGGCCAATGCAGCTCGAGCTCTCTTATTGTCACGTAAGCTTCGTAAATGACATGAAGAAGTCTTTCTGCATCTTCTATATGGGCTAACCGATAAACCTCGCTCATCTCTTCCACCTCTGCACCGAATGAAGTTTAATAATACCGATTAAGTTAATAGGAATTATTGTAATTTCACTTTATCATCAAGGTCGCAGCGCGGCTAATAGAGATATTCTATACCCTCATAAAGAAGTTTAATCGATCCCTTTAAAATTACTGCAGCTCCGCCACGATATTGGCCGGGGATTGTCCGGTTAATGCATTCACCAGGTTTTGCGCTGCAAGCATTGCCATATCAAAACGCGTTGCCGTTGTCGCTGATCCGATATGCGGCAGTGTCAGTACATTATCCATTTTCAAGAAAGGATGGTCGGCAGGTATAGGCTCTTTATCGAAAACATCTAGTCCAGCCGCTGATATCGCTCCCGATTGAAGAGCTTCGACTAAGGCTTCTTCGTCAACGGTCTGGCCGCGCGATATATTTATGAAAATCGAGGATGGTTTCATGAGTTGAAATTGATCACGTCCGATAAACCTGGTCGTTTCCGCCGTTAAAGGCGCGAGCATCACAACAAAATCAGAATCTTTTAACAGCTCGTTTAGTTCCTGGTAACGCACGCCAAGGAGCGACTCCGCTTCAGGCTTTCGACTTCGATTGAAATAGGAAACTTCCATTTCGAACCCGAACCTTGCTCGCCGTGCAACGGCTTCTCCAATTCTCCCCATGCCAATAATGCCCAGCTTGGCATGATGCACATCTTGTCCAAACAAGCTGCTGCCAACGCCTGATTTCCATTTACCTTCCTTCACATAGCGGTCCAGCTCAGCCACTCGCCTTGCTGTACCTAATATAAGCGCAAAGGCTAGATCGGCCACGGTATTGTTCAAAACATGAGGAGTGTGCGTGCCGATTACACCCCGCTGCTTCATTGCATCCAGGTCAAAATGATTGTAGCCTACACTAATGCTGCTTACCGCTTTTAGGTGAGGGGCATGCGTTAACAGTTCAGCGTCTACTTTAGATCCTGCCGTTAGCAAGCCATTTGCGTTTGCAAGCTTTTCCAGCAGAAGTTCACGAGGAATCGGGGATGCCCCTTCCCATTTGTCGACTACGCAATGTTCGGCTATCCGTGCTTCCACCTCACTTGGAACGGTGCGATCAATAAATACAATTGGTTTCATGAACATTCTCCTCTCAGCCTTTGTCAGATCTAAGCATAGCACAATAGGAGAAATGCGGGGGACAGATTTTACCAATATTAAAGCAGCAAAAATACTTTTTGGCTTAAAAATTAAGCATGCATTGCGGCTTGCCGCTTTATTAAATCCTCCACAACAATACACGCCATCGCTTCCACGACAGGAATGATGCGAGGACATATACATGGATCATGCCTTCCGATGGTTTCGATCATTTTTTCTTGTCCATGAATATCGATCGTATGCTGCGGCAATGAGATGGACGAAGTTGGTTTCACGGCTATACGAAATACAATTTCTTCGCCTGTGCTTATACCGCCAATGATTCCTCCCGCATTGTTACTAAGAAAACCATCCATGTTCATTTCATCGTTATGTTCGCTTCCGAGCATCTCCGCCGCCGCAAAGCCTGCACCGAATTCGATTCCTTTAACTGCGCCGATCGATAGCATCGCCTTCGCAAGCTCCGCATCGAGCTTGTCAAATACAGGCTCGCCGATTCCGGGATGAACTCCTCTAATACGGCATTCTACAATTCCTCCACAGCTGTCTCCAATGGCAGCTAATTGCTCGATTTTCTCAATCATTCGAACAGCTGCTTCCGGATCGCAAGCCCGAACGGCATTTTGTTCAATCGCATCTTCGACAAACGTTTCGCATTTTATTCCGCCGATTTCCTTCGTATACGCTACAACACTTATCCCTTTGTTCTCAAGCAGCTTGCGCGCAACAGCTCCGCCAGCTACACGGCCTGCCGTTTCCCTGCCGGATGCGCGCCCGCTTCCGCGGTGATCACGAATGCCGTATTTTTGCAAATAAGTGTAATCGGCATGCCCTGGGCGAAAAGAATATTGAATATCGCTATAAGCATCGGGCCTCATATCTTTATTGTGCAGCATAATAAACAGCGGCGTTCCCGTTGTTTTCCCTTCGAACATACCGGAGAGAATGCTGATGACGTCATACTCCTTACGCGGTGAAGTAACCGAAGATTGACCAGGCTTGCGACGGTCCATCTGTGTTTGGATGTAACGTTCATCCAGCTCAACACCTGGGGTTACGCCATCCACAATAACACCTACCGCTTCACCGTGTGATTCACCGAAGGTGGTTATTTTAAAGCTTTCGCCGTACGTATTTCCTGCCATGACTCGTTCCTCCCGATTGAATGCTTTGACGCATTCGTTATATGTCCATTATAATTTTGATTATGAAATAAATGAAATTTAAATTTTTACACCTTGCCATAGAGAGAGGTTATACCATGTTATTGAATATGGATTGGTATCGCATATTTTTACATACGGCCAAGCTCGGCAATTTGACGAAAGCAGCTCAAGAACTTCATATCACGCAGCCCTCCGTCAGCTATGCCATAAAGCAATTGGAAGCCCAGCTTGAGGTTAAGCTATTTGACCGTCTCTCAAAAGGTGTTAAACTGACGCCTGAGGGAGCTGCCGTGCTCGAGTACGTAGAGAAATCGTTTACGATTCTGCAGCTCGGCGAAAGCAAATTACAAGCGCTCAAAAATCTGTCAGCGGGCGAGCTTCGAATCGGAGCAAGCGGTCCAATCATTAAGCATCTGCTCCTGCCGCTGCTTGACTCTTTCCATGCTGAGTATCCGGACGTGCGAATACGGCTATCGCAAGGGAAAACATCTGATATACGCGCGAGGCTGAAGGCTGATCAAATCGATATCGGATTAGTTCATTTACCGTTTATGGATCATGAACTGTCCGTACAGCATCTAACCGAGATACAGGACTGTTTTGTTGTTGGACCCGCCTATCGTCATTTGTCTGAGAATACGATATCTCCTGATCAATTAACCCAGATTCCTCTGCTGCTGCTCTCCGAAGGAAGCAGCACAAGATTGTTTGTCGAGCAATGGTTTTCAACGCAGGGAATCATGGCGGATGCGGACATGGAGCTTAGCAGCATGGATATGCTTGTTGAACTTGCTATGCGCGGCTATGGAGCGGCATTCGTGACGCAAGCCTTCATCCAGCAGGAGCTGCATGAAAAGAAATTATTTCAATTAATGCTGAATGAACAGATTCCGGCACGTTCCGTGGGCTATGCTACTCGGCGAGATACCACCCAATCCATCATTGCAAAGCGGTTTATTGAACTTCTCCAATCACAAGCTTAAACGGCTATCGCCGTCCTCCGTGGTAAAAGCTATCGTTTCGCGGAGATATATAAGCACATATATAAGTGAAAACTTATAAATTCTTATATATTGACAAAGAGCCTTTCTGTAACCAGAAAGGCTCTTTGCATGTCTTTGTATGTTTAGCTAGAAATGGAATTAGTATGCTCGCTCATATTGCCTTGGAGGTGTTGCCTCACCCTTTACTGCTTGTATAGCATGAAGCGCCCAATAGGGATCACTCAGCATTCCACGGGCCACAGCAACCAGATCGGCGTCTTCGCTTGCGATAGTCGCTTCCGCTAATTGAGGGTTTTCAAGCATCCCGACCGCGATAACGGGTACGTTCAATGCTTCCTTGATGGCACGTGCAAAGGGCACTTGGTATCCGGGATAGTTTCCTGGCTTTCTTTTTCCGCTTGGGCCTTCGCCGCCAGTGGAAACATGGAAAATATCGACTCCCGCTTCTTGGTATTGTTTGCTTAATGCGATGCTATGCTCCAGATCATACCCGTTATCCATATATTCAATCGCAGATAGTCTAAAGATTAGCGGCATGTCCGCAGGCATTTCACTCTTTACGGCTTGGATAACTTCGATTCCAAACTTCGCTAAATGTTGGCCATACTCATCCTCGCGCGTATTCATGCCAGGTGATTGGAATTGATGAACCAAATAGCCGTGAGCCCCATGAATTTCTATTGTATCTACACCCGCTTCTACAGCTCTTCTAGCTGCATCCTTGAATTGGTTTACAATCACTTTGATTTCTTCAACCGACAGCGGTTTTGGCGTTTTGTAGCTTGGGCCCGCTGAGATCGCGGATGGGCCGACCGGCTGCTCGGCATCTTCTGCTTTACGGCCAGCGTGAGCAATTTGAATGCCGATTTTAGCTCCGTACTCATGGACTTCTGAAATAATCCGCTTGTATGCCGGGATTTGCTCGTCCGACCATAATCCTAGATCTTGATCCGTAATCCTACCATCCGGATCAACATCCGTCATCTCCATGATAATGAGACCAGCACCGCCAACAGCACGCGATACATAATGAACATAATGCCAGTCGTTTGGCGTTCCGTCCTTAGCCGTTACCGAATATTGGCACATGGGTGCCATGACGATTCTGTTTTTCAATTCAAGGCTTTTGAGCGTGTATGGTGTACTTAAATGTTTAACGGTCATTTGGCACTCTCCCAATTTATTTCTATATTTGTTTTCCATAGCTCTATTGTAACCACAGTTAATGCAGAAAATAAAGTAGTGATCTTTTTATCACATAGTTTCCCTAAAGTTACTTTTGTATTACAATGGGATTTATCCGCTATAAATAGGCAGAGGTGATGAAATGAAAGAGCGAGAACCAATGGTTTTGGAACGAGGAATACCTGGTGTACCCTGTGTAATTGGAAAGGCGCTCGATATTATTGGCACAAAATGGACCTTTCTCATTGTTCGCGACTTGCTGATTGAGAAAACGCTGCGTTTCAGCGAATTATTAAAGGCAATGGACGGCATTAGCCCGAAGACTCTGTCGATCCGCCTCAAAGAGCTTGAGGATCAAGGGATTGTAAGCCGGACGGTATTTCCTGAGGTCCCTCCAAGAGTTGAATACACCATAACTGAAAAAGGAAAACAGCTTGAACCGATTTTCATTGAGCTTAAGCGATTTGGTCTTACCCTGTAGACCTATCTTCATGCGCTGAAATATAAACGCTTACTGTTATAGTCTCAGGAACCTATTACCATGAGCAACATCATTCGATAGGTTTCCAGTTGATATTATGAGCAAGTTCAACTATAATTTAGTATGCTTTTATTTGTTTACCGGAAAGGAAAGACTACGATGAGCGATATTAAACCCTATCGAATTTTATTGTATTATAAATTTGTAGCTGTACCCGATGCGGAGCAGTTTGCAGCCGAGCATCTTGCATATTGTAAGGAACTAAATGTGAAGGGGCGCATCCTAATTGCCGATGAGGGCATAAATGGGACACTCTCTGGCACGGTTGAGCAAACCGAGCAATATATGGAGCATTTGCGAGAAAACCCGCTATTTTCTGATATCGTCTTCAAAATCGATGAGGCCGATGAGCATGCCTTCAAAAAAATCTTTGTCCGTTATAAGAAAGAGCTCGTTACGCTGCGTTACGATAAGCCCTTAGATCCGAACACGCTAAGCGGAACTCGCCTCTCTCCAAAAGAGTTCCATGATTATCTGCTAAGAGAAGATGTCATTGTTCTTGATGGACGCAGTGATTATGAATACGATTTGGGTCATTTCCGCAACGCAATCCGGCCTGATCTCGAGACGTTCAAGGAATTTCCGGAGTGGCTTCGCGAGAATATGGCTGATTTCAAAGACAAGCCTATTCTTACCTATTGCACAGGCGGTATTCGCTGCGAGAAGCTTACGGGCGTAATGCTCAGCGAGGGCTTCAACGACGTTTATCAGCTGGATGGCGGAATTGTTACCTACGGTAAGGACGAAGAAGTACAAGGTAAGCTGTTCGATGGAAAATGTTATGTTTTCGATGAGCGGACATCCGTTGTCATTAACCAAACCGATGGAGCCGTTGTTGTTGGCAAATGCCATCACTGCAATGAACCGGCAGATACCTATATCAACTGCGCGGACGATTCCTGCCATCTGCAGCATATCGTTTGTACAGACTGCCAAGAGACCAAGCATGGTTACTGCTCCACCGCTTGCGAAGAGCATGTAGTAAGTGCAAAATAAGCGATACACAAATACAGAGGCCGGGCTTCAGGGATGAAGCTCGATCTCTTTTTTATTTTTCCTTTATCTGCGAATCCTATCCAAGCAGCAAAAAACCTAGATTAATTCAATGGAACATGGATAACCTAAGCATGCCTTAGTGAACTAGGCAATTCAGCTAATGGAGGTTATACGATGGCTAAACACAAGAACCAATCGATTCCGAGCAAAAATGAGGCTTTTGTTGCTAACTCGAAGGAAGCAGAAAACAATTTAGCGGCTTCAACGAACGAGAACCGCAATCAAAAAGGTCATATTCCAAACAGTCCTTCAACGGGCTAGCACGAAGCAGGTTGGCATCATAAAAAGAGCTGTCCGTGAATTATCTCACGGACAGCTCTTTTTCATATAAAATTATAAAAGATTATTTTTGAATAATCGATTCCCATCTATGTTTGTATTCAATAAGCCTTGGATGCAATCTAGCCGGCTCCTCGGTAAGCAATAATCTGATTTTCACAATCCATTCTTCAAAGGATGAATAGGATGCGAACAGATTAGCCATCTCACCTGTTAAAAGCAAAAACAACGGTTTAGGATAGGTTTCTGTTAAATGCCTTAACGCGGAATCGATCGGCGTATATTTTTTGCGTTTGATTTCAAGCCGTTCAACGATCACGTTCTCTTCTCCGCGGTCTCGCTTCCATTCATGAAGGCGATCTTCTCTTTTGTAGAAGGGGCTTACCTCCTCCTTGGACATGCGCTTCATGCTCTGCTCATGCAAGGGATACAGCACCAGCTTGCGAAAGGAACGCTCCTTCCTAATATAAGCGGCTAAATCAAGCTCCCGTTCCGTTGTATGCTCGAACGAATCATAATAAACGATCGTACCTTTAAGCTCATCCACTGGCGGCTCATAGCCGAACGGCATCTTTTGAACGGTCTCACTCATCAATGGCACCCTCCTATACATCGTTATCTTCAGCTGCTTAGGAGTTGAAAATAACATATTTGAAGCGAAAATGCCATGTTAGAGCTTTCTATAGTCGCTTTTCATTATACTTTTCACTAAGCTGGACCATTTTGAATTGGCTGGGCAGTATTTTCGGGCAACCTTTTCTATGGTAGTCAGCCCTTTGCCGACGTAATGTTTGGAAAGCAGCTGCCCGAACCTCCTCACACTGTCTCCTTTCGTTTTGAAGCTGAATGCCTTGTTGTACTTATCCCCGTCTATCGCATTCAAACCAAACAAATTATTTTTGCTTTTGGCTAATCGGCTTTTGCCGTTCCCGCTCTCAAGCTTCATGACGGCGATTGTAAAATAAGCATTAATGCCGTAATCCTGCTCGATTTCGAGGATAGCTTGTTCCAAATCATGCCCGGATAACGCTGTGCCTTCGAATATTTTGGCGATGTGCGCTTCTGTCAGACCGGAATCGGATTTCACTTTAGATGTCGGAGCGCTAAGCTCTTCCTCTATGATCTCTTCGATCTTCTCCTCTATAACTTCGGATTGCTGCGCGATATCAGCGCGGCGATCATTAATTTCAATTGTTGGTTGTCGATTGCTCGTATCCGAGATGGATAATACCGAAACTTCATTCTTTACTTTTTTTGCATATCCGCCGTGGACGTACCCGCCGCCCAGCACTTCGAGCCAGCCGTTTTCGGTTTTTGAAGCAATTTCTAAGCGCGTTCCCTGTTTGACCACTTTTATGATAGCCGCTTTTGCGCTTGGTGCTTTACGTACGTTTAAGTAATAAGCGGAAACCTCATATGTATTCAAGGGTATTTCTTTAATGGCTGGTGCTTCTTCAAGGGGGACTTCGGATTCAGGAAGGATGGTTGAAGGCTGTTCGACCTTAGTCGCCGCAGCTTCGGCAAGCGTAGGAATCGGTGAGGGAGTCGCCGTTATGGCTGGAGATGAAACAGGCTCTTGTACTTGCGTCGTAACGATAATCCCGGTAGAAGCTTGTTCTTCCGACTTTTGTGAAGCGGTGTCTTTATGAACTTGCGGGTCGTTATTTAAAGGTTGGACGTTCATGCCTAATGTAATGACTAAAGATAAAACAAGCAGGTAAACAAATAAATGCTGATTCAACTTTTTTCGCATGATTATACCTCTCCCTTAAGTTAATGAAGTATACCTGTTACGATATAAGTTAGATAACGAGAATAAGCAGGTATCGGGTTAAAGTGGACGGTCTGTGATGAGTATATGTCGCTGTTTCCATCAAAAGACGAGTTTTTATCCTTCTTTTCTTCCAAAACGCAATTATGAGAAAAAATTTAAAAACGCTTTAATGCTCAAAAACTCGTTTTAGAGTATAAAAAAAAGCATAAAAAAGCTCTTATTCCCTAGAGAATAAGAGCCTTAATAAGCTATTTTTAGTCGATTTCAGACTTATTTTTTAAAGCCTGTCTTATGGGCCTCGATGATGCGGTCCATTTGTTCATTCCATGCTTCATCTTCGGTACAACGTTCAGGATGAGCTTCAAACCAGGCAACCGTACGCTTGATTCCTTCCGCAAACGATAAAGCAGCGTCAAAGTCAGGAACTAAGCTTTTAATTTTGCTGTTATCGAACACGCTTGTCACGGACTTGTCTCCAAGCAAGCCGCCTTCAAGCTCTGGATCATGGGAGATTAGAAAAGGCGTGGAAATATGTACAAGCTTCGGCTCTGCGCCTGCAGCCGCACCGATCGCTTCATAAATTTGATTCCAGGTTAACACCTCATCGGAGGTAATATGGTACGCCTGTCCAATCGCCTCCTCTTTGCCTAACAAGCCGACGAAGCCTTTGGCAAAATCGGTATTATGCGTCATGGTCCACAATGATGAGCCGTCACCATGCACGATGACAGGACGACCGGCACGAATTCTCGCGATAAGCGACCATGGGTGCTGCCAGCTATTCAAAGCTGCAGGAATCATCGTATCACCATAAGTAAAGGATGGCCTGACGATGGTGACTGGAAATCCCGTAGCCGCATGTTCATCAAGCAGCAGCTGCTCGCAAGCAATTTTATCGCGGGAATACTGCCAATATTTATTTTCGAGCGGTGTCGCATCCTCCGTAATGATATAATGCTTGGGCGGCTTCTGGTAAGCCGAAGCGGAGCTTATAAAAATATATTGCTTCGTTTTTCCGCGGAATAACTCGATGTCAACGCTGACATGCTCAGGCGTAAAAGCGATCCAATCGACCACCACGTCAAATTGTTCGTTTTCGAGCGCTGCCGCAGCATCCAGTGGATTTCGGATATCCCCTTTAATGACATGTGCGCCCTCAGGAACGAATCCTTCCCGGTTGCCTCTATTAAACAGATACAGCTCAATCCCTCGTGAAATGGCAAGCTTAGACACTGCTTCACTGATTAAACCTGTTCCTCCAATAAACAATACCTTCATCGTTAATCGCTCCCTTTGTCATTCAGAATGGAAGATAGCAATCGCCCATTAATAGTATCATATGCACAAATATTTTTATATTTCAAAATGCTATAATGCCTGAATCAACATTATTGCGATGGGTTGTTGCACCCGTTTCCCTAATAAATACAAACGGTTGTTTATTACGGACCGCTTGGTGAATCTCGAACGCCATGTTTTGCAAAAAAACAAACAAAATCATAACTTTACGGCATCGCCATATGAGGGGCAAACTCTCTAAGATAAAGCTACAAGGCCAATTAATCTTTTTACGTCTGCATTGATGGAGGGGATCTATGCATTTGCAAAAAAAAGTAGTCTTTATTACGGATTCGGACAGCGCCAGCGGCCGTGCGATATTACGCCGATTGGCGGCAAGCGGTGCCCAATTTATTCTAAATAGTTACTCGGGCGGCACTGACCTCGCTGATGAGTTAATGCTTGTCCAGGAAGCGGGCTCTCAAGCGATCGTCGTCAATATCGACCTTTGCAAAAGTGCCGAGGTTTCAGATATGCTGCAATTCGCTGCTCTGCAATTAGGCACGGTAGACGTACTCATACACAATAATAAGGCGGTTTTTAATTGCACGATTGAAGCTGGCGAGGAAGAATTATTCGCCCAAAGCCTAGCCGTGAATGCTAAATCCGCATTTATTTGCACGCAAGCTGCCGGAAAGCAAATGAAAGAGAAGCAGTCCGGAAAAATCATCTACGTCTCTTCTATTCATGCCGAGAAACCGACGGGCTCCGCCTTCACCTACAGCATTGCGAAAGGCGCGGTAAAAATGCTGTCCAAAGAAGCTTCGCTCGAATTAGGACGGTACGGAATAAGTGTTAACACCATAGAGCTAGGCCCGATCGAGGGTGATGACCAGCTTTTCGAAAGTACGATCTCAACGCTGTATCATGACTACGAATATAAGGTTCCCAATGCAGCATTAGGCGTAAATGAAGACCTGGCTGAGCTTGTTCTATTCCTCTCGTCAGACGAGTCGAAATATATCAACGGCTCTGATATAAGACTCGATGGCGGTTTTCTGCTTCACTATATGAACTTTAAAATGAAACGACCATAACCGCCGGTTTGGAGGTGTAGCATGAGTATTGCAGGCAAAATCGCTATAGTTACCGGTGCCGGAACGGGAATCGGCAAAGGGGTGGCCATCGAGCTTGCTAGGCGCGGCGTATCGGTTGCCATTCACTATAACCAAAGCGATGCCGGCGCGCTGCACACGAAGCAATGCATTGATGAGCAAGGCGGAAGTGCTTTCCTTGTACAAGCCAATGTCGCACATAAACAGGAAATCGAGCGAATGGTCAAAAGCGTTGCAGAGCACTTCGGCGGCATTGATATTTTAGTCAATAATGCTGCGCTTCAGTTGAATTATGGATTTTTTGAACATGATGAAGCATCGTTCGATCGACTAATGAACATTAACTTAAAGGGCTATTGGCAATGTATTCAGGCAGTCATCCCCTACATGAAGCTGAAGCAGTCCGGACGAATAATTAATATGTCCTCCGTTCATAGCAAACGTCCTACCGATTTCGACGTCGTCTATTCCATGACGAAAGGCGGCATACGCATGCTTGGCCGGGAAAGCGCCATCGAGCTTGCTCAATACGGGATTACCGTCAATACGATTGAGCCCGGCGCTGTGGATGTCGGGAAGCAAAGCGCCAGAGAATCCAAGCCGATTATGTCCGCTGAGGATGTGGAGAAACACAAAAAAACAGCTCGGTCCATCCGAGATAAATTTCCGCTTGGCCGTGTCGGAAGACCGCTGGACGTTGCGCAGCTTGTTTGCTTCATCGCTTCGGATGAAAGTGAATTCATGACCGGGGCAGCGATCAGGCTTGATGGCGGCAGCATGCTGCTTTAGAGCCCTTCGTTGTCATCGTTCCACCCAATCTATTAAAACTAAGGAGTGACCTTTCGTGTCCAATAACCAGTCCTATGAAGAAACACTTGCCCATGTCAGCACCTTCTCAAGCCCTGCTTCGCTGCGCATTACCGATATACGCTTTACCGATATTGTCGGCGGGCCATTTCACAGCAGCTTGATTAAAGTGTATACCAATCAAGGCTTAGTGGRCTTCGGCGAGGTGCGTGATGGAGCCGATAAAGTGTATGCGCAAATCCTAAAAGGACGTTTGTTAGGCGAAAATCCTTGCAACATCGATAAAATCTTCCGCCGCATCAAACAATTTGGCGGCCATGCCCGTCAAGGCGGCGGTGTCAGCGGTCTCGAAATCGCAATGTGGGATTTGGCAGGCAAGGCTTACGGAATTCCCGTTTATCAGATGCTCGGCGGGAAATTCCGCGAGAAAATCCGGATGTATTGCGATACGGAGGTTGTGGGTAAGGATACGGGGACGGCAATGGGATTAGCGCTGAAGAAACGTATGGAGCAAGGCTTCTCCTTCTTGAAAATGGATTTAGGCATCGGTCAAATTATTAATGAGCCAGGCACGTTAAGCGCGCCGGTCGGCTTTATCGATGAAATGCGCAATGCTTCAAAAAAACGCTACAGCAACAATCACGATACGCTGACGGAAGATGAAATTCGCGACATTCGCAACCAGCATTACGATATTCACAACATCCCCCATCCTTTCACTGCGATTCATGTAACAGAAAAAGGACTGGATATGCTTGAGCAGTATGTAGCTGACGTACGTGCGGTTATCGGCTACGAAGTCCCGCTTGCGGTTGACCATTTTGGCCATATCGGACTCGAGGATTGCATTAAGCTGGGACGCCGCGTCGATAAGTTCAATTTGGCTTGGATGGAGGATATGCTTCCTTGGCAATACACCGATCAATACGCTAAGCTTGCCCGCGCCGTTGCCACTCCAATTTGCACCGGCGAGGATATCTATTTGAAGGAAAACTTCCGTCCGCTTCTGCAATCCGGAGGCGTATCCGTTATTCATCCTGACGTTCTAACGACCGGCGGAATATTGGAAACGAAGAAAATTGGCGATATGGCGCAGGAATATGGCGTAGCCATGGCCATCCATATGGCGGAAAGCCCGATTGCATGCCTCGCTGCAGCCCATGTCGCTGCCGCAACCGAGAACTTCCTTGCGCTAGAATATCATTCCTGCGAGGTGCCTTGGTGGGATGATATCATTATCAGCAGCAAGCTTCCGAAGAAACTCGTTCAGAATGGCTTTATTCATATGAGCGACGCGCCAGGGCTTGGCATCGATGATTTGAACGATGAGGTGCTTGCTCAACATCTGCATCCGAAAATTCCAGGACTGTGGGAGTCCACCGACAACTGGAACCACTACCACTCCAACGACCGGCTGTGGAGCTAGCTATCTCACCCTTCAGCTTGTGTAATTTATGGATTAGACTAAATGGTTAAAAATACGTACGGCAGCCTTGGACGCGATAATTAGTCCTTGACTGCCGTTTTTTCAAAACTAACGTTCTTCCGTATCTCGTTAGATTTTCTTATTTTTTTTGAGGATGAGGTAAGCTTGCGGGATACCTAGCCAAAAACCGGATACCGGCATTAGAATCACACCGATCACGCAGATGGCTAGGAAACACCAACCGACTGAACTAGGCAGCTCAAGCCCCTTCGTCTTAACCACCCACCCGATAACTAATGCCAAGAAAACCATGAAAAGACCGCTGAATAGAAACCAGATCGCCGCTGCTCTTGGATAATCTTGCCCCACCGCATTAAAAATGCCTGCGTTCAAAATCTCTTTTAATGGATTCCAGAATACAATAAACCCCACTATAATATGTAAATAACCAGTCAATCCAAGCAATAATCCGCTTTGTCTTTTTAGCCCTGTGATCATATAACACTCCTCCATAAACGTATTAGAGCTTGCTTAGTCACTAATCTTTACTTTGCGTATTTCTTGCCCTTGCCCGGATGTAGCCGTTTTTTCCGTTTTTTCCGTTTTTTCCGTTTTTTCCGTTTTTTCCGTTTTTTCCGTTTCTTCAATTACTTCGACTGCACTTTCGATAATAGCCTGAGCGCCGAGTAAAGCCTCTTTGCACGAAGCAAGCAAATGCTGGCGTGCCCCATGTTTTTTCATCTGTTCATCGAACCGCGACATCGTATCACTTATCTTGAACAGCCTTTCGGCAAACTTATTGATATCGCTCAACGCTGCCTCCCCCTTTGCTTTTCTTACTTATTGCTCGCAAAACGAACAGAAAGCTTTCCATCGGAAAATTTAGCCCCTTCAACCGTAGACCCCATCAAAGCTCTCGGTAAAATAACCTTGCGTTTATAAGAACCCACATGCAGTGTTAATTCTTCTCCCTTCTGCGTCAGGTCAATCGCCTGCTTATCTACAAAAGGAATATCCACAAAAAGTTGATAACCGTCGTCGACTTTGCGTATTTCTTCTGTTCGGCCTTCATACATGATTTGCATCGGATCGTTTTCTTCAAATAAAAGCTCACCGACTCGGTCCAACATCTCTAATCCACAAACTTCAGATGTCATTAGCGGTACACGCAAAATCGGCAGCGGACTAAAATTTTCAGTTATTTCTTCTTCGTAGCGGCGGTGTAGCTGATGCCACTGCGCCCAAAACCCTTCTGATGCTTCTTCTGGCAAAATCCGATTTACAATAATCGCATCCGTATGGAAGCCGAATAAATTTAAGTAGGTAAAAGAACGTTTTGCCTCCGAGATTACCATTTTCTCAGGATTTAACACAATCCTCACGGATGTCATGGCCGGATTAAGCAACAGGCTCTGCATCTCGCTCATGTCATTTACTAATGAAGCGATGCTATCCATTACGTCTTCACTTGGAAGCTCATAACCGGAGAACACCTTCGCAACAGGCCTTAATACTTTGACTAACCGACGCTCATGCGGGAAAATTTTCTCCATCCACCATTCAAGTACATTCGGATAACTAAGCAGCCGCAGCGTTTCGCCAGTTGGCGCGCAATCAACAATGATTGCGTCAAATTGATCGCTCTCGGCATGTCGTTTAATTTGCAATAAGCTAAACAGCTCTTCCATACCTGGAAAAACAATCATTTCATCTGTCGTAATATCCTTTAGATTGGCTTTATCCATAAGCTTAGCCAGCCAGGCCTGCACCACTCCCCAATTACGTTCACATTCACGCAAGCTGTTTACTTCCTGCCCCCACAAAAACTCCGATATTTGAACAGGATCCGGACCTAGCGCTACCCCAAAGGCATCTGCCAAACTATGCGCAGCATCTGTACTCAATATGAGTGTGCGTTTGCCCTGTTTAGCCATCTTCACGGCTGTAGCCGCTGCTATACTCGTCTTACCGACGCCGCCTTTTCCTGTATAAATGATAATTCTCATTTCACACGCCCTCTCATTTAGTACGATTTCGTATTAATTAAACAAAAAAAAGCTTAGTCATCGATACGTATACGTTTGACGCTGCTTTCTTTAACATCTTTCCCCTGTATTTCGTTATGTTTAAATGCTTTCATAATCTTAAACACAAGCGATAAAAACTGCTCCATCTCCTCAGGCGTTAACGCTTGCTCCACCCGGTGAATATTCACGTCCATGATTTTACGCGCTTCCGCGGCTACTATCTTTCCTTCTTCTGTCATGCGGACTAAAGTAATACGTTGATCCTTCATGGAACTGAAACGCTCGATATAGCCTTTTTTCTCCAAACGCTTGGCGATACTGGTCATCGAACTAAGCGGCGCCCCCAGCTCAGCGGACAGCTCCGACATCGCTAGTTCACTGCGAAACGATAAGATAAGCAGCGTAGTCAGTTCAGAGCGATTCAAATTTCGTTCAAGCGTGGCCGTTTCAGAGATAAAAGAAAATGGACGTAATCCTGTTTTGAGAAGGATGTCGTACAGCTGCTGCATAAAAAAGCTCCTTTTAGTACGAAAGTGAAGTATTATGGTTTTATATTATTACGATATCGTATTAAAGTCAATGGACTCTCTGAGTAAAAAAAAGCATCTTCTATTCCACTTAAAGCGTGGATAGAAGATGCTCTTCACTGCTGAGCTGCTGCTTATACGCTAATACTCTCCACAGCACCTGCTGCTGCTTTTGCGGCGCTTGCCGCTTCCATCAGGCCGCGTATATAACCGATGCCGTATAATCGGCCGAGCAGCTCATAACCAGGATTGGTGTTATCCTCGCCTTCCATGGTTGGCACATGATCCGGTCTAGCCGGACCGTTAAATCCAACCTCGTAATAGGTATGCATGGCCTCCAGCATATTCGTTTTGCCATCATCATGGAAGGTTTCTTCGAACTTTTCCGGCGTTCCTTTTACATCCCGGAAATGAACGAAGAACAATTTGTCTTGCTTGGCAAACTGGCGGATCACGCTTGGAATATCATCCCCTGCCGTAGCTAAAGTGCCTTGGCATAACGTAATTCCATTATAATCGCTAGGAACCAAATCAATCGCCCGCTGGAGTGCAGCGCTGCTGGTTAATATTCGAGATACACCTCGGATCGGCGTGATCGGAGGATCATCGGGGTGAAGCGCGAGCTTCACCTTCGCTTGCTCCGCTACGGGTACGATACGCTCCATAAAATAATGGAGGTTTTCCCATAGCTGCTCCTCGCTCACAAGGCCTGCATCCGTCAAAGGCGCATCCTTCATTAAACTATGATCATAGCTGGAAACTAAAGCTCCGCCGCGTGTACGCGTCGTTGTCGATGTCCGAAACCAATTAAACTGCGCCATAAAGTTGTAACAGAGAACAGGTATGCCTGCTGCTCCCATATTGGTTATGAATTGCTGGAATACTTCAATCTCCGCGTCGCGTCCGGCTGTTCCGAGCTTGATCTCGTTGCTTGGCGGCATCGATTCAATGACGGTAAGCGCAAGGCCGGAATCGGCATATCTCTGTTTCATTCGTATCAAAGGCATGAGATCCCATGATTTTTCCAGTTTTTCCTCCCAAGGCAAACCTCCAACCGCATGGTCTACGCCAAGCTGCTTTGCCAATTGCCATAGACGGTTAGGCTGTGATGAGAAAAATTCTGCTAATTGCATGCTTCAAGCACCTCTTTCATTATTATTGGCCGCCTGCTTTGGCTGCCAGTTCTTTGCCCATCTTATCAATCTTATTGAAAGCATCCTCAATGGATTGTTGCCCGAACGTAACGGCTTCCATTTCCTTCTTATACGTATCCACCCATTCCGAGAATCCTGCAGCCGGCGGATAGAAAGGCAATGCCTTGTCAAGCGAGAGATCATAGATTTCCTTGCCAAGCTTATCCTTCGCTTCAAGCGTAGGCTCAAGCTCCTTGTAAACATCCGGATTAATCGGAATACCGCGCGTTAAGCCAAGCGCTTGACCGGCTTCTTTATCCGAAATGAACCACTTGACGAATTTTTTCGCTTCGTCCTTGTTTTTGGAATTCGCGCTCACGCTTAAGAAAATCGTGGATTGCGCCCAGCCGCCGCCGGATGGACCGACTGGCAGATTCACCACGCCAACTTTACCAGGCATAAGCTGCTCTAAAGCGCTGACGGAGCCCGTTGTCGCTCCGCGGGTCATAACGACGCCGGATGCCATCGGATCGGCCTGCGGATCGTTTTCGAGGAATGCGGCTGCTTTCTCCGCTGGCGGAACGATTTTGGCTTTGCGGAATTCCTCGTACGTTTGGTAGAAGGTCATAAATAAATCCTTGTCGAGTGTGAACGTTTTGCCGCCATCGGACATAACCGCCGGTTTGCCCATCGAAGTTTGGTAGTAGTTGAAGCTATCCCATGTCGTCGTATCCCCGATTGGATATTTCCCTTCCGGAAGCTTCGCTCTCGCATCTCTCGCCCACTGGAAAAACTCATCGTAGGTCCAATCCTTGTGCGGGAGAGCAATGCCGTATTGCTCAAGCTCGGCTTTATTGAATGCGATCCCTTGCGCATTTTGGCTAAGCGGAATGCCGTAAAGTTTACCGTCGATTTGTAAATTCGAGATTACGTTCGGATCGACAATGCCGCTAAGATCAATATCGGAGAGATCCTCCAGCTGACCGCGCGACACGTATTCTTGGATGTAAGCGGCATCCATCTGCAAGACATCCGTAATGGACTTGGATGCAGCAAGCGTTGGAAGCTTTTGCCAGAAAGCATCCCATGCCATGAATTCCGGTTTAAACGTTACGTTTGCATTTTGTTTCGAATAAATATCCAGTGCTTTTTTCGTTGCCTCATGACGCGCATCGGGCCCCCACCACATAATGCTTAATGTAGTCGCCCCGCCGGCATCCCCTTTATTATCCGGTGCATCCGTTTCCTTCGTACCTTCGTTCGTCTGCTTGCCGTTATTGTTGCCGCCTCCGCCTCCGCCGCTGCAAGCTGATAATACCATGATCAGAACCAGCATCAGTAACCCCAAGCTCTTTGACCAACCTTTGATCATTCCCATACATCCCCTTTATCTGGTTAAAATGAGTTGCCGTTAACCTTTTAAGCCGGTCGTCGCGATTCCTTCGACAAAATGCTTCTGGGCAAGGAAAAAGATGATTACCGAAGGAAAGATCGATACCAGGGACATCGCAAGGAGTTGTCCCCATTGGATGTCAAATTGATCGATGAACATCCGCAGCGCCAAGCCGACGGTAAACTTATCGACCGAGCTTAAGTACAGTACTTGAGCGAAGAAATCATCCCAGCTCCAAATGAATGTGAAGATGGCCACCGTAACTAGCGCAGGCTTCAGCAAAGGCAGTATTACGCGCCAAAATATGCCATACACGCTTGCGCCGTCAATCGTTGCAGCCTCATCGAGATCCTTCGGAATGCCGCGGATGAATTGCACGAGCAAGAAGATAAAGAACGCGCCTCCCCCGAAAAAATGCGGGAGCACCAGAGGAACGTAACTATCCACGAACCCAAGCTTATTGAACAAAATGTACTGGGGAACGACCGTTACTTGTCCCGGCAGCATCATGGTAAGCAGAAGAATCGAGAACCAGAAGCCGCGAAGCTTAAAGTTCAATCTTCCGAAGCCATAAGCGACAATCGCTGCCGTAGCAACCCCTCCAAGCACATTTCCAAGCTCCATGAGCAGCGTATTGCCAAAGAAATGAGCAAAAGTATATTCGGCTGAAAAATGCCAGCCATCCCAGTAGTTGCTCCACATCGGAGTCGACGGCCAAAGCGTCGGCAGGCTAAGCTCTTCCGTTTTCTTAAGCGAGGCCCCTGCCCACCAAATAACGGGATACAGCATCAGAAAGGAGAAAAGGGTTAAATATAAATGGCTCGACAGCTTAGAGCGCAGCGAATTCATTTCGTTTTCCCCCCATCCGATTCGTAAAAGACCCAATATTTCGATGCCATGAAGTTAATGATCGTAAGGAGTGCGACAATCGTAAGCAATACCCATGCCAGTGCCGAAGCGTACCCCATCTGGTAATGCTTGAATGCCTTCTCGTAAAGAAACATAGCATACATATAAGTAGAGTTGATCGGTCCGCCCTTTGTGATGATGAAAGCGGATGTGAACGTCTGGAAGGAACCGATGATGCCGAGCACGAGGTTGAAAAACATGACCGGCGACAGCATTGGCAGCGTGATGCTGATGAATTTTCTCACCTTGCCCGCCCCGTCAACGGATGCCGATTCATACAGCT
>NZ_JBFTPE010000042.1:0-25819 GCF_056398325.1 Paenibacillus sp. 01T443
ACGTGTCGCTGATTACGTAACCTACTACAACTCCGAGCGGTATCAGTGGACATTAAAAAAGATGACCCCCGACGAATTCAGAGGTCATCTCCTTGCTAGCTAAGCTCTAGGCTGTTTTCTCAACTGTCCACAAATAAGGTCACAGTTCACTGATTGCCGGCAGCTGTCTTATTGTTGTTCTAATGTTACCCGTTAGCTTAATCTTCTTCCGATACTACTTGAAATTTGATAAAAGCTCACCTTTGATTATTTAAAGTTTGGATTTGCAACTACTTTTAATTGATCACCTATTTTTTCACAGTCAGGTGAGGACTCTTATCAAGAAGAGGCTGTGCTTCTTTTAAGGCAACTTTTCGTAGTCGATGGCATACCAAAGTGTTTTTTATCTGCCATTGAATGCCTTATGGCATTCGCCCTTATAAAGTTTTTTATCGGTAAATTTCCGCGCATTCCGTGCTTGTTGGTTGGTAAAAACAATGATTTTTCCAAGTACCCGCGAGCGGTTGACCGTACCACATTGCGGGGCAAGCTTGAGATGTTGGCCCCCACGGATTGAAATACCACAGAGAGTATTTTGAAGGCCATTCTCGCCAGCCTTTTATGGTCTGTTCAGCTAGCCGCCGCTCTCGTTCCCGTGTCTTCAGATAAAAATCGGGTTCTAATATGGCGTCGAACATGGCATCGCCATTCATATAATGATAAATAACATCATTAATATTGTTGACGTTCTTGAAGTCCGAACACCTGACTACGGCCCGATTAATCACGACAGCGCCAACCGTTAACATACCCTTTTCGCCTTCCGCCTGTGCCTCGCCCCTCATAAGCCGCGCCAACAAATCAACGTCAGACGACCTATACTTAACCCTCGCACCCATGGCAAAACCCCCTTTAACTGGTTAACACACTATATTCACATTTTGGCAAAATGACCGTTGGCGTGCGGGGCGGGTCACATGTGTGTCAGGGTGTCAAAACTTAAAAAAGCAGCCGATCGTTTGGCCGGCTGCCGCTGTGTAATAATGGTTGAACTATCGTCTCCCGTTAGCTTAATGGGTGAGGCCGCGGGCCCTCTAGCTCACGAAAAATGGAGCAGTTGCTGAATGCGAACTGCTCCACAGATCTAACGTACTCTGTATAATTGAGTAATGACTGTCTAATTGGCATCTATATACGTATTAATTATTTATTCATTTTTAGCTTGATCCCAAGCTTTTTTAAAATCGATAATACTCTCATATCTTTGCTCTCGTTCCTTACTAATTGCTCTTAAGGCTACTTCGTAAAGGGATCTATTTGCTTCCCATTTTGAAAAAGATTGATCCATCTCACCACCGAGTAATCCAAATGCGATAGCTCCCATTGTGAAAACATTCGTTTTTGAATCAATAGGAGCTCCTAATGTAAATTCTTCTGGAGATTTGGATCGTCTTGCTCCCCAAAAATTCTCTCCCATATCATTGACAGATGGAGTTTCTCTGTAAAAATCAATATCGCAGATTTTAGTAATATCCTGAGAAAAATCATACAAAATACTGCCGTCATAGAAATCGACGGCTACATACCCTTTTGATTCGACATTTCTGTGGAATTCATAAATGGCATCTAATGAATGCAGCCTTTTCTCAACCGGTAACTGTTTGTATTTATAGAACGGTGAATCAGGATGAGTATGTTTAAATGCTTCTCCTACAAATAACCAATGTGAATGCAAGCACTCACCATTAAACCATTCAAAAATGGCAGCATACCCGTTTTCGGTTTCAAAATGATCAACAAGCTTTATTAGATGCGGATGTTCTAAGGTTGTGTATAGTGGTATTGCAGTTGATAGTCGTAAGACTGCATCCCGAGGGTTTCCGGAAAATTCAATTGGTTTACAACCCGCATACTTAACAAATCGCTTTTTGCCATCCTTCTCAATTCCGAAACAAATGTTTCCAGAATCCTGTTGATCAAACACGCAAAAAACTTTGCCCAGCGATTGTAGCCATGAAAAATCGTGTTGGTCTTGAAGTTCAAAAGTAACATTGTCAATCTTGTACATTATTGGTTGTTGGTTCATTTAGTCTTCCCCTCAATCTAGGGAAATTCACGTAGTTTACAGGGCTATTTATACGCTATCCCCTTATTATATTCATTTGCCCTATTATCACTAATATGTCTTTTCATAAGACATCACTCCTCTCATTAACTCAATAAATATACCATAGTTATCCAAGCATGGTAACTATGTAATTGATTATAACTAATCTGCCCGTTAGCTTAATGGTTGAGCAGCTGATTTATTGCAAAAATAGCCTGCCTGAACGGTATACAAGTTCAGGCAGGCTATTTTTTGTGTCACAACATATCAAACATTCTGTTTCATATACGTTTTTATCCAAGGTTATTTTTCGGCTTGTTAGGCTTCACCTTTCTCATATCAACGGTATATGCCGGTTCCAGTACGCCATTATTGGCAATGTCATAGACATAGACTTCAACCGGTTTAAGCCCGGGTTTAAGCGGAATCGGAACACTAAAGCTGCCATCCGGGGCTATAACGCCATCCGCTTGCACCCAGCCTTTATCATAGTATAAAGCGGCAACTCCAATCGCTGAATAATCGCCGAACAGGTCAATCATAAAATCACTCTCAATATGTCCGGTAATCGTGCCTATGCCATTCTGTGCAGTGACAGCCGGATTAGCCAGTTTTGAGACCGGTGCGTTCACGTCAATGACAAATGGAGATGCCTGTTCCTCCAGCGGTACGGCTGCCGTATCGTCTCCAGCCCAAGGAATGATCACATAAAAACCTTCCTCTAACGGGGCAGAGCCTGCGTCATTCGTTACGATGCCGTCCCAAGCTTCAATCGTATAGCTTCCGGGATCGATGCCATCGCCAGCCTCTGCAATAGTTCCTTTCCATTGTGAAGTAACGGCGTCGTATACATCTAATGAGAAATAGGATGAAGCCAAATTCACTTTGAACGCAATACCCGTCGTATCCGTCATCCCATCACCATTCGGCGAGAAGAAAAGAGGGTCAAGCGCTACATTGGATATAGCATCCGGTATGTCAGCCTCGCCAACGTATACGGCGAATGGAACTTGGAGGGTATGCCCTCCTCCAGCTTCGGTCAATACAATTTCACCCTCGTAACGTCCGTCGGCCGCATTTTGGTCCACTTGCAGGGTTATATCAAATTGAGTCGAGCTTCCGGCGTTTACTGAGACGTTATCTTGGCTGGCTGTAATGCTACCGGCGGAAGAACCGTGCCAAGTCGAA
Source organism: Paenibacillus sp. 01T443 (assembly GCF_056398325.1). Taxonomy (NCBI): domain Bacteria; kingdom Bacillati; phylum Bacillota; class Bacilli; order Caryophanales; family Paenibacillaceae; genus Paenibacillus; species Paenibacillus sp. 01T443. The sequence continues at coordinate 3,275 of NZ_JBFTPE010000042.1, forward strand.
GTGATGGTGTAAGAGGAAGCGGCTCCGGCAATATCTTTTACGGTAATGGTTCTCTTATCAAGCGCACCGGCATCCTTCTGTCCGAAGGAGATGCTTCCGGTGAAATACGGCATGCTCTCCAAGCTTGGCACCGCGGTCGTTGCTTGTTCCACCATAGCTACCACTTTCGCTTCAATCGTATGCTCGAGGTCTGCTCTGCCTGCCCCTTGTTCCATATGCGAATAGCGTTGGCCTTCACGGTCGGACAATTGGAGTGCGTTATTCATCAATAAGGACTTTACTTCAAACGGATCCATCGAGCTGTCCTTCTGTAATAACAGCGCAGCGGCTCCAGCGATATGAGGGCTAGCCATACTCGTTCCTTGCAAATCGGCGTAGGCATCCTCATAGTTTCCGTCAAAAGCAGGAACCGAGGAGCGAATCGCCACGCCAGGGGCCGAAATATCCGGCTTGATCGTCAATCCCGGCAAAGTCGGTCCGACCGAACTGAATTCCCCCATTAAGTCCTGCTCAAGCTCAATGCCAAACGTAAACGGGTATGACTCCGCCGTATCTGTTTGAGCTTTGAGAGCCAGTCCATCTTCTTGCAAAATGCTCATAGTAGGGACATAATCGCCTTCCGTTCCTAAGGTGCCGCCAAAGTTTCCGGGTTCATTGTTATAAATAATAACGGCGACAGCACCGGCGGCTTGCGCATTCAATGACTTCTCGGCAAAAGAGATCGAGCCGCGGGAGATTAAAGCCGCTTTTCCAGTCAAATCTTTGCCTTCAAAATCCTCAGGAGTGCCTAATCCGGTAAATACTAGATTTAAATCTTGACCTTTCAAATCTCCTAACTCCGGAGAAAATGTCATAATGCTCGCAAAAACCTTCTCTACTCCGTCCGCTTGTATAGTCGGAACATTGAGCGGCGGCGAGGAAGCTCCGACAGATATAACCATATCCGCTGTTGCCGGGGAACCGACTGTATAGGAGTCGGGTCCGTCGTTCCCGTTCGATGTAACGGCAACAACTCCGCCGAGCATCACATTATTCAGTGCAATGGAGGTTGCGTCATACTGATCGTTTACGCTGCTCCCTAAGGATAAGTTAATGACATCCATGTCATCCAGAACGGAACGCTCTATAGCAGCAATAACATCCTCCGTTGATCCAGTACCGCCGGGCCCTAGAACGCGATAAGCATATATATCGGAGCCATACGCTACACCGCGCACCCAACCTGTCCCGCTATCAGGATTGAGAGGATCTCCCCGGCCCGCAATCGTACCCGACACGTGCGTGCCGTGGTCTGTAGCTGCCTCCGGATCTTCCGGATCCGGAAGCGTCTCCATCGGATCTGAATCATCGTCTACAAAGTCGTATCCACCTTTATAAGCGGAAGCTAAGCTGGGATGATGATAATCGATTCCAGTATCCAATACGCCGACCTTAATTCCGGCTCCGTCCAAGCCAAGATCCCAGTAGAAATCGGATCCCATAAAAGGCGCGCTTTCATCCATATTCGGCGTGATACTATCCATTGGAGACACCTTATATTCTATATTCGGATAGATGGCTTTTACGCCCGGCAGCGTTAACAGGCTGTCCACTTTATTGGCGGGTATCTTTAAAGAGTAGCCGTTAAATACATGTTTATATTGTCTCTTCGGCTTTGCGTTTATTTTGGCCAAAGCTGCAGCGAAATCGGCTTGTTCCGCGGATAATTCACTTTGATGGACCGCACCGGATTTCTTCAGACCTTTCTTTGCTTTCACTTGATAAACGGAAACGGGGTCCGTCTTCAACTCGGCAATGACTTCGACAGGCTCCGTGCTGTCCGAAGCAGGAACATAATTTTGCGGCTTGATCGTCTGCGTTATAATAGCATTATTATTGCTGCTTGCCTGTTGCTTCATCGCTTCCAATTTCAATGAATGATCGAATGGCGAAGCATTATTTGCCGATGGCAGTGTCAATTGGTCAGCGTGCAGGGAAGAATGAAGGAGCTTTGCTTCGGCAGCCGTTCCAACTGCTGGGGAAATGAGAGAAAATAGAATAGCGAACAGGAATGAAAGGGCCAATCCTTTTTTTCTAAACTTTTGGTACATCTAATCCCTCCAATACCATTTTTCTGAAAACAAACGGACTACACTATTCCCTTTAATCCGAATGTCACCCCTTTCCCCTACCGACTTGTACTGTTTCAGTGTAAATGATGAATTTTAAATAATTTGTTGAAATCTCTGAAAATTGAAAAATAAGTAGATTTCCCTATAATTTGGCGCGTGACTCCGACAAAAAAAGCCCATCCCCTAATGAGATGGACTACTGCTTATAAGCGATGAGCCAGTTATATGCTTCTTTGAAACTATGCCGGAGGTTATCGTAGCTTAAAAATTGGTAATCTATAAAATCCAAATATTTCGAAACCCTCTTCTGTTGAAGCCTGTCGTTACTATACCGGAGCATGCGCTTCCTTTTTATCGGAAGTTCCTTCATGTTGTCTAACATCGGATACGATTCATAGACAATGGATAATGTCCGAACGAGCCTTTTTCTCGTTTGATGCGCCGAGGCATCTTGAAACAGAAGATCATAACTAAGGCTGTCTTTTAAAAAATAGAGCATTTGGATAATATCGATAAAATATTTAGGGGATTCTAAATTATGTCTCCACCCGTGCAAGCAAATCATATAGAAGGCATGATAATCCGATAATGCCATGACATAGCTGTATTGTTTGAAGGGGACCGCGCTTTTCCAAAAAGGCTCAATCTTAAAATTCGAGGTCATTTCTTTTACGATATCCCAATGAATCTCCACCGTGAATGGTATGATGACCCCCGGTATCCGTTTGCTGAAGCTGATATGAAAGTGGGATGGAATCGGCTCTTGTTCGATCTGAAAGCCCAAAGATTTAATGCAATCGACCGCCCGCTCAACGTCTTCTTTTCTAACCAATAGATCAATGTCCGAAGTTCCCCGCGCGCCTATATGACCAAAATATTTTTCAGCGAAGTATACTCCTTTTAGCGGAATGACCTTCATCTGTATTGCCTCAAACCTTTGAAGGATCCGGTCTGTTTGATTTTTAATGAACAAATTCAGATGCAGCGCTTCGTTATAATTGTTTTTCAGCCTATCCCGGAAAACCAATGGTGTCTCTTCAAGCCGGCCTTGTTGTTTCAACAAATAGAAGATTTGAGAAGAGACCGCAGATGCTTCAATTTCCTCAATCGCTTTCTTATAAAACTCTACATCTTCCGTTAGGCTGCAGCTCCGGTCATACAGCGCATTTATAAGTTGATTGATGGCCAACAACTCTCTTCCCTTCTAATTACTATGCATTCACGGCCAAAGGATTTGTCGCACTTGATGGATTGGGAGTCCGTATTTTATTCAGCTCGCTGTAAAGCCCTTGTTCATTGATCAACTCATGGTGTTTCCCTATTTGCATGATTTTTCCTTGATCCAAAACCACGATGACATCCGCATGTTGAATCGTGGATATTCGATGGGCAATGATGAGCGTCGTACGGTTTTTCATTAATCGGTCTAGTGCATCCTTTACTAAAAATTCCGTTTCGCTGTCTAAGGCAGAAGTTGCTTCGTCTAATAATAGGATCGGGGCATCCTTGAGGATCGCTCTTGCAATCGATATTCTCTGTCTTTGTCCGCCTGAAAGCCTTACCCCTCTTTCCCCAATCTCCGTGTCATAGCCTTCAGGAAGAGCTGTAATAAATTCATGGATATCTGCGCTTTTGGAGGCATGTATCATTTCTGCTTCGGAAATGCCCGGGCGTGCCAGCATTAAATTTTCCCTGATCGTTCCACTGAACAAAAAGGTTTCCTGAGGCACATAAGCAATCGAGTTTCTCAGCCCGGAGAGGGTAATATCCTCTATTGAAGCATCGTCTATAAGAATAGAACCCGATTGGCATCTATAAAATCCTTGAAGCAGATTAAATAAGGTAGACTTCCCCGCCCCGCTTGGACCAACAAAGGCTACGACTTGACCCTTTTGAATTTGCAATTGAAGATGCTCAAACACGTTTTTTTGTCCGTCATAACTAAATGAAATATCATCGAATAGGATACGTCTATGCAGAAGCGGCGTAGGAACAAAGGAAGGAAGCTCTTTGGACTCCACGGGTTTATCGAGCAGGTTGATTATACGCTCTATCGCGGATAGCGATCTTTGATAGCTTGCCCACTGTCCGGCAAGACCTGTTAGGGGATTGACCATACGGCCGACAAGCGTAATAAAGGATAATAATGCGCCGATCGTAATGACGTTACCGGAAACAAAATAGGCTCCCGCAACAAAACTGGTAAGAAAGGCGCTGGCCCCAACGGCCTCCCCTCCTGCATAGAACCATCCACGCAACTTGGCATCCTTTAGCTCTAATGAATAAAGGTCTTGATTCATACGGGCATATTTTGCAAAAAACAACTTCTCTAATGTAAATGAGCGAATGACAACAAAGCCTTGAAACGTGTCATTAAGGCTTTTATTAATGCTGCTGATCATTGTATGGATGAGACGGCTATTGTTTCGAAGCAGCCACCCGAATACGGCACCGCCTATGACAGCGACAGGAACAACCAATAGACTAAGCAGGGATAACTTCCAGCTAATTTGAACCAAGTAAATAAAGGATGCGATAGAGATAACAGGATACCTGATTAAATTGATTAATCCCCTGCCTACTATTCCATCCACATTATGAATCTCATTCGTAAAATGGGATAATAATTCACCTGAGTGGACATTCGATACATGGTTTCCCGGCAGAAGCAAAATATGTTTATATAAGTCCAAATTCAGATCCCTCTTCACTGCGTTAACAGCTACGGTTTCCAGATACGTATCCATGAAATTTGTGGAAATACTTATTGCCGTTATACCGACTCCAGTAAAAAGCAGCCCCTTGAGACGGTCGAAATCACGATGAACCGCTGCATCCGTTAAACTCCCAATAAACCAGGCATACGCCAATATTAACGAAATATCGATAACCATTAGCATAAACAGGGCTATATAGGCCTTTTTGTGCTTCAGAATATAGGGCTTTAATAGGTAAAACGTTCTTTTCATTTCCCAGAACACCTTCTATTCAAGTAAGCTCGCAATAAGACAGACAGGATCGGGAACGCAACAATCATTCTGCTCCAAAGATGAACAAATACGCTCGGCACCTTGATCCTGTGCTTTCCTTTATTTATTGAAGCCAGCTTGCCGATAAGCTGCTCCTGACCGACCGGTTCATCCGCTCCAAAATTCGTATCGCCCTTTAGCACGTATGTAACCTGTTCATGTATCGATTCGATAGACAGCAGACGATGAGCAACCAAGCAGCCTGATAAAGTATGAAACAATATAATTTCACCCTTTTTCAGCTTCATAGCTTCACATGAAACAAAGCGGCAAATATTCCCTTGTTTGATAAGGGGGTACATGCTTGTGCCTTCTGCCGGAAGCTCCACCCACCCCTGTTTCCGTATAACCTCTTTAAGCAAATAACAAGAGGTTAAATTAGCTGGCATGCCGGATTAATTCGCAATCCATTAAATGAGTTACAAATTGCTCAATATCCTGCTCGATTGCTTCGTCCTCTATAGCATAATGGGTTCGAACGGTTTGAATAATTTGCTGGATCGTACATGCCTCGTGCAGCAGCGACCAACAAAAACCTCCAACCTCATTGAGGGTCGTTACCATAAAAGCATCTGAATTCAAAATTACGGACTCCCCGTCAAGCTCCAGCACCTCGAATTTTTCCTTATGAATATAGCTTGTCATTAGGAAATCAGCTCCCAAAATGTATTGTTCTTTTGAAAATGAAGCTCATAAACCGGAATTTCGTTCACGACCAGCTTTAATAAACGAAAGATTTTAGCCGGCTCCTCCGCCCTATAGGACCAGAAAAACACTTTATCCGTTATGTGCAGCAGAGCCTCGGACTTCTTCAGCCTCAACCTTTTATTGGAAAGTGACTGTTCTAATAATTGAATGCTGGCTACCGGACGGTTTTCTAGATGATCCGTTGACTGAAGCTCGCTGCGGAAAGGTGAATTAAAAACCGTGATGCTTTCTTCGGTGATTTTCAAGATTGTTGCTTCGTCCGATAAAAGCTTTCTTGGATATGATAATTTAGCGGCGGTTGATTTCCCGGCACCGGAATGACCCGTAAAAATATGCGCCCGGCCCTGTTCAATCACACAGGAGGAGTGGATTAAAAGTCCCCAGTCGAGATGGACGATAAATGAACTGTACAGGTTCATTAAGGCATGCTTTAGAGCTAACTCATCATGAACGGCGACTGTCGCCTGTTTATAATCATCGTCCACCTGGATGGAATAATCGGCTCTCTGGAAAGAGATTTGATTGCATTCTTTAAATATCTTTACTTCATAGTCTACAAAAGGAGAGCCATAGCCTACTTTCAGGAGGATAGTCAGGTCCGGCGGATGTACAAACGACTGATCCCATTTAAAATTTTTCTTAAGCATATGTATAGCATCGCTGGAAGCACATACGACTTGCATGAAATGCTCCCCAATTTGCAGCGTTAGCTTCTCCATCTTAAAACCCCTTAAACAATTGGATTCCAGCAGAGAGGTCATTAGATCATTAGAGTATCTACCTAGATCTAAGACCTCTCCTCTGCTACGGTTTCAATTATTTCTTATCTTTTTTCGGGCTATAAGGATCATGTTTATAATTGTCCCCATCGCTTTTTCCAGGGTCACCCGAAACAGGACCATGTCCTCTATTCCAGCTTTGAGAGGTTTCAAAGCGAATAGGTTGATGTTTTAAAACCTTTGGCGCATGGTAAGCCGGCTTTTGCATTTAATCACCTCCATCCACTTACGTTCCTTATAACGAACAATTAAGTAAAAAAATGAGCACTGATTGATGGCTTCAGCGCTGCAGTTATAAGGATAATTGCATCCTCACTTTATTATACAAGGGATTTTGTTCTTTTGAAAGAACGAATTTTGACTACTTACACAATTTACCTTATTGATGGTATACTCACTTAGCAGGCTGTCGTTATTTAGGAGGAGCATCGGTCGGACTCTGGTTTCAAAATTAGAAACGCGGACGCAGCCCAACGCTTTGGTCTAACCATGACTTTCAGCTTTGATTTATTAAAAGTTCAGGGAAGTCCAACAAACCCACTAATGATAAGTGATTGAATATAATGTTAGACATTTTATAGGATAAAATTAATGGATAGAGATTTTGGAAACCATCCGAATCTCTATCCATTTCTTTTGGGTAATTTACTGATTCATAATGTTGTTGTAAATGTTAGTTGAAAATTAAGTATTTCCTGGAGTTGTCCGCCGCTGTTTTATAGGCCTAACGTACCCGTTAGTTTAATAAAAAGGGAGTTATCTGATTGAATACCTGGTTATTTTTCCTGCCACTGTTTGCGGTGGATTTGATTGCATGACCTCACCTACGTCTTTTCCATCCATCTTAAACGTTTTAGCTTCTATACTTACTCTTTCGCCAACACTAAGGTCTGTATACAAATTCGTATCCTCAATGTGATATAACATTAAATCAGTTCCGTCTTTCATAAAATCAGAACGGGATTTCGTTTTTGAATCTTCTTCAGAAATATTCTTTGCAACTAATATCATCGGAATGTTACTGTCGGTTTCTTTTCCAATGATATAATCGCCTTTTTCTGATTCTGAGCTGCATCCAATTATCAATCCAACAACTGCAATAATTAATACTAAGAATGTTCTTCTCATTTTTGTCCTCCATATGGTTTGTTACGTTCAATAATTGTTACGCTTTATTACAATCATTTGTTGCGATTCTTAAGTAGATAATACATGTACTAACGCATTTACTGTTAAACTAAACTGCCAGTTAGCTTAACGAAAAATGGAGCAGCTGCCGTAGCAAATTGCTCCTTATTTGTTGAACTATCGTTCCCCGTTAGCGTAACAAAGGACGACTGTGCTTTAAACTCAAACACATATTCTAACGGTTTTTCTATATGGAGTTAGATTAAAACAAGTATCGAAACATACAAATATTTATTTCATGTTATAAATCAAATCAATAAACTCTTCCAATATTAACTCTATTTCATTTACTGATTCTGTTTCTCTTTGAAACAACGGCGGTTCCTCCCAATTATCATCTTTAATCAATTTCACAATAAAAATATCATTTTTACCTCTGCTGTATGAACCTACATCAATAAGATATTGTTTTTCAAAATAATAAACTGCAAGTAGATCCTCAGATAAAAACCTCTCATATTCCTCAGGTGAAATATCCTCTGTAAATCTGTGCATGTAATTAAAAAAAATCTTTCCATCCCTAAAATCAAAATTTTCAAGCATCTTCACACCTACCTTAAATATCCGTTGTAAAGCTGGATGGCCATAAATCGTTCTTAGTTTCTAATAGTCGCAACGATACAGACGAGTTTTTAGAAGCATGGTTGCAGCAAGGATCGGTGTAATTATCGGAACTATCCTGCCCGTTAGCTCAACGAAGCTGCCGATTTATGCCGGCAGCCTCGTTCTGGTGACAGTTAAGCTATAGTGTACCTTTAGTTCAATCAGGCCACTTTATAGCTGCATGCTTATAAATTGAATCAGAAAGAAACTCTTCAAACGTATCAAAGAGCGTAATTATCCCCTTAGTACTTCCCTCATACCATTCTAAAATCGGTGGATTATCCCCTCTGCTTAACTCAAAAAATTTAATTTCATAGCCCTGATGCATTGAGAATACAAAAGAACTCTCAGGCATCAATATCGGGTGATTATTCTCGCGCAATAATTCCTTGGCCTCATACTGAAGTTCCTTTAATTGTGAAAACCTCATATCTGTACCTTGAAACAATCTTCCCGAATTATGACCAACAGCAAGCAAGTATTGCCGATAAGACCCCGGTAACTTGATTGCCATTTCTTGCTCAAGTGACTTTATTTCTGTTTCGCTACACCCTTCAAATGGACGAACAGTATGTAAATTCTCATCATACAGAAGCTTTAACAAATGATCACTTTTCACTAATAAACCTGCTTCCTAGTGGTATATCTCATAATTCGGGAAGAACTCATATAATTCCTTCATTAACGTAAACTGTCCGTTAGTTGAGCGCAGGGCTGCCAAGTGACAGCCCTCTCGATGTTGGACTATCGCTACCAGTTATCTTAATAAGGACTGAGAGCAGCTGCCGCATGAACTTCTCCCTATTTGTTCAACTATCGTTTTTATTCAGCTATTGCCGTGTCACATTAGATTAACGTAACCTTTTAATGAACTTTGCGTCTATAAGTTGTAGAAATTAAATCCAATTTTTAGAATAGGAGGGAAACTTCGTTAATGAACAAAAAAGTAATTCTTACCGTTTTGTGTACTCTTCTGTCGATAAGTTTGATTTTCGGAGTAGCGTATGCAAGCGGTGGAATAAAAATTGTTGTAAATGGTAAAACCGTTGCAGCGGATGTAGCGCCAAGAGTGATTAACAACCGAGTTATGGTGCCAATCAGCTTTGTTTCCCAGGCTCTTGGAGCGGATGTCACATGGGATCAGAAAACGCAGATGGTTGGAGTTAAGAGCTATGGAATTGCGCCTGTGGATGTATGGAAAGATGATTTATCTAAGTTGAGTCGATTTAATATGTCGTCTATTAACAACACTGTTCAGGTATTTATGACTGGGATGGACTCTAGACTTAATGATCTTTTTAATAAATCAGTGATGACCGGATTAGAGACTGATTTTTCAAAAGATCCCTTTATTCCAATGGGACCGCAGATGTTGTCTACACAAATTACAGATATAAGAGCAATAAATGTAGCTCCAGGTAAACCTTTTGAGTTTCAGGTTAAAGTAGGAGTACAAACTTGGTGGGATGATAAGCCAGCTTTAGATTATTGGGATATTACAGTGATACAGCATCATCAGGATAATAAAATGGAGTTTTTAGTAAAAAAATTTGAACGGACTACCTCAACACCGGTTGAAGAAAACCGACTCTTTCCGGGATATATCATTAAGTAATAATTCGATTTGAACACAAAAAAAGCCTCTAGAAGGGGCTTCTCCTGCCGCCATTGGAGTCGTAATAACACGGGTAATGGTTTAACCGTTTTCCAGTGTCACTACTGCGATTTCAACAGCGGCCTGCTTGGTTTCAGTAACAGCAAGTGATAGAACCTTGTATGTTCAACCTTCACCACTCCACTACACGGCAACTAAGTAGAGATACGCGCATATCCTATTCCTAAGGTCCGTAGTAATGGAAAGAGTGGTTGTTATTTAGCTATCGTTCCCCGTTACTTCAATTAACTTCAATTAATCCATCATCCTTACTTCTTAAAACTGGCTTCTGATGTCTGTAGAAAATAAAGCATTAGACTGGATGCCTTGATTCCATGCGGCTTTTAGAATTGCCATGCGGCAGCCCTTATAAAATAAGTATTAGACTGACCCTTGAAATTGAAGAAGCGAAAGCCAAGGACAAGAAAATAAAGTCCTAGACTGTCGCTTTTTCATTCAACAAACGTTACCCGATTGTTGAACATCACATTAGTCTTTTGAATAGTATTATTGTACTGCTTTCTTTATTTTTCGGTCCAAGCCTATTACAATTTTCATAATTAAGGATTTGAATTCCTTTATTTTTTACATTAATCCTTAATAAATTTTTCAAAGGTAACTAATTATTTTGTCGTTTGTTAACTTCAATCGTAATGAACTCCGGTAAATAGCTCGGAGTACATCCTTTTGCTACTATTTCATCTTTGTAAAGACCCGTTTTCTCACCAAGTTTAATACAACGTGCCCGATTCTTTTCATCATAAACGCCTATCCAGCCTGCGGTGAAATTCATAGCCCATTGAACTTCCGGTTCTTCCTGCGTAATATTAGCTTCTAATGTAGATAGTAAGTCTGCGGTGTTATCAGGCGGTGTTTGTCCAGTCCATCTCAATCGCGCTTGATAATACCAGAAAGCTCGCCTTTGAAGAGCAGAAGGGCTATTTTCCCATGACTCCATCAATGCAATTGTCTTCTTGTCTTTGGTGAGCTGATTAGCCATTAACCAATCCATTAAGTTATTTCGCTCATCAAAAGTGTGAGTCTGCATATCCTTCTCAAGCTTATTTAGCACTTCTTGTGAAAGAAGTTTTTTATCCATAATTAAGATTGCTAATAGTCTGGGCAAAAACTCTTCGGTTGACCAAAGTTCCATAGCTAGTTCGTGATCTTTTTTAATGTCCTTTGCGATTTTTCGTAAGTCGCCTAGCTTAGTTTTACTATTGATCTGAGGTAGAATGTTTTCTGCTTTTGAAGAACGTTTTATTTCTGTACCTTTATTTTCATTCATTTTATACAACTCCTTTATTAAAGCACTGTTTCATAATATGTCCTTGATGGGATATATCAAGAACTTAATTTCGTTATAAGTCTTATTGCAGTGGTGTGCCTCCAAATTTTACCTTTTTAATATTGTAACATTATTAAAGCTTTCTCCACCTATAATCATGACTTATGCAGTTCATGAGATTAATCGGAAATTGTGAGAATCTATGCTTGAATAAACCGGCCACATGGTCATGGAGAGATGAGAGATGCTTGGGCCTGTATGCGGATATAAGACTTGCAAAGCGTCGTGCTTCTGTGTCAAAATCGATGTAGATTCGCTTTAAACCCTTGTGGTTTCTTATGCGAACCTGGCAACGAGTGTGGAAGAGACCGCGAACCATTTCGCCGTGGGTGTGGCTCTCATCACTCGTTTTTTCTTTATTCACTCGCCGCCAATCGAATTTTTTATAACTCGGTTCTTTGTTGGCGATAATTGTTTGTTTGAACAGGCGCTGTTCGACGCCAAGATACCGGGGACCGATCCCGCCTAATTGCCGATCGATTTCTTGAAGAGTGTGCGTTAGCCGCTGCTCTTCCTCCGGATGAATGCTCTGAACGGACATAACTACCTCCATCAAATGTGTGTCATTTACTAACCGTTTCGATATAAAAAGGATAATTAGAGTACCATTTTCAGACCGACTATGCAACAGACAATACCATAAATTACGTTCCGTGGACGAAACAAACGGCCTCGAAATGATCGAGGCCGCTGGAACATACCGGTTTTCAGTTATATCCGAGTAGAACAAACGATCACAGTGCAGAACGCGCATGTGCTGCAACAGAGCCGCGGAAATCGGGTCTGCCGTCTGCCGTCCACAACAGCTCCGCTACAAATGTATGGCGGTTCGGATCGTACAGCGGATCTCCTACAATGTCCTTGTACGTTCTTGCGTGGAACACAAACAGCGTCTTCTCACCATCCGCTGACACCGTGAAGTTATTATGACCGGGACCATAAATAGAGATGCTCTCATCTGTCGTGAGAACCGGCACTTGCGATTTGCGCCATGAGGTGGCATCGAGCAAATCCGCATCCGCATCGGCTTCAAGCAGGCCCATGCAATAATTGAAATCAGTGGCGCTAGCCGAGTAAGAGAGGAATACCCGATTACCCTTGCGGAGAAATGCCGCGCCTTCGTTCACTTTATAGCCGATGATCTCCCAGTCATATTCCGGCGTAGTAATCATCGTTTGCGGCCCAGTCAACGTCCACGGATTGCTCATTTTAGATATGTACAGATTAGAGTTGCCTTCGATTTTCGGATCCTTTTGTGCCCATACGTAATAGCGGCTGCCATTATGCTCAAAGGTAGTGGCATCGAGGGCGAAGCTTTCCCAAGCGGTACGAACCTGCCCTCTTTCCGTCCAGCTGCCTTCCAGCGGATTGGCATTTTCATTCTCCAGCACGTACATCCGATGGTCGAACAAACCATCCTTCGTTTCCGTCGTATGTGCAGCAGCGAAATAAACGTACCATTTCCCATCGATAAAATGCAGTTCAGGCGCCCAAATATTGGCGCTAAGGATACCAGTCTCGCGCTTTCTCCAGATAACAACAGGAGTTGTTGTAACAAGCCCCTCAAGGTTCTGTGCCCTGCGGATTTCGATACGATCATACTCTGGTACGGATGCCACGAAATAATAATAACCGTCCGAATGTCGGTAAATAAATGGATCAGCTCTTTGCACGATCAAAGGTTTCATGGCGTATAACTCCTTTTGTTGAACTCTCCAGCCTATCAACTGTGTCATAAGTTTAAATACTAACCTTTAACAGCACCTGCAGTCATACCGTCTATGAAATATCTCTGGAAAGCGATAAACAGTACGAAAATTGGAATGATGGAGAAGAAAGAGCCCACGATTAAAAGGTCATAGTTATTCCCATAAGGAGTTAACAAAGTTTTCAAACCGATTGGAAGTGTAAATTTACTCTGATCTCCCAGCACCATGAATGGCCACAAAAGATTATTCCAGCTATTCATACCATTCAGAATGGCCATTGCCGCAAAGGAAGGCTTCATAATCGGCATAATCAGTCTGAAATAAATCGCATATTCGTTGGCGCCATCAACTCGCCCAGATTGAATAATTTCTTTGGGTATGCTTCTTAGATATTGCCTGAAGAAGAATATCGTCCCGGCATTCGCTATACCCGGTAAAATGACAGCTGAATAGCTATTCACCATATGCAAGTCATTAATTAGGCTATACAAAGGAACCAGTAATATTTCGAAAGGCACCATCATAATGAGTAAAACACATATAAAGAGGAAGTTCTTACCTTTAAAATCATATGCCGCAAAACCATATGCAACAAAAGCGCTTACAAAAAGGGTAAAAACCACTTGAACGATTGTTAAAGTCATACTGTTCCAAAACCATACAAAATAATCATGTTGTCCAGTAAACAGATAGTTGAAATTGTCAAAGCTCATCATTTTAAAATCCAAACTTAAGTTAAGACCATATCTTATTAATGATTCACCTGGTTTAAAGGAAGATAGGGCCACTGCATAGAATGGAATCATAATTATAACGAACAGTATAATAAAGATACTAATCATGACTATTCTAGCAATTAAGTTATTCTTCGATTGACTTGCGCCTATTTTAATCCTCCTCCTTTTTGAACATTCCACTAAATTTCAACTGCGTTAAATTGATAACCATAGCAATGACTAACAGAACGATACCAACCGCAGCTGCATAACCCAGCTTATTCTTCTCAATCCCTTGTCTGTACAGATAACCGACAATGGTTAAGCCAATATTTTTCGGTGAATTGTTACCGTTAAACATCATTAAGCTCTCGGTAAACATTGCCAAACCTGCATAAACACTAATTGTCGTAACATATATCGTGGTCGGCTTCAATAATGGCATTGTAATCGCTCTAAACTTTTGCCAAGCAGATGCCCCGTCAATTGAAGCAGCCTCATAATATTCATTGTCAATGCTTTTCAAACCGGATAGATAGTACAGCATATTAACGCCTGTCCATCTCCAACATGCAAGTATTAACAGTGCCGCCATACTCCATTCTCCGTCTTTCAAGAATTTAACAGGCTCTACACCAAATAAACCTAGGAAACTGTTCATTAATGAACCTTCCATTTCGCCGAATGTAAGGCGGAAAATGGTACCCGCAACTGCGACAGATGTCAATGCAGGGAGAAAGAACGAAGATTTAAAAAACTCTCTTCCCATCATTAACTTACTGTTTATCATAACGGCGAATAACATTGGAAAGGGGATTAACAGCACTAAGGTTCCCAGCATGTACACCACGCTGTTTTTAATAGCCGTCAAAAACACTTTATCTGTCAATAATTTCGAATAATTCGCTTCACCAATCCACTTAGGATCCTGTCCCAACATCCTATCTTGAAAACTCATTACGAATGAATTTGCAAGCGGATAAGACCAGAATATTAAGAATATGAGTATGAATGGCAATACAAAAACATAAGGTGCAACTTTTTGAGAGTATACAAATTTCTTTATCATATTCTCAATCTCCCTTGACTATGATTAAACCTGCCGACTACTATACCTGCCGACAGGTTTAATCAAAATCATTTACTTATTATGTTTATTTCAATTCTTGTTCAATTGCTGCTTGTGCTTCATCCAGAGCTTCCTTCACATCTTTGCCATCCTCAAAGATAGCATTCAAAGTAACCGTATTGAAGATATTGCCGATCGTCGGTGAAGCTTTAACGGATTTTATCGCTTGAATTTCGTCTTTAATTTCATTCAAAGTATCAAATGCATTTGTTTTGAAGTATTGGACGTACTCGTTATCAGGGTTTTTCGTTACAGAATCATCTTTCCATACATCCATGTTGATTGGGTCAAATCCAAGCGTATTCCAGATTTCAGTAGTAGCTTCTTTTGAAAGCTTAGCAAAAGCTACAAATTCTTTTGCCAACTGAACGTTTTTACCACTCTTAGTAACAACTGTACCTGTACCGCCCAAACCAACGGAACGTGGGTCGCCTTCTTTAAATACAGGCAATGGAGCAATTGCATACTTACCTTTAAGATCCTTCATTTCGTTTACGAAACGGGACATATACCATTCAGGCATTAATGCACTTGCGTAGTTGCCCTTGTTGTATTCGCCTTTTGCTTCTTCTGTATCCGGTTGTCCGCCTGGGATCGTCTGAATAACATTATTCTTCTGCAGGTCAACTAACATTTCAAGCGCTTTAACCATTTCAGGCGAGTTAACTTTTGGATTGCCATTCTCATCTGTAAAATCAGAATTTTGCTGAGCAAGCAGCAGCGATTCTTGCCAAATAGCTGATGTATCAGCAGTTCCTAAGTACTTGCCAGTTTTTTCGAATACTTTGATACCTGCTTGTTTGTAATCTTCCCAAGTTTTAATCGTCTTGTAGTCAACACCTGCTTGTTCGAGAATTTCAGTGTTGTAGAAAGCAAGCGTTGCACCTACGTGATAATCAAATCCATAAACCTGGTCAGCTTTGCTGTAAATCGCGACACGTGCAGGAACGACAACGTCTTTGTATGGTGCGAAAACATCATTCAAAGGTTCCAGTGAAACGTTGTCACCTTCCAAGAATTTAGGGAATTGACCAAGCTCGATATCCGCGATATCAGGAGCACCTTTTCCACTCGTAACCGCCAATAAGAGCTTGTTATGCATATCATCATAAGGCATAACCGATACATTTAACTTAATCTGTTTGTCTGGGTTCGCTTGGTTCCATAACCCCAGCATTTTATCCAAATGCTTGCCGTGCAAATCTACGAATGTCCAGAATGACAATTCTGTTGCATTCTCACCAGCATTAGCGCCTAACTGCGTTGTTTCCGATGTTGAATCAGAAGACTTACCACATGCCGACAAAACAAGTGACAGAATAAGGATCGTAACGATAGAAATTAAAGTACTGCGTTTTTTCATTTGTTCGTCATCCTCTCTTTTTGTTGTTAAACGTTTAAAAATGGGTTGACTAGTTAGCAATGTTAATTTAAGCGGTTACAATTTAACATTGGCACCACTATCCTTAACATTGTTCTAACCGTTTAATGAAAAGACCCCTTCGTACTCCTTCTCAGATTCAGTATTGTAAGCGCTTTACATCTCGTATTATAATGTATATGCAATATGGTTTATATAACCAATTGATTATAAAATCATAAAATTTATGGGGAGATGCGGCAAGTTGAAAAAGCTGGCGCTCTACAAGCAAATTCAAGAAGATATTATGAGGAAAATTAAATCAGGGCTGCTTCGGCCAACGGACCGCATCCCTTCTGAGCAAGAACTAATGGATGAATTCAAAGTAAGTAAAATAACAGTCAAGAACGCCTTAACCCTACTAGCTGACGAAGGATTAATTATACGCGTACAAGGCAAGGGTACATTTGTCTCCGCCAACCTCGATGTTTATAACATCGATGCGCCGCCATCTTTACGCGGCGTATCGTCCTTACCACTCGTCGGCTACATCATCCCGACGATGAGAACCCGTGTTATTCAGAAGCTCGTCGACTACACGGAACAATTCCTGCAAGAAGCTGGCCTCAGCATGGTACTGAGCATCACGCGCGAGTCCTCCACTATCGAATCGAACGCCATTCGCACACTGACGGATATCGGTGTACAGGGGCTAATCGTTTTTCCGACAGAAGATGAGAAGTACAACGAATCGCTGCTGCGTCTGTCGCTCGATAAATTCCCATGCGTGTTCATCGACCGGTATCTGCGCAACATTGAGACGTACACCATTACATCTGACAATTACGGCGGTGCGTACAAGGCAGTCTCCTACTTGCTGTCCAAGGGTCATCAGCGGATTGCGCTCATCTCGCCTGAGAACGCCAATACAGTCGTCGAGGATCGCACGTTCGGCTTCGAGAAGGCGTACACAGATCAAGGCATATCGATCGACAAGAGCTTGTGGTGTCACATTCCTCTCGACATTCTACGGGGTGAGCAGGCGTTGGACTATGTAAGCGACTTCTTACAGGAGCGCAGCGGAATCACTGCAGCCTTCACCTTGACTGAGGAAACCGCACGCCTTACATCAGCCGCCATCAGTCGTTTGAACCATCACACAAACATCGAATTGCTATCTTTCGATAATCCTCATCTAGCACGCGTGGCTTATGTGCAGCAGGATGAACAGGAGATGGCACGAACAGCCGTAAGACTGTTACGTGAACAAATGGACAATATATACTCGCCGAAGAACGCTGTCATTCCCGTGCAGCTCATCTTCCCTAGCAGCTAGAGAAGGGTGTCTTCTTTGCATCCCAGCTGCATAGAGTATAGCACTATAGGATAAAGGTGGGAGCACCCTGAAAATATTGAAAGGAATCAGAGGCTTTGCGGTAGGGTTGTTGGCGGGTATGCTCGCCGTGCCGACGTTTGCCGTCACGGTCAAGCAATATCTATTGGTTAAAGCGGGTTATCCCGTGTACGTCAACGGACAAGTACACGAGTGGGGAGCAGCCAATTTTGAACTATCAAGGTAACACCTATGTTCCGATGAGATCGGTCGGCGATATTCTGGTCAAAATATCCAGCAAGCTTGTCATTGGCCAGCGGCGAGCAATTTCTCCTTTGATCCGAATTAAGTTCACTGGCTCCGCTTGCGGTTCTAAAGGTGAAAGCGAGATCCAGCCTGACCTTGAATCATTTCCTGTTTAAGTGCCGTGATAAAGGAGTCTGCATCCAGCGGCTGATTTAAGTTTTCAGTTAGACTTGGGGCTGTTCCTCCATTCCCATTATAGGAACTTCATCAGTCGTGCCCCTACCCTCACAAAGATAAATGCATTTCGGCAAATGCCTTATAGCAACCGTTTCGGGTGACAGCCCTTGTTTCAACGTCCCTTGTTTTCCAAGTCCCTTACAACCTAGCTCTTCATTCTGGACTTAGCTGTTACCTCTAGGCTATTCCCCCCTCAATAATTAGAACTTTAGTTTTACGTTCTTCGAAAGCATTTTTATAGCTGCTTTGGTATTGAAGAACAGTGCGCACAAGTCTGTTGAGTTTCTCAACAGACGCTTTTATGTCCAACTCGTCTTCTTCCAATAAAACCAACTACTTATACATACACCCCCTTAATTGTGTGAAAAACGTCCTTTGACAAATTATATCAACGATTATCCCGTTAATCTGCCAGTTAGTTTAATAAAAATGAGCAGGCCACTGCAGTGCCTGCTCATCCATGTGTGTTATTGAACTATCGTTCCCCGTTAGTTGAACAGTAATTTGAGTTATACATGTCCTTTTTCAAGTAATAATGTGTATGCCGTCCAGCATTCTGAATAGTTCCAAACACATCGAAACCTTGTTT
Organism: Paenibacillus sp. 01T443; assembly: GCF_056398325.1. Classification (NCBI taxonomy): domain Bacteria; kingdom Bacillati; phylum Bacillota; class Bacilli; order Caryophanales; family Paenibacillaceae; genus Paenibacillus; species Paenibacillus sp. 01T443. Next base: position 22,014 of record NZ_JBFTPE010000042.1, read on the forward strand.
TTTATAAAAATCTAATGCCTGGAAGCTCAACATATCAAGTTTAATAAACTCGCATTTTTTTTCTTTAGCAATTTTTTCTGCTTCCAAAAGAAGCTGTTTCCCGTAGCCTAATCCTCTAAGTTCTTCTTCAACAAACAGGTACTGTATCTCCAACCAGTTCCAACATATTTCCCCAATTAGTCCGCCATATATTTGACCGTTATCATCTTTCAAGGAAAGATTTATTTCTTGATATCTTCCTTTGAGTTCATCGGGGAAATGCATTAAGTTGAACTCAATCATCTTGCTCACTACATAATTCTTGTCATTTTTGTTTATGTCATTAAAGATGTTGAGTTCCATCCTGCTCGCTCCTGTTCAGTTAACGTCGATAAATCTCGAAGTATAATATTAAGCCTATCAGTTCTACCTTGCTATTGGGCGGTAAATAATACTTTTAATTAAACTATCCTGTCCGTTAGCTTAATAAGAAGAGCAGGTCACCGTAGCGCCTGCTCTTCTTATGTGTTATTCAACTATCGTTACCCGTTAGCTTAATCCCTTCGTTTGAACAAAACCCTTTAACTTTGAGTATTTCTCCATTGGAAATTCATACTTAACCCATTTTTCTTTGTAACCTTCTCGTCCATGTACCCTTAATGTAATAGTCAAAGTTACATCATTAGGTCGATTCTTGACAACATCTGGCTCATTTGTTCCTTCCTTCGTCACAATTTAAAGTGAATTATGGGACTTACTAGTCTAGTATCCCCTCTTAAACGCCTCCCTCTCCGAGTGTTCTATTGGAATCGAATTATTGGAGAGTGAGAAGATGCAGTCTAAATTGATTACCAACAGTATTCATGACAAAGACCTTACACGTACTGCTGAACCGTATGTGGGGAAATTTTGGATAAGCCAGATGGCGGCTATCGGATGGCTTTTATTCGTAATCTGGCTGTCCCAGCCGTGGATACATCAATTATCACAATCTACAGGCATAATCACAGCCTATATGATAATAGCGGTTATCGCTTATTTACCTGGTTATATCAGTGCATTCACTTTGACCAGCTTGTTAATGGACAAGAAAGTAAAGCTCCCTAAAGAGGATCCCTCCATTCCAATCACAATATTAATCGCAGCCAGGAATGAGGAAATGGGAATCGAAGAAACGCTTGAACACATTGCCCGGCAAGAATACTTAGGACTTATTAAAATTATACTCATTGATAACGGCTCTACGGATGGAACTGTGGAAATTGCCCGGCAAACCGCAGAGCGGACAGGTCTGAACTTGACTATTCTTCATGAGGAAATCCCGGGAAAGCACAACGCTTTAAACCGCGGCTTGAAAGAAGTAAACACTCCTTACCTGATTACACTGGATGCAGATACGTTCTTGCACCCTCTCGCCATTCGGTTTTTAGCTGCAAAGCTGCAGAGCTCAAGCCCTGATGTACATGCTGTTGCTGGCTCTCTGCTTGTACAGAATAATCGTGGTTCGTTCTTGGCCCGCATTCAGGAGTGGGAATATTACTTAAGTATCGCTTCAATCAAACGAATGCAAAGTATTTATCAATCTACCCTAGTAGCCCAAGGAGCATTCAGCATCTTTCGCTCGGATGCAGTCAAAGCAGTTGGAGGTTGGCCGGATTCCATCGGCGAGGATATCGTCCTAACGTGGAAATTTTTCGAGAATTATGGACGTGTATGCTTTGAGCCGGCCGCCATCGCATTTACAGAAGTCCCTGAATCTTTCGTCCATTTAATCCGGCAACGCAAACGGTGGGCGCGAGGAATGATTGAAGCACTCAAACAAGTTTCCCCTTGGAAGATCCAGAACCCGACAAGCCGGTATTTTACAGGACTTGATTTGGTCGTTCCTTATATTGACTTGGCCTATACCTTAATTTGGATACCGGGATTAGTTCTTTGCGCTTTCGGATATTATGGAATAGTCGGACCCAATTCCATCTTAGTATTACCTGTGACACTAATCATTTTTTATTTACTTAGTCTATATCAGAAGAGACTGTTGGGACAACTGGGCATCCATCAAAAGAAAAGCTTTGTAGGGCTGTTGGGCTTCATATTCTTATTCCCAATGATCATCGCCCCTGTGGCTCTATCCGGTTATGTGGAAGAGATTTTCAAGCAAAAACGCATATGGAAATGAATGCATGAAATTCAATTCTAGTTAGCTGAACAGGCTGCCGATATTATCGACAGCCTGTTGTCATTGTACTATCATTCCCCATCTCTAGTTTTTCAGGGTTTATCTCACATATACTCACTCATTCGCAGGATTTCATCACCTTGGTTCAGATCAATCTCTGGATGTAGCATAGATAATACAGATTGAGGTGGCCGGCTGGGCATGCGGATACAGAGGAAATATCATGAAACTTTTTTCTGCCCGTTAGCTTAATAAAGAAAGGGAGCAGATGCCGCGGCAAACTCCCCCCTTGTATGTTCAACTATCGTGTCCCGTTAGCGTAATGAAGAACGAATCAGAACGAGGGCAGGTGTGTCCGCTCGGATAGGCGATTAGCCGAATCTGATTCATATGCAGACCGAGACTGCTCATCTGCCATAGCATGAATATGGTGTTAGGTGATGTCGGTCACTTCTCTGATCTACCTGCAATAATCTCTTGTCTTAGTAGGATATTGAGTCTTTCCGGAGGATTGCAATGAGGATGATTCATAAAAATTTCTTGAGGATTCGCTTTCATTTGGTAGCCATCTTTATGCAGATCTTCAACTAGTATCTGTTTTGAGGCTTCAACATTAGAATAGTTCCCTTTATGTAATAGTTGAGCGCATAATCGATTAGGGAGACTATTCAATGATAGGTTTACTTCATTAATGTCATGTCTGTTCTTTAAGTCAGCCATAGTTATGGTAAATAGATCTTCATCAATATAGTCTGGTACCCACATCATTACTTTAAATTCCGTTCCAGTTTCCGTCTTTCTCCCCCATTCAATCTCAATGGGCATTCTACTAAAATTTTTATTGATTTCTCTTATTGTGTAATATTTTACCCGATTTATAAAACGTCCAATTGTCCAAATTTCCTTATAATCATACATGCGATAAATATCACGATCATTTACTCCCGAGGCAACCAAATACTGCATTTGGGGTATCTGATAAAAGTTGATATCCTTGTCTTTCAAGGAATAGAATTCTTTATTCAGTCTCCTTACGTCTTCCCTCACTACTCCAATGTTAATGCTCATGAGAATCCCTCCTTGAATTAAAAGCTCTTGACCGATTTCACTTAACATCGTATATACGAACTTTGCAAACTCTCCAATATTTTACATATTCGTGAATTAATTAAACTATCCTGCCTGTTAGCTTAGCGAAGGGCTACCGTGTGGCAGCCCTTCAGAATTGGAACTAACATGTCCCGTTAGTTGAACACCTATTTTTTTAACTGTGATACTATTGTTATTAGCTCAATTAAGTCATCTATGACTATATCTGCCTGAGAAAGTTCGTCGTCTTGTGCAAAATCAAAATTACATCCTATGGCAACTAAACCATTATCTTTGGCTGCATTTATATCCGATAGACGATCCCCTACAACAGCTGCATTGGTAATACCATATTTTTCAATAATACTTTGAACTAAATCTGATTTATTCATCGATTCAATTTGTTGAATACTAAAGGTTTCAGTTACCCAGTTATCCAAATGATAATAACTCACAATTGCTTTTAAATATTCGGTTAAACCATTACTTGCTATGTAAATTGAAAAATCATTCTCTTTTAAATGACTAAAAACTTCTTTTACATTAGGATATAAGGCAC
>NZ_JBFTPE010000043.1:0-19865 GCF_056398325.1 Paenibacillus sp. 01T443
GCCATGTGTTAAGCAAAATCAATGTCCCTAGCGAAGTATCCGGGTTGGAAATCCAACCGACGCCTTCGATTCCGAACCAAGCCAGCACTTGATTGATATAGCCGTCGATACCGAACATATTGCGCCACAGTGCAGCTACCGCAATGCTCCCGCCGATTAAGGAAGGAAAATAAATCGCTGTCCGGTAAATATTCATGCCTCTAATATTTTTGTTAAGGGCCAACGCAACCATTAGCGAGAAAAACAACTTAAGCGGAACAGAGAACAGTACGAACATAAAGGTGACGCTGAGCGATTTCGTAAAGGTAGCATCACTCGTAAATATTTTCGAATAGTTGTCCGTTCCCGTCCAGACGGGATCCTCCAGCAAAGAATATTCAGTGAAGGACAAATAAAACGATTGTGCAATTGGCCACAGTGTCAGCAGCAAGAAGCCAATCAGCCATGGGGAGATAAAAACGTATCCTGCTAAATGATGCATCCCCTTTTCTTTGCGCTTTGGCTTTGCAAGTCTGGTTACTCGTTCCGTTTGAATAGCTCTCTCCGTTTTCACTCCGATCATCTCCTCCCCTTTCATGAATAATGTTCTCTAACTTTATACGAAAGCGGTTACATGGTTGAAGGGGAGGAATTTATGAATTCGTTTGTTTTTATATAGTGTGAAAAATTCATAGATTGGCGAAAAATGCCTTAAGAAAGTCGCATCGACAAAAACTTGAATGTCCCTAACAATAGAATTAGGAAGCAAGCCACACCAGACTTCATCATACTATTGCGAGAGAGGTGCTCATTATGAAATTTGATAATCCGGAAGATATGATTCAGCTTACACCGCTTTGGGAGGGTGAACGTTTTCCTAATGGACGCCCAAAGGTATCCGAGGATGTCCTTCGCCGCATGCGAAAAATTACGTTGGAGGAAGCCTGGGGACCGCTCTGGAACAGAGGTTATGCCTTTCAATTTGAAGGCGATTTCAAAATCGTCCACCCTAATAATGTGATGGTTGGCCGTGCCGTTACAGCTGTGATGGTGCCTAAGCGGCCCGACCTGCATGAAACCTTACTCAAGCATGGACATGAGCAAGAGGATCGCAAGGGCTTCTTCAATCAGTGGGTCATCGATGCATTGGTTGAGGATGACGTAGCCGTTGTAGACATGTTCGACAAAGTTCATCTCGGCACTTATGTAGGCGGAAATTTGTCGACAGCGATCTCGACACGAACCAAACGCGGCGGAGCCGTCATTTGGGGCGGCATTCGCGATAATCAGCAAATCGTTGAAATTGATAATATCAACGTCTTCTATCGCGGCAGCGATCCGACCGCTATCGCAGACGTTACGATGGTTGGCATGAACGTGCCGACACGGATCGGCAAAGCAATATGCATGCCTGGCGATGTTGTGCTTGGCACACCGTCGGGCGTTATCTTCATTCCGCCTCATTTGGCCGAGCTGACGGTAGTGCAAGCAGAGAAATCACAGGTACGTGATGTGTTCGGGTTTGTCCGTCTTCGCGACAGCGTTTATTCGACGGCACAAATTGACGCAGCCTGGGATGTGTCGCTCTGGTMTGATTTCTTAAACTGGTTTGAAAATGATGCCGCGGCTGCCGAATATCGTCATCTTACATGGGATTCGGAGCTTGCGGATGCACAAAAAGCGGAGCGGAACGGTCCGCAGAGCGATGTTCGCCTATAAAAGGAAAGTCAAAAAGGACTCCGGTTGGCAGCAAGTTCGCCGAAAGAGTCCTTTTCCCTCTTTATTTTCCGACTGATTCCCGGTATTCGCTTGGCGAAAGCCCCACTTTTTTCTTGAAGATTTGGCTAAAATACCGCGGATCCTGATAACCCACCTTTTCAGCAACCTCATAGTTTTTAAAATGCGTACTTTTCAGCATATCCTTTGCTTTATCGATACGAATATCGGTCAAGTGCTCAATAAACGTTTTGCCTGTATTCGTTTTGAATAAAAGGCTTAAGTAGGTTGGCGTCATATATACCTTCTGGGCAACACTTTGAAGAGAAGCGTATTGGCATTCCTGCTCCATGTGATGAATCGTTTTTTTGATAATACTGCGGTGGCTCTCTTTCTGGCTGTGAGACAGCACATCTTTTAATCCGATCAGGAAATGAATGACATAGTGCTTGATTTCCTCCAACGTTTCCAGCTTTACGATCGACATAACATCGAACCGTTCATAGGCAATGACATTCTCCGTTTCCGCAAGCACTCTTTTCTCGATACCTACCAAGAGTCTAACCGTTAGATCGTAAACGTTTTGTGTATCCAGCGGTCCCTTATGCAGCAGCTCTCCATAAAAAAGCTGTACGCATTGTTCAATTTCTTCCGTCGTTTCGGCCGTTTTGTACGCGTTATACAGCGCCTTCTCTTTATCTGAAGGGTACTGCTGCAGCGATTCATAGCGCCCCAGCTCGCTGTAATAAATGATCGTGCCCGTTCCCCGGTAAAATTTATGCCGCAGCGCCCGCGAAGCTTGCCGGTAGGAATGAACGATATCATAGAGATGACTGCAGGGTTTTCCTACCCCGATATTGATCGGCTGCTGGAACTGCTCCCTTAACATCACCTGAATCGTTTGAATTTGCTCCTTTGACACCCATGAAAAGAGAAGGCCGACCCTCCCCTCTTCATCCACAAATACAACGCTGCCATCCGATATATTCTTCTGCATATAGTCCCGCAGCCGCTCCAGGTACAATATCTTCTCATGCTCATCATCAAAATGAGCAGTCGGCTCAAGCAAAGCCATAGCTGGAAAAGTGTAATAGGGATTCAATTGCAGACGGGTTAAGCTATCCTTTAAATCTGATTTCATAGCACCTGTATCCGACACCAAATTGCGCAAAAAACGATCTCTCATCCATGTAAGAATAACATCTTCTTTAAATAATAATCCCTCGCTCAGCATACTCCACTACCCCTTTGTAAGGTTGACTTACGAGATGCATGACACTAATTGAGATGAATCATTTTATAGGAATGCATGTGCTCGATAAACGTTTGCTCCGCTAAGAGCGTGTCTCCGGATCGCAGTACCTCTATGAGCCTTAGATGCCAATCGGCAAGTTCATCAGTTGAATAATGACGATTGGAGATCGCCATAAAACGCATCACCTTGATCCGCATCCGGTTCCAAAGCTCCAAAATCATATGATTATCGCAGCGTCTATAGAAGAATCCATGGAACTCCATATCGAGCTCTAATATGTTTAAGATATCGTTTTGTTCATGTGCAAGGTCCATTTTGTGAATGATGTCTTCTAAGTAAAGGAAATCCTCCTCGCTTAAATGCTCCATGGATTTCCGTACAGCAAAACCTTCGATAATTTCACGAAGCTCGAAAATATCCCTTATTTCTTTGGATGTTATATTTGAGACGACTGAGCCTTTGTTAGGAATACCGGTTATAAAACCAGCTGACTTTAATCGTTCCAGCGCCTCTCGTACCGGAGCCTGACTTATGTTGAACTTTTTAGCGATTTCAAGCACTAGCAATCGCGCGCCGGGCTGCAAGTCTCCTGCTAGAATTTCTTTCTTCAACGCGGTATATACATGCTCACTGATAGAGTTTACTGGTGAAATTGGCACGTTTCCATACATCGCACTCACGTCTCCGTTTCATATTATCGATTATCGATAATATWGATCAAAAAAAAGAAAGCGTTCCCAAAACTGAAGAAAAAAAAGGGCTTTACTTATGCCTCCTTCACTTTCAGATTATCGATAATTTGCTTTATAGGCTAATTATAGAACTTCTTTTCTTACAAGACAACCGAATACTTTGTCGAAACTTGATAAGTTTCGTATTATTTTCTTTCTTTTCCTTTCAGCCGATCAGGATTTACCCGGCTCTTCCATTAAAAAATATGGAGATTGTCTAGTCATGCATCGTGCAAGAGCATATAATAGAGATTGGTTTATATCCGATATAATTACTTGGACAATTGGAGATATAATGATGAATGTGAAGCATCCTACGATAAAAAAGCAAGTATTTGATTTAATCATTCGAAATGGCTTGGTATCCAAAGCCGCGCTAATGAATCGGCTTACCGTCACAAGCACCAGCTTATCCAGACTGCTGGAGGAATTACTAACAGACGGCCTAATCCTGGCATCCGAATTAGGACGCTCAACCGGAGGCCGCAAGCCGATTCTATATCGCGTAAATCCCGAACACCGCGCCGTATTTGGTTTGGAAATATCCCGCTTTTCCTCCTCTATCGGCTTGTATGACCTCAACCTAAAACCGCTAGCCTTCGAGCGATGGAAGATGGATGAACGAATGACGCCGGAGACGCTGCTGGCGAAAATTACGAAGCTGGCCGAGCGAATGCTGAGCGATTGCGGAATCGAACGGGAAAAAGTGATTGGAATAGGAATCGGTGCTGTTGGGCCCTTAAGCCGTGAAGACGGGATTATGCTTAAGCCGCGATATTTTCCTGCTGAGGGCTGGAGTAATGTGCCTATTTGCGAATGGCTGGAGGAGCGGCTCGGGCTGCCGGCCCTGCTCGATAACGGAGCAAACACAGCAATTATCGGTGAGCATTGGGCGCTTCGGAATGAAGAAGTCAAGCATATGCTGTATGTCCACGCCGGTGTCGGCCTTCGAACCTCGATGATGTCAGGCGGTCAAATTGTAAGAGGCGCCGTAGACATGGAAGGATCCTTTGGACAGATGATCATTCAGACGGATGGTCCAAGGCTTGGGGACGAAGGAAATTATGGAGCGCTTGAAGCGCTCGTTTCTATCCCTGCGCTGGAGAAAAAAATACGTTCCCAGCTGAAGCTTGGGCGGGCAAGCTCCCTCTCAGGCATTCCGCCGGAGGAAATTCAATTCGACGCTTTGCAAAAGGCGTATCGACTGAAGGATTCCTTCATTACGGAGCAGTTTCTGCAAACTGCTACTTATCTAGGGATAGGCATTGCCAATCTCATTAATATTTTGCACCCGGAGGCTGTTATCCTTGGCGGTCCGCTCGTTAACGTACATAAGAGCATTTACGAAACCGTTATACAGGTTGCACGCAGCAACATTTATTACTCTCCGCAATATGAGCCCAAATTTACGCAAGGCCAGTTGACCGAAGATGCCGTAACTGCCGGCGCAGCGATCATGTTGCTTCAGGAATGGGAGCTAGGCTAGACAAACGAAAAAGACAAAACATCCAAATGGATGTTTTGTCTTTCACCGTTACGAATCTTTTGATCGGTTAGCCATATCGATGATCATTACGACAAGCATGAGCAGTTGAATGAGCAACTCGATACTCATTGCAATCCCTCCCAGCTGCAGGTAATGCTCCTTCGCTGCGGCCTCTCCTCCCGTTAAATCTAAACTAACGAACATCTCCCGCTATTATGTCTATGGTCGAAATCTGAATTTTATGACGGATAATCTTACGGCTGCGGCAGCCATTGCGATCGACACTAAACATACCGTTACAAAATGTATTAAGCTATTCGTGATGAATAACGATTCAAGCTTCACCGCCTCAGCCCCTCCGCGCACAAGCACAATCGCGATGGGATGCAAAATGTAGATCCACACTCGCCATTCTCGAAATGCATTACCGGATCTGCCTTTCCAACCTAAAGCCCACTGGAATAAAAAATAGGCAGCAGGCAGAGCAAACACATACATGCTGTCATGACGGGGAAATTCCGCCGCCTTTAATATCATACCCTCAGCAAGCATGAACCCCAGAAATAAGAAGAACCAACCAGCATTAACGATTGGTTTTTTCTCTGGCTTTGGATGCTTTGCTGCCCAAGCTCCTAAGACGATAAAGATGGGCGCATATAATATACCGTTACGTGTGTAATCAAAGACCAAAAACATCGTATCATAAAGCTGATGAAAGCCGGCCGCCCTCACCGTCAACCCGTAGTAGCTATCTCCAAGAAGCCCGATGCCAAAAAGCAAGCAGCAGATAACAAGCAGTTTGGGCAGGGATATTTTCACGTACAAGATATAAGTCAAATAAAGTCCGATGATGAGCGCAGGCAGATACCATAAATGATAAAATGCCCCGTTAAAAATAAGATCCTTCAAAAAACCAATGAATGTAAAGCTATCCGAAAAGTAGCCTTTGTATACATTCAAAGGAAGGTATAACAAAATGGCAATCCCGTATAAGAAAGCTATTTTCTTAAAATATCCCCATAAAGCCCTTTGATCCTCAGCAGGGTCTCCGGTCAGCTTTCGAAAGAAGAAGAAGCCTGAAGACATAAAAAATATCGGGACAGCAATTCGAGTAAGAACCCCGCTGAGCAGAAAATCCGCATAGGCATAGTAGGCGTGCAGCGGACCGGTATGATTGGCTATGACAAGCAGCGCAGCGGCAAACTTCAGCCAATCCAGCCCGCTGTAATTTGGTTTAGCATTCAAGAGCAGGACGACCTTTCGAAGTGAACGCGGAAATGATAAAACCATCCCTGTTATTGCCTGATATCCGGTAAATATCACAGCTTACGATCGGAACAATCGTGGATTGCCCTTCTTCGGCCGGAACATAATAGATCACAACGCGAAGATTATCATTTTCAAACACGAAATGTTCACCGGCGTAGGTGAAGCCTTGCAAAAAATCGATATATTCCTCTAAGCACCAATCGTTTTTTTCCATGATTTCGGCATGCGGAGAACCAACATAGCGGAAATGCCAGGGCTCGCAGGATATGTTCGTAATCTGTTCTTTTCCTTCCTTATAGCGTTGAATGAATCCGAATGAAGCTGCAAGCTGCTTGAATTTCAAATAGATTCCGCTGTCGGGAAAGGAAGGCGCAATAAAATCAACATCCTTATCGGCCTTCCCAACGTCGATCGCGAGCCCGGTTTGGTGTTCGCTTTGATCCGGCAGGGCAACGTAGCTTGCTGTATATTCGGCTCCGTTCTCGACCAAAGAGCTTTCATAAATATTAGATTGTTCCTCTTTCGAACGATACCCGCTCACGGCCATAATATCTTCCATGCCTTGGCACGCAACAAGAAGAGCAATGAATTGCTGAAAGCATGATTTTTCCAAAAGCATGCCGTCCTGCAGCTCTTTTAAGTTTGGATTTGTGCTTAGAGGCTGCAGGTTATCGGAAGGAATCACCTTCCGGATGGGGTTAGCGCGATTAACTAAAACAAGATGTCCTTCATAGATGTCTGATCGTCTGACCTTCACGGCAGCTGTATGCTTTTTTACATAATAGCTTTCTTGTAAATCGATTGTGCGGTTCGTTTGTCCCATTTTGCAACTGCCTCCTCTTTGCCTATATATTTTCTTCTTACCCTCGCTGTTAGTGACGTCGATACTTCTTGGGCAACGCTTCCGATATGAGCGGCTAGCTCAGCGAAGGTTATCTCTTCTGCTCCTTGGCGGCCGATTAAGGTCACAGCTGTTCCAATGTCAAAAGGTCCAGGCAGTCTCACCATTAACTGATCCATGCAGATTTTACCGATAACAAGGGCACGCTTCCCGCCTATAAGCAGCTCGGTGTTCTGCATCCTCTGAGACCAGCCATCCGCATAGCCGATAGGCACGRTTCCGATCCATTCCTCCGCTTTCGCCTGATAACTATTTTCGTATCCGAGGAATTCGCCTTCGTTCAGCTTTTTCACTTGAATGAGCCGGCTGTGCAGACTTAATGCAGGTTCAAGCTGCAGGGACGGAATAAGCTGCTTTGGATAGAAGCCATACATGGCTGCACCAATTCTCACCATATCCATCGCAAGATTCGGAAACCGCAGAGCAGCCGAGCTTCCGGCGCAGTGATAGTGATTAATGGCTAGGGATGAAGCATAGCTCCAGTCCATCATCTCCATAAACCGTTTGGTTTGCAGCTCGAGAAACGTCGTATCCGAATGGCCAGCTGTTGCAAAATGCGTATAAAATCCGTCGATGATGATGTCTGCTGCCTTAAGCCAAGGAACAAGTTCTTCCCATTCTTCTTTCGTTTTAATGCCGATTCGCCCAAGACCCGTATCCATCTTTACATGCAATTTCAGCTTTCTTGCGGGTGACAGCGGCTTGTACTTTCTCATTTCCTTTAACCATGCAGCACTCGCAACCGTAAGCATCAAATCATTTTCTATCGCAAGCTGCACATTGTCAGGACTTATTGGCGTCAAAATAAGAATGGGCAGCATTATTCCGTTTACCCGCAGCCTCAGCGCTTCTTCTAAATGAGCGACGGCTAAATAATCTGCACCGGCTAATTCAGCCATCCATGCTGCCTCCAAATCGCCATGACCATAGCCGTTCGCTTTGACAACAGCCATCAGCTTGACGGCTCGTGGAAGAGTTTGACGTATTTTTAGCATATTATCGCGAATATGGTTTAAACTAACCTCAGCCCAAGTATCGTATTGCATATGACATCACCTCGTATAGAGAATCGTTTGTTTTTCTGCATGTCGCGTAAAAGCATAATCAATGAGCTTCTCTACCAGCTCCGAATACGGCGTTCCATCCGTCCGTTCCCACATGACCGGATACATGCTGTAATTCGTAAAACCGGGCAGCGCATTAATTTCATTCACATACAGATGCCCTTCTCCATCGAGGAAACAATCCACTCTCGCAAGACCCGAGCAGCCATGTACTTGGTAAGCTTGGATTGCGGTTTTTCGAATTTGCGCTGTCAGCTCTTCTGAAAGCTGCGCTGGAATGGACATCATAAGATGCTTGTCCATGTATTTGGATTCAAAATCGAAAAAGACATGATTATGGATAAACTCGCCTGGCAGCGACGCGATCGGCTTCTCGTTTCCCATGACAGCTACTTGGATTTCTCTGCCTAATACTTCGCGTTCAAGCACGAGCTTGCTGTCATATTTAAACGCTTCGGCAATTCCCGCGATCAACTGCTGCTTGTCCGAACATCTGCTGATACCAATGCTTGATCCAAGAGAGGCCGGCTTCACATAGCAGGGATATCCGATTTTCTCTTCCGCGTTTTGCAAAATTAATTCGCGATTATCCCCCCATTGATCATAGCGATATACGAGGTAATCAACTTGATTGATTCCTGCTTGTGCGAGCAGCTGCTTCGAAATGGCCTTGTCCAACGTAAGCGCAGAAGAAAGCACGCCATTCCCTACATAGGGAACATTGAGAAGCTCCATCATGCCTTGAATCGTTCCATCCTCTCCATTCGAGCCATGCAGCAGCGGCAATACGACCTTTCTTCCCGGCAAAGTGAAATGACTGACAAGCACCTTGCCGATCGATTCTGCGGCATCTGCATATCTTGGTGCAGCAATTAAATCATTAAGCTCAAGCCCAAAGCGGTTTAGCTTCTCAAGCGCGGTCCATATGCCATCGCGAGTAATATAAATAGGAAATATTTCAAATTTCGATTCATCTAGGGATAAAATGACGGTGTATGCTGTTTTCAAAGAAACCTCATGCTCGACGGACTTGCCGCCGTATAGGACATATAGCTTTGTTTTCACAAGAAAAAACCTCCTAAAATCAACTCGTTATCTCTACTAAAGATAACCGTCAATCATTAAGAGGCATGTAATTAAAGTTTAATTAAGTCTTAAGTTTACTTAAATTGTTTATATGCTTTTTTACCCGAATCAGTTATTGCTCCAGCAAGCGCCTGTAAATCTTGACCTTGCAGAGCTCCCGCTATTAGCTCTGGCAGACGATCAGGAGTACAGCCAAAGCAAGGAATGCCAAAGCCGGACAATCGCTTCGCAAGCTCCGCATCATAGGAAGGAACACCGCCGTCAGACAACGCCAACAGGCAAATGACGCTAACCCCCGATTGACGCATATTTTCCATTCGACGGATAAGCGCTGACTGATTGCCGCCTTCATAGAGATCAGAAATTAAAATAAAAAGCGTTTTTTTCGGATCATGGATAAACTGCTCGCAATATTGAACCGACTTGTTAATATCCGTTCCGCCGCCGAGCTGAATGCCAAATAGCATATCAACGGGATCACTCGCGCATTGCTCGCTTAGATCAGCGACTTCCGTGTCAAAAGCAACGACATGCGTATCGAGCGAGGGCAAGCTTGCGAAAATCGATCCAATAATAGACGCATAAATAACGGAATCTGCCATTGACCCGCTTTGATCAATATCAAGGATTACAGTCCATTCCTTACTGCGCCGTGCCCGCTCGAAAAAATAAAATTTCTCCGGAATAAGCAGCTGCCTTTCAGGATCATAATGCTTCAAATTACGGCGTATCGTCGTCTTCCAATCCAGCCCGGTTACGGAAGGAAGCGGAGAATGTCTCCTGCGGTTTAGCGCTCCGGTCACTGCACGGCGAATATCATGCGCCAGCCTCGCCATAATCTCATCCACGACCTCGCGGACCAGTAATCTCGCCGTCTCCTTCGTTTTCTCGGGAATACGGCCCTTTAATGCAATGAGAGTCGCAACCATTCGGATATCAGGCTTCACCTGCCTGAGCGTTTCGGGCTCAAACAGCAGCTGGGTCAAGCCCTTTCTTTCAATCGCATCCGCTTGGATAACGGAAACGATATCAGAAGGAAAGAAGCTTCGGACATCGCCAAGCCATTTTGTTAGTTTAGGAGAAGAAGCGCCTAGTCCAGCCGAGCGTGCAGCGCTATTCCCTTGTTTATCTTTTGGATCATTAACCGTATCGTCATAAATAGCAGCCAGCGCTTCATCCATTAAGCTTTGCTCTTCATCAAGCAGTCCGCGCCCATTCGCCATATCGGACAGTTTGTCGTTTGCAGCTTGGCCTAAAATAAGACGCCAGCGCTTCAATTGTTCGAATTGCTCATTATCGCTCATCTTATAGGTCTCCAAAATCGAACTCGTTGAGCTCGTCCAATTTTTGTTGCTCTTCGCTGCTAAGCGGACGCTGCAGGACATCGGCAGCCTCAATCATGCCAAATCCCCATAGGTCTCCCAGCATTTCGGCAATCGCGTTCTTCTCTCTCGGTTCAAATGCAGCTAACGCCCTTCTAAGAAAGACCAAGGAACGCCGGAATTGCTCTTCATCAAGCGACGCTGTATACAGATTAAGCTGCTCCCAAAGCTGTCTGCGGGATAATAGCACATATCGGTTTCTTAGCGACATGCCTTCAAACCAGCCAGCGCCAATATCTGCGGGAATACCAGGCGATAATCTTCTGGATACCTCCCTGGCTAAACGGTCATTATCGATAAGATTTCGCTCTAAAAGCAGTGCGAAGGCAAGTCCGGAGAGCTTCGCGTTACGGTCATCCCGATAGGCGAGCTCTTCCAGCTGCGTTACCCAGCGCTCATCGTCTACCACATCGAAATGCTGCTGCGATACCGCGTGCATATCGATAACGGCCGATGCCATTTCCGCTGCCGCATCATCGCTGCATGCGGCAGAATCAACAAGAAGCAGCGTCCCCCGCAAAAACAGCTGTTGAAGCAGCGGGATTAAGACACCAGTATCCATTTTTCGGACATCGCCAAATTGTACTAATAATGAAAGTTCCCGAAGCGTGCCAGCAATTTGCGTGTAATCGCCGGCATCAACCGCTAATCGCTGCAGCGTTTGACGGGCATCCTCCATGGAAGCAGGAAGACCGCATTGCCAAGCCGCCAGAACGAGAGCCGCTGCTTCTAATATATTCGTGCTTTGAGCCAACGACTCTTTTATTAAAAATGAAGCGGCAAGCTCAATCGTCTCCCCTTTCATAATGGATTCGACCACTTCGATTTCCGCTTCCGGCGTCCAGCGCAGCACCCAGCTTTCTGCCCAGGTTGCGCTGTCCTGTCTGACAGCGCGCTTTTTTGCAAAGCTGATTTGCAGCAGCTGAATCCGTTCAAGGAAAAAGGATCTTCTTAAGTCGAGAAAAGCAGCCTCCTCGGACTTTACCCTTCGATTTTCACGGAGATCCAGCTCTAGCTCAGTCGCAACGGTTGTCTTATATTTCTCTAGCTTCAACGTCTTCAAATTACGGTTCAAATCATCCTGTATCGGCGTTTGGCTGATGCCCTCAGGCAGAAAGCCGATGCTGGTTCCAACATCCGTTCTTACGATCGCATCCGCAACATTGGCGAGCTCCCCGTAACCAAGACAGGTAATTGCGGCATCATGAAGATCCCGTAATACCGGCAGCCTTCCACCATGCAAGGACGCTAATGATTCTGCGAGCCTAACGCCTTCAATAACGGAAGCAGCGGATCGAAACATGCCGCTCTCACGCATATGTCCGGCAATCGTTGCAAGATAGAGCGAAGCAAGCTTGTCAGGATCTCCGCATTTTGCACACTTCCACGCCAGCTCGAAATACGATGGTGCCATATTTCCTGCGCCGTAGCCGGAATGGTTCGACAGCTTATAGTACGAATAAGGCATCAAGGTAAGCTTGGTCGGAACCGACGGCAAGGATGCGGCTTCCGCCGCTGTCAATTCCGATCGTTCCGCTTCAAGCGCAGATGCATGATAGGCGCCAGTTACGACTACGATACGGTTCGGCGGAATGCCTTCGGCAATCGCCTTGGATATTTGGGAGCGCATGTAAGCCTCGCGGATTTCATTATGCGCTGCCTCCATCGGCGTATGAATACGCTCCTCTGCCTCGGATAACTGGCGCATTTCATTAGAGAATGCTTGTATGGCAAGGCGGTATGTTCCAGGCTTGTTTAATTGTTCAAAATACCGTTCCCAATACGTTTCGTAATCGGGTTCGCCAGCAAGTATTGCGACTTGCTCATAGCGTCCGTTGATTTGCTGACGGTATTCGCGTGCACCTTCTAAATCCGCTTCTTTTTCCAATGCGCCTCTTCGGCTTGCATGCAGGCTAACGGACACATCTGATGGTAAATCGATAAACCTTGCCTCCGCGCCATTTGAGGACGCCCACAAAAATGCCTGATATTCCGGCGAATATTCAGCCAGCGGGAAAACAACCGTTCGTATAGGCAGCTGCTCTGTATAGGCCAAAATAGCAATCGGAGGTTTCACTCCGCTTAACGTGATCTGACTGATCAGCTCTGACGCATCCGAAGGACCCTCTACGAGTACTAAGAGCGGCTTGGTCTCATTTAAATAACTGATCAAATGGAGTGCTCCGTTTGGCGAGAGATGTCGCACGCCGAAAATATGGACGCCGTGCCTGACAGCGGCACCCGCGCTCACGAACTCAGCTCACGGCAAGCACGATATAGCCCTCTCCACTCGGCTCCCCGTTTCTTCATCACGTTTTCCAAATATTCCTTCCATACCGCGTCATCCTTGGCTTCATCCTTCACAACCGCGCCGAGCAGGCCTGCTGCAAGATCCTCTTCGGCAACCTGGCCATCGCCAAAGCTGCTTGCCAGAGCCATGCTGTTGATCAGCAATGAAATCGCTTCGGCTGTCGAGATGGCACCGCTTGGCTGCTTAAGCTTTTCTTTACCATCAAGGGTCATTCCGCTGCGCAGCTCGCGGAAGATCGTTACAACCTTGCGTACCGCCTCCTCTTCTGGAACTGCCTCTCCGAGCCGGTAATTTGAAGCGATCTCGCTTACGCGCTTGCGTACGATAGATACCTCTGTTTCCAAATCCGAAGGGGCCGGAAGCACCACAATATTAAAACGCCGCTTTAAAGCGGCAGACATATCATTTACGCCGCGATCCCTTGTATTAGCTGTCGCAATAATAGAAAAGCCTCTCTCTGCCGGAATATCTCTTCCCAGCTCGGGGACTGAAATCGTCTTCTCTGACAAAATGGATATGAGCGCATCCTGCACCTCAGAGGCACAACGTGATATCTCTTCAAATCGTGAGATCCCGCCTGTTTCCATCGCCCGGTAAATGGGGCTTTTCACCAATGCTTCCTCCGTAGGGCCATTGGCCAGCAGCATCGCGTAATTCCACGAATAACGTACCTGCTCCTCGCTGGTACCCGCAGTTCCTTGTATGACTTTGGAGGAATCCCCATGAATGGCCGCTGTTAAGTTTTCGGAGAGCCAGGATTTTGCCGTGCCCGGTTCGCCGATCAGCAGTAAGGCACGATCGGTTAGTAAAGTTGCAATGGCGATTTCGACCAATCGCGTATGACCGATATATTTTGGCGTAATATCGACTTTGCCCGCATGACCGCCCGTAATAAAAGTAAGCACGGCCCGCGGAGACAGCTGCCAGCCTGCCGGCTTCTGTCCTTGATCATGAGCCTTCAATGCTTCCAGCTCGTGCGCGTACAGCAGTTCGGCTGGCTGCCTTAAGATAGTTTGTTTTTTATCCATGCTAGAAATCCCGCTCCTTCTGCTTCCGTTTCGATCTCTGCCGGCTTGGCCGCAACATGATCGGCTAACTGTTTGATTTGATTCCGCGAGTACTCATAAGTGATTTTATCCGCGATTTGATGCAGCTTTTCCGCATAATGACTTGGCAGCATGGCTATTAACAGCTGTTCCTCTCGATCCACGTAATAATAAGTTTTTTGCGCTGCAATCTCCAAAGCGGATAAGAACATCTCATCCGTTTCCCGGTGTCCGAGCCTAAATAACGTGTGAAAAAGGAGCAAGGTCCGCGGTTTCATCAGCTGAGGCGCGACCTTAGACTTCTCTACCAGATAAGCCACGATCCTTTTATCTGGCGCTTTGACCAAACGGCATACCAGCTCTTCTTCATTAAGCTCCACGAATCGATCAACCCATCTCGCGTCCCATACCACATTCGCTTGTTCCTGCTGTCCCGAGATCATTAGATCCAATGGATTAGACGTGCATGCATAAAAGGCTTGAAGCAGCTCACGCGAATTTTTGCCTTTTTTCTGCGTTAGGTAACCCTCATATTGATCATATAGCTTGGCTGGCTCAAGAAAATGAAGCGCAGCCTTCAACGAATAGCCTATTAACGGCGGCCGGCTACCCCGCTGCTCATGCAGATAAGCTAATGCAAGCTTATCCTTGGAATACAACAAAATTTGAGCTGCTTCGTTCAAAATCAAATCGTATTCCTTGTAATCGACCTTCTCATTCGAGAGCATTCGCATTAAAAACTGTCTCACTGCGCTTTCATGCGCTTTGGTTTGAAAGCTTGAAATCACGCCGCTTAGCGTCTCTTTTACGGCGGTGCTTGGTTCACCTGATTCGATTTTATCGATAAGTGCGGTGCCCAAGTGAAGCAGCTGCTCGGTTAAACGCGGCGCTGGACAAGCTTGTATCGGTGCGATCGCAAGCTCGGTATCCTTCTTCGCCAACGCATCCATCAACCGGATGACAACCCGATCAGATTGAAACCCCGAAAGCGCGCTTAACGCAGCGCCGCGAATGTCTTTCTTTTTGTCATGCGACAATTCTAGCAGTTCCTCTTCGAACGCAGGCAAGCCCGCCATTAAAGAAATAGCAGCTAGGCGAACGGGCGACGCCCCTTCCTTCGAAACGGCAGATAACAGCGGCCAGAGCGCTTCGGATTCCGAGGTTAGGCGGTATAGGCAGACCATCATTCTAGCATCGCCGCTGTTTCCATGCATGTTGAACTGCTCATGCAAAATAGGAAGTACTGCTGCGCTCATTTGCGGGATCACTTTTTCTGCGATATAATCTGCAATCTCAGCATAGTTGTCTCTCAGCCCGATCACCGCCGGAATGAACGCCCGAAAGTCGGTAAATAGGCCATCCTCTGCGCCTTGTCTGATGATCTCGAGTCGACCGGGACCGCGCTGAGTCAGTGCATCAAGCAGCGGTTTTAGCTTTCTATAAGGGTACTCGGTGGATACTCGGATCAGATTGGCGGAATTCCCTAGCGGAAGAAGCTCACCCTCCGCATCCGCAGAGCTTTGGGTGTGCAGGACAGCGTGAAGCAAGACGGCTAAATCCATTAGCTTACCTGCCGCATGCTCGGGCTTTGCCTCGGTAACCCCGTTAACCTCTTCAGCAACTCGTTTAAAAATGGGTGCTTTGTCTCCAAGCTGCTGAAGCTGCGGCAGCATCCGCTTTAGTCTTAAATCATCCGCCGCAATGCCAGCTCCCGCGATGACTAATCGGCGTACATCTTGATGTAACTCTCTAAGTAATGGAATGCTCATCCTATGCTCCTTCGTCTCGCATTAATAAAATAATCGAATCATTTCATTTTCGTTAATCAGCGTCAGCGGTTGGGCAGTTAGCTTGCCTTCGGATAAATGATTCTCGAACATGACCAGTACCGCGGTATTTTTTATTTGCTCATGATTTAAATGATGCAGCAGCTGCAGCGTGGGATGCCCAATTCTACTAATATTGCTCAGGGGCAGCCTTCCTCCTTGATCA
The DNA here is from genome assembly GCF_056398325.1 of Paenibacillus sp. 01T443. Taxonomy (NCBI): domain Bacteria; kingdom Bacillati; phylum Bacillota; class Bacilli; order Caryophanales; family Paenibacillaceae; genus Paenibacillus; species Paenibacillus sp. 01T443. The sequence continues at coordinate 16,219 of NZ_JBFTPE010000043.1, forward strand.
TCAATCAATACGCAGCCATTTTCCGTTTTGGCTACTTCAGCTGCATGGAGCAGCATGACTGGATTTTTATCGGCTAACGGGTTTTTTAAATGGTTTTTTACCGCTTTTACAGCCGCGGCGGAGGATCGCTCAGCAAAGGATCGAATATTTTTTCGGTCGGCGGCATTTAACTCCCTCATGGTCATTTCTTCCCACCGGACCCTTTTGTTCAAGTCACCCGGATAAGTAAACAGCTCCTTCGTTTGAACGGCCATATATACGGAATCTTCTTCCTTGATATGCTTAGCTGCTCGAAATGGCCGATAGTTGCGTGTAACGACGATTTCCCCGTCATGAAGCTGCAGCCAATGCCCCTCATCCACATACTCTCCCCGGGCTTCATCCGTATAAGATCGGAAGTTTAGCTGGACCAGCTCAACATCCCTGCGAATAAGCTCCAGCTCGCGAAGCTCCGAAAGCTGCCAAGCATGCCCAATCTTCTCTTCTAGAACACTTGTGATGTCCATCGGCAGGTCCGGATCCTCGATACGCGCTTTTATATAGTCCCGGCTTCTTTTAAGCAATGCATGCAAGGAAGCTAGCTGTTCGAAAGCTTCCGAATAAATCGCTTCGTGGTTATCGCTGCTGTTTATTAATACGAATACTTCACGAAGAGCTGCTTGCACCCCTGGCACATAGTGATTGCCAAGCTGCTTTGCTTGATCCTCATACATATGAATGGACCGCTTATCTAAGGAAGCCAAGCCTGCTTGCACCATTTGCTGGATCAGCTTATGCGCCAGCTCAATCCCCTCTAGCTGCGAGGCAAGCTTCTTAGCCAGAGCATTTTTATTAACCTTGCGTTTGCTCTCCTTACCTTCCGGGGCAGCGGCGGTTTCTTTCTTTTTCTCCTCGCGCTTGTCTGCTTTCTCTCGTTTATCCGCAATATCAGAAGGAATATCTGCAATGTCAAAGGTCTTGCCCTCCGCATAGGCGTACATGAGTCCTAAAATATGCTTGCATGGAAACTGTCGGCTTGGGCAGGAACAACGAAAAATAGGCTGCTCCGCTTTTAAAAAGTCTGCGGAACAGCTATAGGGCTCTTTGCCGCTGCCCTTGCATTCCCCGAAAAGCAGCGTTCCGTCTTCTGTGCGGGCTAGCTTTTGAAAGCTGTTTTTACGAACGAGATCCTTTCCGTTTTTGATCGCACCCGCGTTTAGCGCGAATGAATCAACATAAGCTTCTGTTAGTTCGGTCATAGTTTCCCTCATTCATTAGGTTGTTTTTCATCCAATATTTCCACAGAACACTCTCTATTTCCTGCTTTTGGAGTGATTTAGCGGGCGAGCATAAAGAAAAAACCCAGGCTGTATGCGCCTGGGCTTGCTTTTACCATGGAATATCTCCAATGTTGTGCATGATCAAATCAATCTCTGTTATTTCGTCAGCGGATAACGGTGCGCTTTCCAGTGCCTTCACGTTTTCTTCGATTTGACTAACACGGCTGACGCCGATAAGCGCAGAGGTTACTCCGCCATCGCGAAGTGCCCATGACAATGCCAGTTGAGAGAGTGTTTGGCCTCTTTTGGCGGCAAAAGTCTCCAAGCTGCGGAATTTCTGTACTCGTTCCCCAGTGATGGCTTCCGGCTTCATCGTACTGTTCGGCGCCTTGGCTTCCGCTTCAATTTTATCGACATACTTATTGGTCAGCTGGCCTCTGCCGAGCGGGCAATAAGCGATTGAACCAATCCCCTGCTCTTCGAGTACGTCCTGCAGCCCATCTTCGATCCAACGATTCAGCATCGAATAGTTCGGCTGATGAATAAGACATGGCGTGCCGAGCTCCTTCAGGATTTTTACCGCTGCGCTAGTTTGCTCCGCGTTGTAATTGGACAATCCCACATACAAAGCTTTACCCTGCCTGACTGCATGGTCAAGCGCTCCCATTGTCTCCTCCAAAGGCGTTTCCGGGTCCGGGCGGTGAGAATAAAAAATATCGACGTAATCAAGGCCCATTCTGGTTAGACTGCGGTCAAGACTGGACAACAGATTTTTACGCGAGCCCCACTCTCCGTAAGGACCCTCCCACATGTAATAGCCTGCTTTTGTGGATATAAGCAGCTCGTCCCGATATGGAACAAGATCCTTTTTATATACCGCACCAAAGGTTTCCTCAGCGGATCCCGCAGGCGGTCCATAATTGTTTGCAAGGTCAAAATGGTTGATTCCTAGATCAAATGCTTTTAGAATCATTGCTCTTGAATTTTCCAGCGGCTGGTTACCGCCAAAGTTTTGCCAAAGTCCGAGTGAGATGGCGGGCAGCTTAATGCCGCTCTTGCCTGCGCGTTTGTACAACATATCGGAATAACGTGATTGCTCTGCTGCATATGGCATGTAATGGTAGTCCCCTTGTCCTATTAATCTGATTTCCTTGAAAAAAATATGCAATAATGTTTACTTCTAAATCTGATTACTTTCAAAGTATATTGATTTTTACAGGAATAAGGAATGTCCACAAGCAAGGTTTATATGTCATAATGTAAGATGTATAAGATTCAATGGCAGGAGCTGAACCGGATGTGCGAGCATTATGATCTCATTTATTATTACCATGGAAAGCAGTATTGCCCTCCCAGCTACAATTGGGGACCAGGAGTAAAAGACCATTATAAAGTTTTGTTTATTCATGAAGGTAAAGGAAGCTACCATATAAACGGCCATACGTATGAGCTAAAAAAAGGGCAAGGCTTCATGGTTTTTCCAAATATCATCTGTCATATGATGGCTGATGAGCTGGAACCGTGGGTTTATTCTTGGATAGCCTTTCAAGGCAGCAGCGTTGAGCGTTTGCTTGAACAAGTGCAGCTCAGCGTCGACAACCCTTATTTCACCTTTGCGCCGGCCAATTGGTTTGACCCTTGGATGGATCAGCTGGCTGAAGCAGAAGCTCTTGAAAAAAACAGCGGGCTTATCGTACACAGCCTGCTTTACCGTCTCTTCTCGGAATGGATCGATATGCTGACCGGACCTAATCAATTGGGGTACATGCCGAAGGCGAAGGATGAATATGTGCGTAAAGCCGTCGAGTATATCAAAATGAATTATTATACAAAAATAAGCATTACCGAACTGGCGAATCGGATCGGTATTGATAGAATCTATTTTTCGTCCTTGTTTAAAGAGGTCGAGCAGCTTTCCCCTCAAATGTATTTATTGCATTACCGAATGGATAAAGCTTGTGATTTAATGAACAATCAACAGCTTTCGGTCTCTGATATTTCCCATTCCGTCGGTTATACCGATCCTCTGCTCTTCTCGAAAATGTTCAAGAAGGTGAAGGGTGTGTCTCCCTCTCATTTCCGCAAAAAATTGGTCTGAAAAATAGAAAAGAACCTGCAGGCGGTAGCTCACAGGTTCTTCTCTATTAATTAATGTGATAAATCTTTAACCATCTTAACATGCGGGATGTTTTCTTCCATAAATACGGTCGACGCCACTTCATACCCTTGCTTTTCATAAAAAGCCGCCGCTTGCACCTGTCCATGCAGCTTGGCTTTCTTCATTCCTTTCTCGCGTGCAATCGCTTCAAGCTCGTCCATGATCGCTTTGCCTAAGCGGTGCATCCGGTGAGTGGATAGCACACAGATTCGCTCCAGCTTAGCATATTC
>NZ_JBFTPE010000044.1:0-18596 GCF_056398325.1 Paenibacillus sp. 01T443
AGCGAATACACAATAATCCAGCTTACGAAGTTCGGCAGCGTCGTTGCTGTTTGAATAAAGCTTTTAAAGCGTTTTATCCTGATTTCGTTTATCAGTATGGCAAAAATCATTGGCAGCGGAGAGAGCGCCAGACCGATAAATGCAAAAATGAGCGTATTTTTCATGACGCGGATCATATCCGCCTTGTCTTTGAAAATTAACTCGAAAAACTTAAAGCCTACAAACTCGTTTTGAAAAAGGGGAATACCCGCCTTATAGTCATAGAAGGCATAGATCCATCCGAACAAAGGCATGTAGCTGAAAAGAAACACCAATGCCATCAAAGGAAGCGCCATATACAGCAAGCCATAGCGAGCATTATTTCTGTGATTCATGTTTCACCAGCTTTCAGTTGTAGAATTGAGAAAGCCGCACTTTCTGCGACTTTCTCAACGTTCTGCATGTTCTGCTGAACATTATTTTTTATCAACAGACATGACATACTCTTTTGAAGCGTTCCATTGCTTTTCCCACCACTGCCAGGCCGTATCTGCTCCAGCTGCATTGATATTCTTAATAAATTTGTCGCGTGCTGCGTTGAACTCCTCGTCATTCTTAGCCAGAATGAGCGTTGGGATTGCCTTTGTTGCGATTTCATCCATCTTGGCGTCAATCCGTGAAATGTCGGACGGTACGCCTCCGATGCCAATATTAATTGCAGTTGCAAGCGAGTTGCTCTGGTTAAAATGCTTGCCTTCAGCAACCATGTTCATCTGCAGCTCTCCAGGATATTCGACGTTGTAGAACTTGGCAAAATCCTTTTGTAGAGATGAAAGGGAAGCTATAAGTCCTTCCTTCGTTTGGAACAGATCATAGGGGTAGCCATTAGGGTCCTTAGAATTTCCTCCCGCACCAATGAAATTGGACATGCTTCCAATTCCAGTCTTGAGCCATTCATCTTGACTTCCTGAATTACGCAGGTCGAACGTACTTTGCAGAGGAGTAGGCACTCCGTTTTTATTCTCCCAGTGCTTTCCTTCAACGCCCGAGTAATGGAGACGGTTGCCTTCCGGGCTGTCAAGGAAGTCAAGTAACTGTATCGCTTTTTCAATGTTTTTCGACGTTGAAGTGACGAACATTTCCTTATCGCCCCAGCCGGCGATTGAGCGTGCGCCATACCATGAATACTGGCCTTCAGCAGGAATCGCCATAAACCCTTTGGTTGTGTTCAGGTCTGCTTGTTTCATAGCGTCGTTGTACGAGCCGACATCCCATGTAATTTTTGCGCCTACATACTGGCCTCTTGCAGCTTTTTCACTCATCTCCTCGGACTTCATTGTAAAGCTGTCTGGGTCTAAGAGGCCTTCGCGGCTAAGCTTGTTATATAACTTCATAGCTGCCCAGAACGGAGACTTATCTTCATCCAGATAGTTTTGGATAAGAGAGTTGTCTTTGACACTCGATGCATAACCCCAAGTGGAGTTGTTCACATAGCCCATGGATGCAAATTTCCCAATGTTCCATTGCCAAAGCCCATCTGCACCCGGGATACCGATGCCGTAAACATTTTGACCGGACTCGGTTGTAGGATTCAAATCCCTCATTTTCTTCAATACATTGACATAATCGTCATCGCTCACAATCTTGGGTGCGCCAAGCTGCTTGTAAAGATCCCAACGAACGACATAACCTGCCCAGCCTTCAGCACCAATATCCTCGCCTTCTGCGCTTGTGTTAGGTGTACGGAAGTACAGCTTCCCGTCCCCATTGCTTAAGAACTTACGAACGATGTCGTTTCTAGTTGTGTAGGCATTGATGTTCGGACCGTACTTGTCAAGATAGTCGTCCAGCGGAACCGCTATCTTTGAATCAAGAACCTGCTGCACATAGCTTACAGGAATTTTCATGATATCGGGAAGATCGTTGCCTGCCAGAGCAAGGTTCAGCTTGTCCGTGTCATACACAATCCAGTTTAGTTTGATGTTGAGTTTTTTTTCGATTTCGGCCGTCACATCATCCGGCCACCATTTTTCGTCCATTGGATTGCTCCCGCCGAGTGTACCGAAGGTGAGACTTACAGGACCGGTGCTCTCTTCGCTTGGGTTAGCGCTTTCATTTGTACCTGAGCTTGAGTCTGCGTCGCTAGCTTCTGAATTTGAACCTGGGGACTTACTGCAAGCGGCCAAAAGCATTCCAAATACAGTCAAAATCATCAATGAAATGAATAATTTCCTTGCTTTCATGTGTAATCGCCCCTTTTTGTTAAAATTCTTTGTTCGTTCAAACTTCTACTTAAGAATAACAAAACGGTTATAGTGGGCACTATAACCGTTCTTATCGATTTTTTGTATTATTTACAGATTCCTGGACTTTCTTACGATGAATTTTAATGATTACGCTTGTGCCACGACCTTCCATCGATTCGATTGTCAGCCCAGATTCGTATCCAGCCGCAAGCTTAAGCCGTTTATTGACATTGAGCAGTCCTATATGTGTCTCATGAAGGCCCTCCTCGTCACTGGTCATAATCTCCTTTGAAAACTTAAGATTATAGCCATCTGCCAATAACGGATCCATCCCTGCTCCGTCATCCGAAACGGCAATCGTTAAAAAGTCGCCGTACATTTTAAGTGTTATTCGTATAAACATCTGTTGGTTTTGAATGAAGGCATGCTCAAAACAGTTTTCAATAATCGGCTGGAGTGAAAATCGTGGTAGTAGATGTCCCTGAACTTGCTCGATATCAACCCCGTCCTCATACGCGACAACATGCCCAACCTGATTGCCAAATCTCAATTCCATAAGCTGAAGATAGTTTTCACTGAATTGCAACTCCTCACCGACTGTCCAATGAAACTCCTGCGAGCTGAATACAGGCCGTAACAGTTTAATCAACACGACGAGCGCATCAGCGACGTTGTCGGAGCCGGAAAGCGTTGCCATCCACCTTATGGACACGATCGTATTATAAAAAAAGTGCGGCTTGATTTGATTTTGAAGGGAAAGCAACTCCAGCTTGTGCTTTTCTCTTTCCATCAATTTGCTTTTATAAATAAGAGAATTAATGTTGTCAAGCATATTGTTAAATGCAGAACCTATTACATCAATCTCATAAACACCGGTATTCTGGTTTGCTTTTTGTGTCAAATCCCCTTTTCCGATGATTCGAAATACCTTGAGAAGAGCGTATAGCGGCTTCGTAACAATCATAAACCCTACCGAGTTAAGCACTGCTATTAATATCGCTACACCGATTGCTACCAGAATCATGATGGGCTTGATTACAGATACGTTCTGTTGATAAAACGATACAGGCATGGATTTTACCATCCACCACCCTGTGTTATTCATGCGATAGTATACAATCTCATTCCTCTCATTATCCGAAGAGACCTCAAAGCTGCCTGAGTTAGTCGTCTTGTCGATCTTGTCAAAATAGTAGGGAACTTCACCAAACCCGTCAAGGCTCGTACCTGAAAATAGTTTGCCCTTCTCATCCAGCATAACGATTTCGCCGTGTTCATCGCTAAGCTGCCCGTAGTATTGGCGTAGAACACTTTCTTTAAGCGACACAAGCAGGACATCCCCAAAGTTTTTTGAATTACGTTTTTTTTCCATTGATACGATTCCAGCAATGAATATATCGGAGGACTGAATAGCGTCATTGGTAGCAATCTGTGAGAAAAATTTTCTCGAATATTGAGTAGCCCATACTATTTTATAAGGATTATTAACAGCTTCGGCATATTCTATGGTCGAGAAAAATGGGTGTTTGCTATGATTTGAAAAGAATGTGCGAGGGCCCGATGTTCCTCCTATCTCCCCATTCTTCTTAAAAATGATAATGGAATTCATAGCATCATACGAAGCTAGCATTTGGTCCAATTTGGTTATTAGTTCTACTCTCCCCTGTGTTTGCTCTATATCGCCAAGTTCATTGTTGTGCATAAACGCCTGTACAGATTCCATGTTCTGCACCGACAGCGAAAATCTCAACGCATTGCTCAAAAGTAATTCAATGCTTGTTTCTATCTTTGAAAAGCCGGCAATTGTCGATTTTTCGTTTTCTTTCAGCAGAATATCCGTTACAAGATGAATAATGATTGCAAACCCAATAGTCAGAGACATTGTAATCACAATCAGTGTGATGAGGAGCATTCTATATTTAATATGACTGAATATTAACTTTAGCTGCTTCATGTTCAACCCTTTTTCTCCGTTTTAAACTGCATCTTCCTCCATTTACTGGGACTTACACCGATTTTATCTTTAAACAGTCTGCTGAAATACGCTTCATCATTAAAGCCGCAACTCGCTGCAATCTCGCTGATCGGCAGATCGGTCGACTCTAGCTGCGCTTTTGCACTTTCAAGCCTGAGATGATTTAAATACATGATGAAGCTGATTCCTGTTTGTTGTGAAAAGAGATTGGAAAAATAATTCGTGCTAAGCCCTACCATCGAAGCAGCGTCATTCAGGGTTATATCTTTGTTGGAATTACTCTCAAGATATTTGATGATTGATTTGATTTCACTTCTGAACACATGACTTCTTCTAAAATTTTCATACTTGAGATCATCGAAATAGATGCACTCAACTATTTCCGGCTGTCTCTGAATCGTCTGCTCAAATAAATCAATCAGCTCCGGAAGTTCTGACAAGTCATCAAACGTTTTTACCAACAGGCCGAGTCTGGCGGAACAAGTTTTTTCGATATATATCCAGACATTTTTAATATCCTCGTGTAGAGAGCTGCTTTTTTTATATAAGCAGATCAACCTGCTTTCCGTTCTACAGCAAACAATACCGTCAAATCGTTCCTTAAATATTTCTATGATTGCCGGTATCAGAATGTCTAGCTTACCATCTACAGGAAGAATGACTTCAAGCAGTATGGCATAGTCCTGCGTGTTACCCATTGTGCTTTTCATCGCCGTAAAAGATTTAAACTCTATTTCTTTGTCCATGGCATACTTTTGCAATAAACTCTCAAAATTTTTAGGTGAGTTTGTGTTTTTCGACTCAAGCTTCTTTCCGGAACTAAGATATTTCTGATGAAGCTTGGACAATGTGCTTTTCACTTCGCTACCCGTCATTGTCGCCTTTAGCAAGTAGGAAAAAATGTTGTATCTTGCTACCTCTTTCAGAGTTTCAAAATCTTCCAGGCACGAAATGACCACGATTTCACATTCGTCATCCTGTTCCCGTATTTGCCGTATTAGCTCGATTCCATCTAATCTTGGCATTCGGATATCCGTAAATACAATATCAGGGCGATGCTCCAGGTATAGAAGAAACGCAGAAGCACCATCAGGTGCATCCGCTACAACGGTAAATGGCAGGTTAGAATTTGAAATTGATACTTTGATTCCGATTCTGACTAGAAATTCATCTTCAGCAACCAGTACGGACAAATCTTTATACATTGCTCCTAGACCCCTTTTATAAAGCGCTTTCAATTATACGTAGAGTTAATATTCATCGTATATTGCAACTCTAATTCAACATCCCATTGTGGCTAGTAGTCTTCTTTAACTATTGCTTAAATAATTTTTCTCCCAAAGCTCGATCAGTCGACCTTCAGGATCTTCAATCCAAATAAACTTTCCAAATTCACTAATCTCTTTTTTCTTTGCAAGAGGTACACCAATATGTTCAAGATGCTTAATAGTCTCGTTTATATTATGTACTTGGAAATTTAACATCACTTGTTGTTCTGTTGGAAAATAACTGTCATTCTCGTTAAAGAAAGATAAGATAGTCTCATTTCCTAATTCGGGTTTTATCACAGTCCCATTCCAATTTTCTATTTCAATCTTCAACACTTCACTGTACCATTTTTTTATAACTTCAAGATTCTTAGTTCTCCAAAATATTCCTCCGAAACCTTTTATCATCTTATCTAACTCCTGTCTGTCATCAAATTTTTAGCTATCCGATTACATTTAGATATTCGAGAAATAAATTTAAGTTCCTTTTCAACTATACTGCCCGTTAGTTTAACCAACTTTAATATAATCCGATTTGTGCAAATCGTAAAATACTATGTCTTCGTAAATCCCAGACTTTAAAATATATTTAGGGAGAGTATCTTTAAACTTCATCCCAACTTTACTCATTACTTTGTAGGATGCTGGATTTTTCGTCATAGCAGCGGCGTAAATGCGATTTAACTGCAATACTTCAAAACCGAATTCAACTACGGTCTGGGCGGCTTCTGTTGCAAAGCCTTGCCCCCAAAATGGGTGTCCTACCCAGTAAGCCAATTCTGCTTCATTCTCTGTTTGGGATACGCGCAAGCTCATACAACCAATTAATAACTCATCCTCTTTCTTGACCATAGCGAATGAAAATATTTCGCCTTTTTGAGCCGCTTGTAGGATGCGTTCAATCCATGCTTCAGCCGCACCATCAGGATATGGGTGGGGTATAGAGAGCGTTGTACGTGCAACTTCTTCAGTTCCCGCCAGTGTTTGAACCATTTTTGCATCAGAGAGCTCAAATAATCGGAGCATTAAGCGATTGGTCTCAAATTTAGGGTTCATATCCTGCCTCCACTATTCATTTTATTACAATTACGATAGGAGACCATCCAATTCCTTTTTCCTAACTCAAAATATAAGTAACACTCACCACGCAAACCTGCCCGTTAATGCATACCATTTGGCGCATTTGTTCAAAAAAGAAGTAGGGATCAGTCTGATCCGCTATTTGATGGGGTACCGGATGGAAGTGGTCAATCGCTATTTGCAAACGACCCGGCTGACGATGAAGGAGATCGGCGAACTGAGAGCTAAACGTCGTTCCACAATTTGTTCAAGCGGACCGCCGGCATGACGACGAGCCAGTTTCGGGACAAATCACGTTCTCCGTGAATGGATGTCGTTCCATGTTAAGAAAGCTATGTAAGTTAAGTTCACCACATTCGATCTCTTTGATAATGGTGAGCATGCCCGTCACACAATAACTCTAGACATAAAAATACTCCCCTCATAGCAGCAGGTTTTTAATTTAACCTGTCTACTACTTGGGGAGCATAACACAAAACCGCTGGCCTTTACTTAAGACAAATGCAGCCTGCCATTAGACAATGCTTCCTGCATAACAGCTGATTGAGACAGTCGAAGCAATTCATATTCTATTAATATACCGGATTCTATTTGTCCTGTCTAATGAAAAGGAGGTCTTCATTCGATCCAAAGCGCCTCCCATACGTGCAGAACAGGTAAAGTAACGGATTGACGTCCCCCTTCCTCCACAACAGGGAGCTCTGTTCCAGAAATGAGCGCTTTTACTTTATGACCGGGTATCCCCTGCCCAAGAGACCATGACACTTTAATATGATGAACGGCTAAAGTATTCGTCAGCGGTCTTCTTCCCGCACCGTTCACCAGATGAATAATGAGTCCCTTTTCTTTCGCAAATACACTGACCTGCAAACCGGGAGAGTGCGACACCTCAACCGCTAATCCATCATCCGTTACCATGTGGATCAAATTATTTAATAGGCTGTAATGGTCATCCAGACGATACTCATGAATCAGCCCGCTCAACGGAAACGTCAATAATGCCGCTTGACCTCTCCCGTACCGGCGGCGAAGGACTAATGGAATAGCCGTACGCTTCACTAACAGGGAAGCTCGCTCCGGCGGAGCTCCGACACTTTCCAGCGGAGAAAATGGCGGCACCAGCGTCATCAGCACATCCGTACCTTCTGTAGGCTTCGCGTAAATCACTTTGCCGCGCAGCGCAATCAGCTCCGTTTGCTCCATGCCAGCCTGAAGCGGATTATGCTCTCCCTCAAACCGCATATAAGCGGCTGTAAGCTCTTCGCCGGCAAATACATCAGGCTGCACGCCAAGCAGATCAGATAATCCATCCCGCTCAGGCATACCCTCCACAAGGATGCGCCCCCCTCCATCTACGAAACGCCGGACCGCGGCTTCAAACGAATCGCTCCAGATCAGACCCAGAGGCAGCACAGCAATCATATACCCTTGCTCTAATCGTCCGCTCTCCACTTGCTCCGGCAGCAGCACATCAAACGGGATTTGGCGCTCCAGAAAGCCGTCAGCCCAGCCCTCTGCTGAGGAAGCGCTATTCCAAATTAAAGCGACTTGATGGTAAGGCTGCGCATCCTCCACGTAAGACTCTATTTTGCGAACCATCGCATTGTGCTCAGCAACAACACCCAGAATCCGTTTGTCCGTAATCGTGTCCGGCACACCTGTTAACGAATGCCAAATCTGCCCTCCGTTAGCTGGAATTTGACATAGCCAGAACCGGTACTCCGCATGCGGCAGGCCGGTATGCCTCCAATCCATGCCCGGACTGGAATGAACAATGCCGAAAGGATGCGGATAATCCGTAAGTGACCTGCCCAGCTTAATGCTCAGTGCAGGCTTCCAAAACTCTGGAATATGATGGCGGCCCAAAGATAATATATCCTGTGGCTCCGTACAGATCATATCCGCCATCTCCGTCCGCTCATACAAATTGTCCCGGTATAAATTGTAGTATAAAATAAGCGGAATGTGCGCAGCCTCCTTTTTCACCAGGGTGTTAAGCCGTCCGATATTATCCTTCAGGCAGCGAATCGCCCAATCCGATTGAAACTCTGCCGCAGTCGATGGAAGGGCTTCGCCATAGGCTGCCTTGTACTTCCGTTTGCAGCCGTCGCAGAAGCATGGAATATAACCCGGATTATTGAAGAAAATGCCATCAATCGGATAGCGGTTGATGACTTCCGACAATACCGGTGCCGCCACCTCCTCATTGCGGTAACCACTGTTCAGGCAGGTGGACATCAGAAGCGACCACGGCCCGGGACGGCGCGCGCCAATGACCTGCGGCTCACCCGCCGCATCTCTGACAAACCATTGCGGCTGCTGCAAATAAACAGAATCCTCCGCTTTGCTGAAATCAAACCGGGCGATAAACCGGATATTTCGTTCATGACAGGCTTCTATAACCTCCAGAAGCATATCGGAGTCAGAAGGTAAATATTCATTCTGCGTATGGAACGGCACAGCGGTAGGATACCAGGCATAAATTCCGCCAACGTTAAACACAATGGCATTGGCGCCCATCTCCTCCATTTGCGCTGCCAATTCCCGCGGCTTAATACGGACCGTATCGCGAACCTGCAGATTTGGCTGAATGATACGAAGCGGCTTCTTCCACCACGCTTTTATTTCATTAGGCATTGTCATCTTCCTCTCTCTTCTATCAGCTCCAGCACAATAGCCTCATAAACCTGCAATGTATCCAATTTCACAGTAATGATTGATAATGTTTCATCCATTACCCAGCCCACTTCTTTCTTCTCCTTAAGAGTGGACACCTGAACAGGCTTCCTGATTCCTCTCAGATGAACATGAATAGGGCCGATAGGAACCGGATCGCTGTAGGTCACGCCGTTAAATCCTGACATATTGAGCAGTTGGACGAGGATAGCTCCATTGCCCGTTTCGTTCACGAACAGCTCGACGCTGCCGGGCGCATCGGTCTGTACAAGGCAACTATCGCCTGTGATGTGGTTGATGACATCCGTCAGCAGCCATTTGTGCTCCTCGAAGCCGTGCTCATAATACGCCGTTCCAATCTGCCAAGGAAAATAAATCCCCCAGCCGGCATGATGCCTTGCGATTCCAACACCATAATAGCCGCTTCGCTCATGTCCGTAAGCGCGTTCCGGCGGACCGAACGAAGAGGGAGAGATAAAGGGTAACTGTACCTCCGTATCATCTGCAAAGGACATGTAGGAGAACTTACGGTCCACAAACACCCAGTCCCGGCCGATGAAACTCGGGAATAGCTGCTTATCATTCACCTCAATGTAGGCCGCATCTGTCTGATCTATTCCGCCTACCCATTTTGCTTGAAACAGCTGCTGCAAAGCCTCTTCTCCGTCTCCGTCTGTCAAGGACTGCCCTGTTGCGACAATGGTGACCCCCGACTTCTGAAGCTCTATTAGCGCTGCCAGCTCATCTTGCTCCATGTTTATCGCATGAGGAAGGATCATAAGCTTTACCTTACTCTTCAGCGCTTCTTTCTTATGGGGCAGCCGGGACTGAACAATGACATCGAACATGAGATGCTGCTCCTTGAGTATTTTGAATATGCCTAAATATTCAGTTTCACTGCCATAGGATGGCTTAATTAAGGCAATAGCAGCGACCGACTTCAGCTCCGCGAAATGCTGCTCATACTCGTGATGAAACCGGTAAATGTCTTTCACCGTCTCCAAATTAGCGCGGTCAGGGTAACCGTCGAATACGCCGATGATACAAAAATCGAGCCCCGACCCGCTAGCGATATTCTCAAACAGCCGGATTGCTGTCTCATGCCGGGATACACCCATGAAGCGGTATTGAAGATCAACCGCATTAATGCTGCAGTTGCTGACCAGCTTACCATCCCACGAATCCATCACAGACTTCACATTCTCGGAAGCCGAATAGAGCCACTTCGGATGGGGTCTTGTCAGCTTCGTATTGGATTCCTTGCGGACAATATCGACTGCATGCTCGGCATAGGTACTTATCGCGATCTCAGGGCTATGGTTTTTTACCATTGTTTGAATCCGGTCCAAAATATCCCGCGTCGTTGCAGCCTGGAACCGGCGGTACAAGCTTTTCGCTTCTGCAGACTGCTCCACCACTGCTAACGAAAGCCCTGTCATTTCCTGGAACCTGCTGCTGCAGTTCCCGCAATAGCAGATCCCATAATCGTTGCCGCTATAATCTGTCCGGATATAACCGAACATATTGAAGAAGATGCCGTCTACCGGATAAGCCGTAATCACTTCCTCGATCATTTGCAAGGCGTAATGCTGCTGGTACCAGCCATTCAGACAAGTATGTACAATCCCGCCATAGTTGACCGCAAGGCCTTCCTTCGTCCGGTAAAACCATTCCGGCTTCTTCTGAAAGATGCTTTCATGGGCTTTGCTGAAATCGAATCTTGCAATAAACCGCATTCCCGCAACATGCGCTTTCGCAACCGCTTCTCCGAGCAAATCTTTGTGCTGGTGAGGCGTCCGGTAATGGTACTGGAGCTTCGTCGGATAAAAAGCAAAAATTCCACCGGCATTCATCATCAGCACATTAGCGGAGAACTGCTTTAGCTCATCAATCAGTCCATCGACATCCAAGTTGGCATCGCATTCTCTTAAATTATGTTGAATCAGCCTGAGGTTATTTCTTTCCCACCATGTCATAGGATGACTCCCTTTCCTCTTGATTGGCGTGCAAGGTGATCCTGAAACGTTATAAATAAAGCAAGCTTCCGTCAGCTATGGAAGCTTGCTTTATTTATTTACGGAGCACGATATCCCATTCGTGAATTTGATAGCCGCGCGCTTGCTCGATAATATAGGGATCCTGCTTAACCATGTCTTCTACCTGCTGCTCATTTTCTGCCATATAAATTACAAGGCCGCCAGCGCCATCAACGAACCGGCCATTCGCAAAAATTTTGCCTTCTGCTGCACGTTGATCGAGATACGCCAGATGCTGAGATCTAAACGCTGAGCTTTTGTCTGCATCCTTCATCGGGAGAAAAACGGCATAATATTTCATCGATTACATGCCTCCTTTAAATGCGCGGTAGAGTGCGCTGTGATCCTCTGATCCATAGCCCTGCTCGATTAATCGGTCAAAATGTTCCGCGACTTGCCGTGTCAGATCAGGCTCATAACCCATCTCACCGGCATGCTGCAGCGCATTGCGCAAATCTTTGCGGTGAAGCTCAACCCGGAAGCCCGGCTTGAAGCTCTCCTCCGCAATGTTCGAAATCTTCATATCCAGGACGCGGCTCGCTGCCAGCCCTCCTTTAATCGCTTCATAAGCAACAAGCGGATCAACACCCGCCTGTTTGCCGAAAGCGATCGCTTCCGAGACAGAAGCGATGTTCATAGCGACGATCATCTGATTGATCAGCTTAACCGTATTACCCGCTCCCACATCGCCGACTCTAGTAATGGTGCGGCCCAGCTTTTCCAATATCGGCCTGACCTGCTCCACAATCTGTTCGGGTCCGCCGACCATAATCGCAAGAATGCCTTCAATCGCGCCGACTTCCCCGCCGCTGACAGGAGCGTCCAGTAAATAACAGCCCTTTTGCTGCAGCAGCTCACATAATTGCTTAGTCACCGCAGGATTAATCGAGCTCATTTCCATCACGATCATCCCGGTGCGTACTCCTTCAATGATACCGTTCGGGCCGGCGATAACCTCCTGAACCTGGGGGGAATCCGGGAGCATCGTAATGACGACATCCGCTTGCTCGGCCACTTCCCTTGGACTATCCGCTGTACGCGCACCTAGAGCGGTCAGTTCCTCAACTGCGGCACGGCTCCGATTGTGGACGATGAGCTTATAGCCAGCCTTCAGCAAATTTCTCGCCATCGGCTTCCCCATAATTCCTAATCCGATAAAGCCTATTCTCGGCATTTAGTGAGCCTCCATTCTTCGCTTGATGGAATGAATTTTTCTACTACTATTAAAACCTTCCATCTATATGAAGTACATGAATGAAGCTATACTGCATGTGTTATTCTACGATATAATTGAAATTATCCGAGGTAGAAATTGTTCAGGAGGTGCTTCTTCTTTGCTCCGTATTCAGTCTGTGTACTCGCATGACTTCAATGATAAATGGCAGCTGCAGAGCTACCCTACACAAAGCGATATTTTGTTGTTCTTAACGGCGGGAACATTAGTCTATTGGATTGAGGGGGAAGAGATCACCCTGCGGAAGGGGGACGTGCTGTACATACCCAAAGGAGCGATGCGAAGCGGAAAAGCACTTGACTTTCATCACCGGAACGTCGCTCATTTCTTCCATGACGTCGATGACGAGCTTATCCCGTTGCTGCAAAATAACCGTTACATCAAGAGCAATATGCAGCACAGCGAATATTTCAAACAGCGGTTCACTATGCTGATCCAGCATTGGATGAGCAAGCTGCCGCATTATGAAGCGGTGTGCCACAGCGTTCTGTTTGAATTGCTGGCCTTATTCAACAGGGAGGCCGATACAGGCGGCGTTCATTCCAGCAAACGGGGATTAGCGATGGAGGTAAGAGAATACATTCTACATCATGTGCGGCGGACAATCCGGATCGAGGAGCTTGCTGAACTGACGGGCAAGACGCCCAATTATATTAGTACGGTTTTCAAAGAGGTAACAGGCCAGACGCCTATCGGCTTTCATCATATGGTTCGTATTGCTGAAGCCCGCGAAATGCTGCTCAACACAAACCTTGCTATTGGTGAGATTGCCGACTATTTAGGGTTTTGTGATGCGTTCTATTTCCACCGCGTGTTTAAGAAGATGACGGGGATGTCGCCTTCAGCGTTTGTTAAGGCGAATCAGTGTTAACTATTCTGAAAACCAGTGCGTAAATACGCCGTGCAGCCCATCGGACGATGGCCTGCAGCAACCCTGTTAATATTCCGCTGGAATAAGCAAGGTGCGAATCACAGAGGCGACCGAATGTTAAATCCAAGCAGGAGCGTTACTCATAGCTTCCCTAAGCGCCATGGGAAATTGAGTCACACCGATGATAACGTCGATACCAAGCGCATGCAGCGACTACGTATCCAAAGCAATACCTCGGGATACGTAAACGATCGGTTTCTTGGAGAGAGCCGCGACGCCAGCGGGCGGCTTTCCGAACGCCGTTTGTAAGTCGGTGCGTCCATCGCCTGTGATCACAAGGTCTACCTCTTGTACCCATTTCTCAAATTGAATCGCCTCTAGGACGATATCGATTTCCCGGCTCATCCGGGCGGACAGAAAGGCGATCAGGCCTGCTCCGAGGCCCCCGCTGCTCCCGCTCCCGGCAATTTCTGAATGTCCAGGCCAAGATGTTTATTTATGACTCTGCTAAAATTCCGCAAACCGTCTTCCAGCATTTGCGCCATTTCTTTCCTAGCCCCTTTCTGGGGACCGAAGTCGAAGGATGCACCATCGGATCCGCACAAAGGATTGGTAACATCACTCCTGCCCGTTAGCTTAATAAAATGAGCAGGCCACCGCAGCGCCTGCTCATCCATATGTTTAACAACTATCGTTCCCCGTTAGTTTAACCAACTGTGGTTTCTACTGTCACATTTTCTTTATAAAGATTCATTGGTCTTTCCGCTTCAGTTGAATACTCATCTATATGCATTTAATTTCCGAGTTTTATGATTCTGCAATGAGCCCCTTTACTTTTGATTCAAAATTATCCCATCTTGTTTCATACCCTACATTATAGTTCCACCCGCTTGAACGGAGCTTCTCGCCTAAATAAATATAGTCGGTTCGTTGCTTATCGGTTAGGCTAACCTCTAAGGTTTCACCAAGCTTGAACTCTTTCAAGTAATTATGCAGCTTCCAAAGAATTTCTTCCTTATCATCATCTCTTTCCATTCCAATGTGTAAGATAACTGAATCAATCGCATCATCTAATTTTTGGGTAACAAGAGGTTCGTTTCCCCAATTATTATTTAATTGATACTGTATAGTTGCTTCTAATTGGGTTAGGTCTCGGTAAATGTACGCATTCAATAACTCATATTTCAATTCTTGATTCTTGCTGACATGTTTATGATTCATAAATAAGGCCACATTACCAAGTAGTGATATTACTAAAAGTACTTTAATCCAGTCTTCTTTCCTCATAATTCCTCCAATCTCTCCTACCTTCTTATTAAGTTAACCTTACTTTGGCATTTAGTTCATACTGCTGCCGTTAGCGCAATGACTGCAGCCAAAAAATCACCACACCAATTGAGGTCAATGATTCCGCCTTCTTCTTGGATACTCAAGTATAGCAAGACCAATTTTTCTAAAATGATATTTTCCTCCAAATAAATAGCTCCTTACCATAACATAAAGAAATTCGCACTTTCTTCGTTGCTGTTTGTTATTTTAACGAAGGCTAATGTCGATCATATTGGCATTCTACCATCTTATTTTAATGAGCTATTGTTCTCCGTTAACTTAACTTTAAATCCTTCCGTTATCGCCAACCCTCTTTATTTTCAAATGTTTCGAAGCTGCAACCTGTCTCATAATTATATTCCTTACCCTTTAATGCTTAAACTTCTGTCCCTTAATAGCCATAAAAATGCACCCCTAAGAATTCATCGGAACAACCAGTTGGTTTTCCAATGTCTCTTCTATGGGGTGCACTTCACAATAAATGAACGAGGGCTTTCTTTTTCGTTATTATACTTTGCTGCCGACGGTGAAGGTCGTCGAAGCTACGGCATCGTAGCCGCCGCCGTAGAAATAAACGAATTTGTACGTCGAACCCTCTTTGTACCTGTCCGGGTAACCGATATTCCTCGGATCATACGTAAATTTGCATGTACCGTCCGTCACTTGCGTGTACATCCACCAGATCGAGGCGAATTCTCCCGGCTTTTCATTCACTTCGTATAACCCGATCCAATCGCTCTGGGGTGCTCTGGCGTTCTCGACAGTAACTTCTATCGTATCTTGTACGCCAAGTAATTCATTTTTCGACAAAGTTATCGTTACATTCTTGACTACGCCGTCGAGCGTTTTACCCAGCGCCTTTAAAGATTCTCTGCTTTCATTGCCATATGCGTCAAGGGCATGGACCTCGATCTTGTACGTCGTGTTCGGCTGCAGTCCGTCGAGGTTCAGCATCAACGGATTCGGGACCGGATCTTTGTAAAATTCCGAGAACGCGAGATATTCCTTGGCAACTTCCCCTGTTCCCGCGTTTTTTGCGACGATTTTATAGTCATGGACGAGCAGATTGTCTTTCGCTTGCGTCAGCATAACGGTCAGCCCGGTTAAAGTCGTTTTGTCGTCAACGACGGATAGCATCGCGTCCCTGTTGAAAAAAGGAGCATGCTTGTCCTTTCTAGCGTCCGTATATTTGAAGTTGCGTTTATTGGCGGGAAAGCTAATTTCAAATGGTTCGCCCGTCCAGTCATTGTTATGGATATCGCGGCGTTTGATCAGTACCTTGTTGTTGTGAACCTCAACGATGAGGGCTTGGTTTAAGACATCGGCGCCTTCGGGAACTTCCCCTTGGATTCTTCCGGCATCGAGCCACAGATAAGCACCGGTAGAAGTTCCGATGGTCGTGAAATCCTTTTGATGAATGATTCTGGGATCGTCCAACGGGTAGTGTGTATGGCCGGAGAACGAGATGACTTGCGGGTACGGTTTCAAAGTATCGTAGAACAGATCTCTGTTGACCGTGAAGCCCCATTCGCTGCCGTAGATCGTGCCGATGATCGGTTGGTGATGGAAGACGAAGATCGGTTTCTTCGGATCGTCTTCGTGCGCCAGCTTCAGCTTCTCGCTGAGCCATGCGATTTGCGTTTCGGTGAAAGTTCCTTCCGTCGTGCCGTCTTCCGTGCCCAGAACGATAAAATGATACCCTTTAATCACCTTGTGAAAATAAATAGATTTCATTCCTGTTTTTTCGAGAAACAGATTTTGGGCATCGGCAACAGATAAACCGTTCCAGTAGTCATGATTGCCTATGGCGCACAGGGAGACCGCATCGGCTTGTTTTTTTGCGTTGTAGACGGCCAACAAGTCGTCATATTCTTTTATCGCGCCGTCATCGGTCAAATCTCCCACCATCATGAACGCATCTTGACTCGGGGCCGCCCGGTTCAACTGATCCATCGTTTCGGAGAATTTTTTCAGGTTTTGGTCGTTGGAGGTCTGGATGTGAATATCGCTGATCACCGGGAAGATGAGATCAGGTTTATTCCAATTCGTCTGCCGTGCGGAAGAATCGGACTCCGCTAGCGCTTTCAAAGGATGAAGTGTGTCCGCAAGCGACAAGCCGATTACAGCTCCGGCGAGCTGGGTCGATCTTTTTAAAAAGGTGAGTCGATCCATTCCCTGATCCGTAACGTCTTTCTTGCTTTCGTTCGTCTGTCGATTTTGCTTGTCTTCTTTCATCATCTTGTACCTCACTTTCATGTTAAATTTGTCTTTCATTCTATCAAACTATAATCGACCATCGTAAAGCGGTTGTAAGAGAAATAATAAAAATAAGTAAATATGATCGCGCTCCGGACAACGGTTGTTGCAGCCGGGTAACATCGGCCGGCGGGGGCGGACGATCCAGCCTATTAGCGTGGGTATCGAGCTATAGTTCTCCGTTGAATCCTGGCTAACAGGAGAGTAGCCTTTCCTGTAGCACAACCTAGACTGCCGCTGTTTTATTGAGCTATCGTTCTCCGTTAGTTCAATCATTTTCTTCACCCTTGGTTAGATTGAAATACAAAAACATCGCTCAATCTCTGCTAATCCATAATCATGTCAACAACTTGTTTCGCGATCGTAGCATAGGATTCGAACTGGTCTGGACTTCGATCAATAGCCCACCTGAGGTTATCGAATGCTCTTAATAGCAGCAAATGTCTCATATCAGCAAGGTCTTCTACACTTATGCCGTACCCGTCTAAAAATGCTTTGAATTCTTCTATAGTCGGATCTCCGTCTAGGAATTGACACTGCATCACACTAATAATATCTCCATGCGGTACCGTTCTAACTTCTGCATTGCCCCAATCTAATAATATTACTTGTCCTGTTTGATTGACAATCGTGTTCTTCAATGAGATATCTCCATGGATTAAACCGAAGCGGAACGTTTCTTTCTTCAAATTCTCAAACAGTTTTCGTACTCTCTGCGATTTCATCTGAGTGATTACTCCATGCTCAATCAACCGATCATACTCCGTCAAACTATTGATATTATATTGCACATACCCTAGCCAACTGCCGTCCGATCCTGCATGAGAAGGTGATTGAAACTCACCTATTTCTGGATCAATCAGATTTTCCCCATATCCCTTCACTTGGATCGAATGAATTAGTTTGGCATAATTGCCAAGCTGCCTCCAAACATCGGACTTGAGAACCGTACTGTCTAACCCGTTGTCTCCATCAACAAAAGCTTGAATCATATATGCGGTTTCATCAACTATACCAATGGACAACACCTCAGGTCCGGGAATGCCAATTGCAGCAGCTTGTTCAATACACCATTTTTCTTTCACGTAGCTTGGATATGTACCTGAATCATTCATGCGAACAACGACTTTATGACTCTCTGTTTCGACTACGCAAACCTGATTTACGAAGCCTTTTCCTATGATCTGGTACGAAGCTTTTACTTGTTCCAGAAGAAAATCGCCTGCAATTCGTTCTGCTTGTGTAACTACAGAGTCTTCCATAGTCTCTTTCATCCCCCTCAAATGTCGTGCTTCGAATAGTTTACAACTTACTTTTTTGGAAAGTACGTTTATAACAAAACTATACTGCCCTTTAGCGTAACGAGGCTGCCGTTGAATCCACGGCAGCCTCGTTGTCTAGTTTATTGAACTATCATTCTCCGTTAGCGTAACCACCATTGTCTTTATAATCACTAAAGAACTGTGGTCGAATAACTCCCAACTATATGTACCTGATGTTCAAACGTTTCAAGAATTCTAATTGCTTTAACCATTCGTTGGTCATTTTGAGCTACTTCAGATTCGATTAGAAAACGATATGTCCCTAATTTCTTGCCAGTTGGTCGCGATTCGATCCACGTGAGGTTAATCCCCAGTGCAGAGAAT
>NZ_JBFTPE010000045.1:0-16294 GCF_056398325.1 Paenibacillus sp. 01T443
CTGCTAGTCGGACTGGCCTGCTAGTCGGACTGGCAAAAAGCTGCGAGGCTTACGATTCAACCAAAGTATTCCCCCCACTTGCAGCATAAGATCAGACGATCCTTACCAGCTCAAGCATTCGCAGGATGACAAAAGAAGCACGGAGTATCGGGAGATGTTACGCAAAAGGGCTCGGACCCGTTCCGTTAGAAAGACCGACCTCCACCCCGTAGTTAGATGTGACGAAGGAATGAAAGGGCTATGACCCGTTGAGACATGGGAGCGAGAATCACTAGGGTAAAGTGGAGACGTGCGTATATGGAACAATATGGGTGATGAGTATTCACCTTTATTTCTGCATGCTCATTTCGTCATCTCTCAGATACCTGATCGCCCTATATCCTCTTCTTCTCACTTACTATAGGATAAAATCCTGCGAATTCATGAGTCTGAGTGAGGAAACTGAATCATTTCGAGGGAGCGTAATGAAGGCTGCCGAATCGGTAGCCTTCAATTTTTTATTGAGCTACCGTGTCCCGTAGCTTAATAAGTTAGTTTAAGGGGTAGCGCCAACATTTTAACAGAAATATACGCTAAGGACATTTCGAGAAATTTCAAAACCCCTTTTCTCAATGATCTTAATTAATTTTATTAGTAGAGTAACCGAGATAAATTTTATTTTAGAAAGAAAACTAGCAACCTTTCTTTGCTCAAAGCCGTATATATCCGTTAGATAATACGCTTGCTTTAAGCTTAAGTTCTATAGGCAGTGTGTCGGCAGAGTCCCAACCATCAACCGATAAAGCGGAAAGTGTTAAAAGCCAGTGACATTCGATTCTACAAAACACTTCCCGACAATTCCGAAAAAGAAAAAGTAAAGGCTCTTACCGAGCATAAGGAGGCAATTAAACTTGTTGCTCAACAGTATTTGCTTGATACAGGTAAAAAAATCAAGGAGGATTTTGACGATATTGGATATCAAAATTATGTAATGTCTTTAGGATCAGCTTTTGATGCATTCAGTGAGGAAGACATGAAAAAAATCGTTTCCCTTGTTAAATTCATGGATTTATATGAGAATTATTCAGTAAATGAAAAGCTTGCCAAGTACGAAAAGAAAATAGCCCAAGAAGTAAAGCTTTCCGATGAAGAAACAGCGGAAGTACTCAGCCTTCTACCAATCGACTTAAATGAACCGTCAACAGCAGACACTAGGGTTGCTACTTCGTCGGAAGAGAGTACGAGGGCCATGTCTATTCAGACAGTATTTCCTAATGGATATAATAACATTGCAGCCCGTGACTATGCCTGGGATTGGTGGGATACGAGAAACCCTGTTTACTCAACATACTACGCTGAAAAGAATGTTCCGGCGTGTGAACCAGAGGATGAATGTTGGAGTGACTGTGCAAATTTCGTTTCACAAGCATTATACACAGGTGGAATGAAATTTAAGTACGGCGCTACCTATACGAGCGATACGTCTTGGCATTTCGGTGGGCTTGTCCCATCGTATACGTGGGGTGGAGCCACCAACTTCTATAGACACTGGAAAACACGAGCCGGTGTAGCCGCTTCTGCCGCGGACTTGCAAACCGGAGATGCAGTAAGCTACGACGCGGGGCAAAACGGTAATCCAGATCATACAGCTCTTATCACTGTAAACACAGGCAGTACTAGTGCCCATAAGACTCTCACATACCACTCTACTGATACCTATGCAACAGCTCTTAGCAATTGGTATAATGCTGGTTTCAAAGTGTATGGATATGAAATTGATAAAGCAGTTAATTAAATAAACAAAACCCTACCATGTGAATCAATGGTAGGGTTTTGTTTATCATACAAGTACAACATAATTAGGTACTAGTCCGCTATATTGACGACGTTGTTTTTAACGTGATAAATGACATAGTTATGATTCCATTGCTGCACGGTAACGATGGTTGATTCATTTCCCTTTTTAAAAAAATAATTAGCGCCTTCTTGCCTGACATAGGTCCAGCCCTTGCTACTCATTCGTTCTTTAAGAAGAAGCCCAACGGAACGATCCTCCGCTAAATAATTCCCCTTCTCGTCCATCAAGACTATTTGTTTATCCGTTGTACCTAACGTGTACATGAGCTTAATGTTATGGAATCCAATATTATTGATATAGGAAGCAGCGAATATTACGATAAGAACAACGATTCCAATAATTCCGAATACCGCGACTTTCCAAGGTTTCCTCAAAAATATTTCACCACCTATGTGTATTTGAACTCAAAATTAGCGCGACTTCGTACGATTATTTCCGCAGCGCCAAGCTGATCACGTTCGAAGGCTTAGCGTATATTTTCGTTAAAATGTTGGCGCGACCCCTTTAATTAAACTATCGTTCACGGATCCATTGGATTTGGAGTATTCAGCACCATATTATATAACCACCAAAATAAAAGTAAGAGTATACAACAAGATATTATTATTAAAATAACAATAACTTTACTTTTTAATTGATTCTTCATTTATTACCTCCTCCGCAAAATAAAAGCATGGTCCCTTTATATACGAGTAATTAGAAGGATTTGTTACGTTAAACTGTCCGTTAGCTTAATCATTCATTGTGTTATCAATCTACTTAGTTCTTGCTTAGCAACTTCTTCAACCCAAGCAACAAGTTTGGACAATCATTAATTCTGTATATTGTATATTCTGGATAACCATCAAGGGGTGTAATGTGCTCAAAACAATGGTCATGAGCAAGCATTATTATTGATGAGTTATTCTTATAGTATAGTGTCATATTGCCGTTAGCCTCAAAGGCGAAGGCTATGTAGTCGTTAGGATTGATATAGCTTTCGAACTCTTCATCATTACTTACATCTGCGACGTACGGCGGGTTTTTTTATTTTATTCAATCCTGCCGATACTCGAGAATATCTCCAGGCTGGCAATCGAGTGCTTTGCAGATCGCTTCGAGTGTTGAGATTCGAATGGCTTTCGCTTTTCCGTTTTTAAGTATCGACAGGTTCGCCATTGTAATGCCGACTTTCTCCGATAGCTCAGTAACGCTCATTTTCCGCTTTGCAAGCATGACGTCAATGTTAACCACTATCATACGGTCAACTCCTGTTCTTCTTTGAGCTCGATCGCGTTTTTGAGCAGTTTCTCAAGAACTGCGGCAAATACTGCGATTACGACTGGCGCACAGATTATAAATAGCCCGATGACCATGACGCCTGGTGCGTCTGCGCCGTCAGCTACAAAGTAGAAAAGCGGGAGATTACATGCAAACATGAGTGATACGACAACCGCCGCTCGCTTTATTTTCTTAAGCGCTAAAACAGAGGTTTGCGAAAAAGCGGTATTTGTATCGATGTACCTGAGAAGCTTAAATGCCTGAAGTAGCGTTAATGAATACGCAATAGACGCCACATACGCAGCCAAAGCGGAAAGATAAACTTTAATATCCGGGAAATCCGGCATCATATTATGCGCCATCGCTGGGAGTCCATAAAAACACATCACTAATGCAGGAATTGCCATAACAACCAGAACAACTTTTAAAAAGAGCGTCTCTTTTTTCATCTATTTCACCTCATTTTTGATTTTATCACTTCATTTATCGTTTTACAATAAAAATGTATTGATTCCTTTGTTTGAGCCCAACAAGTTATTTATAAAGAAGAAGCCATACGGCTTATTTGTTCCTCCTTCAAATTTGATCCGAGATACGGACATATTTATGAACCCACTAATTGAAGTTATTCGCGAAAATGATTAAACTATCCTGCCCGTTAGTTTATAAAAAATGAGCAGGCCACCGCAGCGCCTGCTCATCCATTATTATTCAACTATCGTTACCCGTTAGTTGAACGGATTTCTTGTCCAATTTTATTGTTTATGATTTTTGAGGCCAACAAATCCTAAAACGACACTAACAATTACAAATAACACAATTTTTAACCATGATATCTTAGCAATGGTAACATCTAAACCAATCTGCTCGAACTTATAAATTGACCACCATTCGTCATCAACGGAAGGTAATAACGAGAAGGCAAACCAAGAAATAAATACTACAATTACTGCGCTTATGTACCATGCCACTTTCTTCAATACCCCACCTCCAACAATTATATCTATATGTGATAACGCTAATGCTAATGCCCGGCCCATTAGTTTAATGACGTGAAAAATAGAACTATGTGATCGACGCAAAAAAGAGAGCCATCAATTTGGCTCTCAAAAATAACTATTTAATAAATCTTGCATCAAACAATCCAATTTCAGACACTTCGGAAATTGCATTTGTTGTTCCATTTAATTGGAAAGATATTTTTTGTACGTTTTTTACATCGATATTAAGATCATCTGGGAAATCACCTGCAACAAGCTTCTTTTCTAATACTTTAGCATTATCCAAATACACTGTTAATGTCAATTCTTCTACAGTATTCTTACTAGCATCAGTAATTCCAACTTTTGCCTTGAAAGATTTATAATTGCCCTTTAAAGGAAACTCAATTTTATTCCAAGAGTCTTTTGGAGTAATAGTAGAAAAAACTCCCATTTTTAAGTAGTTACTATATTCATTTCCTACATTGTCCTTAACAGGTGTTTTAAGATCGTATTCATAATTCATCGTATTTAAACCAAAGCCTGACTGATAATTCATAAATTCAATACCCTTACCAGGATAAACAGCTGTCTCTTCTCCTGTCTCTTCTCCTGTATCACCAATAAATATGGTCTGGGTAGTTGAATCCCATTTCACCGATTCACCTAGAGCTTCAGCAACAAAACGTAATGGAACAAAAGTAGTTCCTTTGTAAAAGAAGGGCTGTTCATTTGGTGTTTTGATTACCTTATTAATTTTGATAGATTTCACGTTGTAAAAAACCTCAATCATCGAACCACTTGCTGCGAAAACCGCTGTACCCGATACTAATGAACCGATAAGCATTCCCGCCACCAAACCTTTTAATTTGTCTCTCTTCAAAAGTAACATCTCCCTTAATACGGATATATTTAACTATCGGAAACTTTATCCAATTACTTTAGACCTATAAATAAAGCAGCATGTCGCGTCTGTTGAGAGTCGACATTTCCACTCAGCTTGCAGTCACGAGATTGGATAGAGGGAAAAGCAAAGTACCAATACAATACTTATCTCATCGTACGGGACTGGAGTAACGAAAAAGAGAGCCGACAGGCTCCCTTGGGGTTAGCGACAATTAGTTCAGCCAGGCTACCGTTCCATTCGATAGCAACATCCGGGTGTTGGTTAAGCTATACTGCCCGTTAGCTTAATAAAGTGAGCTGGCCACCGTAGCACCTGCTCATCATGTGTGTTAATCAACTATCGTTACCCGTTAGCTTAATCACGTATTGAAAATCGAATGTAGAATAACTTACTTGAGATTATAGAGAATCTCCGTTTCAAGCTTTGATTCATCCTCATTCCAATGTCCGTATACCTCCAATATCGGAGCCTCATGGTGTTCTCCTAGAGCTTTTATAGTCGATTGTATGCTCCTATAAGTTTTGTCTAATTCACTATATGGTCCGATGTGCTTACAATAAGCATATTTTTGAAAAATAACATCCCTCGTTACCAATAATGAATCTCTTTTAGGCGGAGAGATCAGCTCGATCCCAGCAAATATAATGTGATCAATATCATAAACTACATAATTTATTCCTGTATGAGAGAGTTCTTTGTTTTTTACTTCCTTCCAAACCTGATCCAGCAATTCGAAAATCGTTTCACTATACGCTTTTTTTTGATCATGAAGTTTAGAAACGCCGAACAGTGTAAAAGTTTTACTTTGATTTATAATGACAGTCTCCATTATTAGCTCCCTTTATCCCGTTTATTTGGTAGCCTTAACGAATACTTCTTCTTTATTCTGCTCCTCTTTCCTCTAAAATTGAATTAAAATTGTTGTTATTGCCCTATACTKCCMGTTAGCGTAGCGAAGGGCTGCCATGTGGCAGCCCTTCAGGGRTGGAACTATCGTGTCTCCTTAGTAGAACAATTGCTGTATGTTATACGTTCTTTTTAATGCAATCGAGCAATAAATTGTTAAATGTTATCTGGTCATTTTTATAATCATCTGTATATCTGTTCAACATTCTAACGCCAACCGCATTGTACTTAGGCAGAACAACACAATGACAGCCAGTTGCCCCCGTGGCATAGTACAAATCATCTTGAAAATACCAACCGAATATTCGTTTGTCTGTTTCACCATTTTTCACAGTTTCAATTAACTCAAATATTTTATTTTTCAAAATTTGCTTCCCATCTAAATATCCTTTATTTAGGTGTAATTGACCCCAAACAGCCAGGTCAATTGCACTGCAATAAAGGTTACGTTCATGGCCTTCATCCGATTCTATTCTCACGGAAGCATAACCATCTGCAGCCTGAAAGTCACAGACTAAATTCTCCTTTGGTTTAGCTATCCATTCCGTACCTGTCATCTGCATAGGATGTAAAACTTTTTCTGTTATCAATTGATTGATAGTAGAGCTTGTTATTTTTTCAATTACTTTTAGCTGCCAATTCTTCACGCTCGATTTGTTGAGGACCAAAATACTTTGCTCCCGTCTTTGTCGATAAATCACGAAGGGAAATCCCCCCTAAATACTCCTTTGGAAAATCCTCAAGCAAGTCGCTAACTAAAGTGTCAATCTCAATTCCTGCGTCTATAATTGCAATTGCCGTTGCTAATCCTATGTATGTTTTTCTAGTAGAATAAATATTGAATAAAGAACGGTTTGTCACTTTTTGAGCTCCTTTTTTGTGGTGATGATAACCGTCGTACCACTCAGTTACGATTTCTTGACCTTGGATTATGACAAGCGCGGCGGCCGAAGAACCTACCCGATTCTGTGTTTGTTTTACATTGGTTATCAAAGAATCAAAATGATTATTAGTAGTTGTCTGAATCTCCTTCAATTTTTCACCTTCCCAGAATAGATTTTATCTATGTTTTATTCGCTTTAATTCAAACATTTCCCTCCAACACTTATTGCGCTAATCTGCCCGTTAGCTTAATGAACTGTATATCTCTTCAGCATTTCATTTGAGTGCATTAAAGAACCGCAACCATCCAATTAATCCAATAAGCAGCCGGCACCAGTAATACCTGTGCAAGAACAGTTCCAAGTAATCGCGACATCATTAATAAACCAAAAACCTTATTTAGTGTAGCGACCTCTTTTTCTCCTCTCAGGACTTTATCAGTAATTAAACCAATTTGCGGATCAATGAGTATGGTAAGTAAAATTGTCGCCATTCCATTTATTAGACCAGAAGATTGTGATGCGGCAATCGAGTATTCTGTTGTTAATGTTGAAGCCAGTAGTGCAGCTAACACACCGATTGTGTAAATTGCGGTCACCAAACAGTTAAGAACCACTAGCCTTTTGGGTATGCCTCCGATCCTCAAGCGCGATAGCATCGATAATTGTGGTAAGCGCAAATGATATCGTACATTATTTATCTTTTGAAAGGAAACAGAAGAACGGACCATTTGAGGTATGGACCCTGCAACTTCAAAATGGGAAATTACCCTCGATGAAAGAAAAACTGCGGATGGGAACAGTAATAAAGCTGTAAATGTCCCTACTGTAGCGGCACCGATAATAATCCGAAACTGATCAATTATATAATAATCTACATTATGTTTGGAGAAGTCTATAATTTTTCCGGTAAGTGGGGCCTGTACCATATTAGCTGTTCTTGAAATGAGCAGTATTATCCCCGATAAGGACAAGGCAACCGCCAATTTCCCTAAACGAACACCTGCTAATCGAAGAGAATATGTAAGCGTCTCGGAAAGATGAATAATAAAAGTAAACAAAGATACAAGTATTACCTGCTCCAACAATCGAACACCTCATAACGATCATGTTGATAGTTAATAAAGATAAGTCATATTCTAATTATACTCATGTAATATCCTTCCATAAAGAGAAATATGATCTTTGATTTTTTCCTGTTTTTTAGTTCTGTTGATCATAACTGACCTTTAGCGTAGCAAAGGGCTGCCATATGGCAGCCCTTCTTGGGTTGAACTATCGTTACCCGTTAGTTCAATAAACCACTCAGTGATTATTGAGGGGAAATCGATGCAATACTTCAACATTCTCTTCACTCATGTACCAATCATTTACCACAAACTCCAAGTCGATGAGTTCACTTGTTCCAAAGTCAAAATCTCTATTTTTCTTTAGAAATCGAAGGAATTCATCAGAATTCTTCAGGATAGGATTTTGAAAACGGAGACATGTCATATGAGCCGTGTGTGTCTTATATCGTTCGTCCAAGGTGCTCTTAACACCAGATTTCTTAAAATTATCTCTGATTTTTTGTCGTAATTCTTCCAAAGTTGATCCCTGAGGAAATCCTTGAATCATTACGCAATCAGGCGATGCAGTTATTCCGCGATAACTGATATTGAACGAAGGAATAGATACAATTGACTGGGCAAGAACCTCAACATAAGAAGCAATGTCAATTTCACTTAGCTTAAACTCGGCATTATTTGTAATGATCGCTAGCACTGTCGTGTGGAGTTCGTTAGGTTTATAGTAATACTGGTTAGACTCAATCTGGTTAGCTTCTTTCAAAAAATTCATTACCGCATCCTGCACGTAGCGTGACGGACGGCAAATCAACGTTAAGCCTCTTCTTAAATCAACAGTCTTACTCAAAAGATTGGAATCGATCCTCACTGAGTTAGTCTGAATTGATTGAAGGGCTTGACTCCACAATTTATCATAAGTGAGTTGAATTTCAGAAGTACTAATTTGAATCCCCACCTTTCCTTGTCACTTTATTGTATCAAAATGGTTATTAAAAACAGCCTCTAAATCCTTGTTAAATTCTTCTGCCCGTTAGCTTAACGAAGAAAGGTGCAGCTGCCTCCGCAAACTGCTCCATATTTGTTCAACTATCGTTACCCGTTAGCTCAATTACTTATTTTTTCTTTGCAACTCCTCCCAGTATATTGGCTCGCCCCAAAATGGGAAGAGAGTCTCAAATAGCCCCTTTTTGTGTCCCAAATTGCCGGAATACGTGTCGACACCTTCGAATAGTACCTTGGCACGATAACCGCGATATTTGAGTTCTTGAAGTGTGCTTAGAACGCAGACTTCGAGCACCAGCCCTATCAAAACGAGCTCCAGTTCGGAGCTTGGCGGTCCGATTGTATCGTCCAACCACCTGTTGAAGCTATCCGGCGATGGGAATGGAACTCCTGGCACAGAATCCACTTTGCCGCCACCTTCACGAGTCCATGTTGGTGACGGCTCGGACTTCACCCACACAGACCGGTGCTTAATGTCGGAGGGGATGATGGATTCAAAACCCCACATACCTGGAATACAGATGGAAGTACCCTCCCCATCTTGGCTTATACGATAGTCAGAGATAATCTCAATAATTGAGCACTTTTGGTCGCGTACAAACGGTAGTAATGTATTCTGGATGAATGGCACGCATGGACGTGGTTGATACTGTGCACCGCCTTCAGTAGCAAAGTCGTTTTGCAAATCAACCGATAGGAAAATAACTGGCATATTCCACTTCCCTTAGTCAAGGATGATTTCTCCCTCTTCTACTTAAAAATTAACCCAATTTTTAATAATCTCCTGTGATTGATATTCGCCGAAATTCGTTCCTATCCCTTCATGAGTTTCATGAGTGTTTTGTATTAAACTGCCCGTTAGCTAAAAAAGAGCAGCTGCCGCAGCAAACCGCTCCTTGTTTGTTGACCTATCGTTACCCGTTAGTTGAATGGAAACGGAGCAGCTGCCACAGCTGGAACAACTGCTCCTTTTTTTTGTAAAACTATCGATCTACAAGTTCTTAAGTGGCCTCCAGCATTGAGCGTTTTTTGAGCAACGAAACTTAGTTTCGCTTCCGTTTTTGGCTATGCGAAGTTTTCGGCCACCGATAGGAAGGGACATGGTCCAGCATTGTTTGGAAAATAACGCCCCATTCGCGTTCGTTTAATGCGTAAACCGGCTTATCCCGGTCGATCCCAAGGCTCGACGCCAAATGTTTCAATTGCGGGGGGGTAAAGACGGTACTGAACGCTCCGCCGAAAGGTAACTTCGGATTTCTTAGCCCCCATTCAGCAAGACCCGTAAACAAAGCGCCATAGCGGCATGGAACTTCAGGGCATGCCTTTCTCCATATCGATAATATGCAGCATTCCACCTTCGGAGGCGGCGAAAAATAACCCGGGGGGAGTGTCTGCACCAGTTCCATGTCATACCTCATCCTCCAGCTTAATAGCTGCGGATTCGTCACGACTGAAGAGGTAAACCGTTTGGCCGCTCCCTTCTCTAAAATTATGGCGGCCCGCTGCAGCGGGGTAGAAGGATCATCCAATAGCTTTCTCAGAATTGGAGTCGTAATCGAAAAAGGGATATTCGACACGACGCAAAAGGGCTCTCTAGGAAGGTATACCTGCATAAAATCGCCATGAACAATTTTAATATTAGATTCGCCTTCCACCTTGCCGATCAATTTTCGAACATACGCGGCATCGTTCTCAAAAGCGATGACGATCCTCGCCTTCTCCGCCAAAGGCAGCGTGATCGCGCCGAGGCCGGCCCCTATTTCAATGATGACGTCTTTTTTCGTAATTTTTGCCGTTTCGATCAAATCACGCACCGCGCGTTTGTTATGCAGGAAATGCTGACCGGAGAAGTTAGGGCTGCCTCCGCTTTTATTTGGATTCGTGCGGGATCTGTTCCCGGCAACGACGGGCTTTTTATTCTTTTTACGCAACACAAAAACACCTCATTCATTTGTTTAGGTAAATGAAAAAGGCGCACCACAAATAGACCCGATCCCGCTTTCAAAAAAAACGGATGAGTCAACCTGTACCGCACCTCTTTTTACCGTAAACGCATGTAATGGGTGATCAAATAAAGCACCTCCTAAAAAACTATTGCCATTATAACAAATACGCCAACGATTTCAAGTGCTGCCCTTCATGAGAGCTTCAGGCACTTCATATTTGACAGTGGCAGAGGTTGAAACCGATTTAAAATAATACTCTTTACATGATGCACACAACAATATCAAAGATTCATCAGAGCAGTAAGCATAAACGTTTAGCTCGTTATTACACACAGGGCATCGAATAATTCGTTTTCGGTTTAACCAATCAAGGAGCGTTCTCAATATCACCACTCATTTCGTTAAACTTTCCTGCCCCGTTGTGCTATCGTTACCCGTTAGCTTAACCCTTCGGATAAAAATAAGGATAGTTGCTTACGCAGCCGCTTTTTGTCCACCTTATCCACGGCCGTTCGAGGCAAAGTATCTAAAATGAATAAATGAGATGGCCATTTGTGCCGTGCGAGACTTGGTTCACAAAACGCTTGCAGCTGTGCCAGATTCAAGCTACCGCCATCCCGCAGAATTACGCAAGCGACGAGCGTCTCACCTTCACAGAGAAGTGGAAGACCAATCACGGCCGCATCACTAACCATTTCATGGTTTGTAATCACCTGCTCCACTTCAGCACAATACACGTTTGAACCGCCTACTATAACCATATCCTTCAGGCGATCCAATACATAAAGATAGCCATCGGTATCCAAATAGCCAACGTCCCCGGTCCGAACCCAACCGTCAAGCATCGCTTCGTTAGAGGCCTCCGGTTGGCGCCAATACCCGATCATAGTCTGCGCGCCGAGAACAACTATTTCAC
The DNA here is from genome assembly GCF_056398325.1 of Paenibacillus sp. 01T443. Lineage (NCBI taxonomy): Bacteria > Bacillati > Bacillota > Bacilli > Caryophanales > Paenibacillaceae > Paenibacillus > Paenibacillus sp. 01T443. The sequence continues at coordinate 11,703 of NZ_JBFTPE010000045.1, forward strand.
CGGGCTCATTTACTTCTGCCTCCCGACCGTCCCCGCCAATAATCCGAACATGAAAGGCCTGTTCCCCCTGGTCCGCTAGATCGGATGGACGACCTACTGATAGAAGGCGAATCGGATCGTCTTGATGCTGGATGGGAAATGATCGGCTGATAGACATTCCGCATTCCGCTTGCGAATAATTATTGACAATCAATGCTCCCGGGAATTTCGCTATCGCGTCCAGCAGGGTTTCCGGTGCAATGACGGACCCTCCGCAACCGATCACCTTCAGACTTCGCATATCCCTGCTGGTTGCGGACGCCTCTCGAGTGAGGTCGCGAAGCAACTGGCCGACAGTGCTGAGATGCGTAATTCGGTCGCGTTCCACGGCCTCCAGTATTCGGTGCACGTTTGCTGGATACTCGTCCAGAAAAACCAGACATCCTCCGGCAGCCATAGTCGCCCACATCTGGAACTGCCCAACGAGATGCGATATGTTGAGCACCAGTACACGACGTCCGATATCATAACCGAAACCGGCGGAAGGAGTAAATTGGTTCCAGGCTGCCATTCCACTATGCGAATGCATTACTCCCTTCGGTCTGCCTGTTGTTCCGCCTGTATAGATCAGAACGGCTGTATCGTCTGCAGTTCGCTTGCAATTACCAACTGGAGACGGCTCAAGCTTCTTCCGCAAAGGAGAATTCAGCGAAGTAGAACTCGAACCTTCTTTCGTCCTGAACAGTTTCGGTGGATTCGAGAGAAGCTGTATCGTGTAGTTAGCGGTATCGGAGTAACGATTGTCATGGATGAGCATGTGCGGTTCAGCATCCTCTAGAATGGCCGCGATCTCGGTAACAGTGAGCAAAGGGGACAGCACAAGCGGGATAACACCGATCCCTACCGCGGCATAAAGCGCTAGAACAAGTTGGGGATTAGGATCCCCGAGAAGAGCAAGTCGATCACCGGGCCGGAGACCCTCGTCATACAGATCATGACTGAACTGTTCAGCGAGGCGATGAAGTTCCCCATAATTTATTATCTGCCCGTGACTCAAAAGCGCTGGCGCCTCAGGGTACAAACTTGCCGCCAATGGCAGGCGTTCAGATAGAAGCATGTTATCGCCCCCAATATTTCTATTTTACTTAATCAGGTATGAAAACTCGGAATATGAATAGAATACCACGCATTTGGAAGGATTAGGAATCAGTTATTCCAATCGTATTCATCAATTCCTCTGATAAATCGTTCATCTACCAGGAGATCGGTTTCCGCCCATGATGTTGAGCTAACCTGCCCGTTAGCTTAACACTCAGCAGTGTATCTGTACAAAAACCTATATTTTGTGAAGATGTAAAAATGAGCTGCCGCAGCAGCTCACTTTTCGTTTGTATAGGGTCCTTCATTGAACTAACGTTCCCCGTTAGCTTAGCGACCAAAAGGCTACAAATTCATTCGATATACCCCAGCCTCACCGAGAAAATCTTTTCTGGTTAATCCTTTTTCTCCAAGCAATATCCGGTAATTCGTTATCGTACCATCATGTGAAATAACGAATATTTTTTTATAGCTTTCCCCGATCCAATCTAATAACCGCGTAGCATATCCTTCAAAAAAATCTTGTTCGATCCCATTGATCCCTTCTTTCCAGCAATCCAAATTGAAATCAAGAATTTCAGTATCTCCATACAGAATTGTAATTTCAGTTTTAGAAAGAATGTGATCACAAGCTAAAAAAGGAAGTTCTGGGTTCTGAGGAAACATTCTCGGACCAACAAATGGAGAAATGATGAAGTCCATACCGTTTTTTATAATAGTTGCCGTCTCAATTGTACGTTTAGTTGGACTTACAAGAACTAAATCATCAGGATCAATTTTAATTTCATTTCGTAGTTGCGTTACTTGAAATTTGCCGTACTCTGTAAGACTAGGATGCAGAGTATTCAACCGATTTGGATAATCGTTGAGATGTTCGCCATGACCGTGCCGAATAAATATGAATTCCATTTTTCGCCCTCCTAACATCAAATACTATATTAGGTAAGTATTCTAGGATGTTATTGAGCAATCCTGCCCTTTAGCTTAATGAATACGTGATGAAAAGTGTTTGGGACTGATAATGAAAAGAGGGCTGCCGAACTAATGATGTCGGTAGCCCTCTTCTTATTGAACTATCGTTCCCCGTTAGCTTAACAGGACCGAAGGMCGAATAGCCCGAAGCGTGAATGCGGTGTTAGCCGATGCTTCCTCTTCTTCGAGTTACCCACCGAATATGTCTTGATCTTCTTATGCCCTTATCCGATCTTGACCTTAGATGCTTCTGGCTTTGAGGGTTTACCCATATGTTCTTAACCTAGGAAATTTCGGCTAACGTTTTGTATTGACGACGTCCTGGCCCCTTAGAGCCGCTGCTTATAGTTGTGAGGCTTGCCGAACACCTAATGCAGTGACGTCCCGACGGGCTTAGGGGGCTGGATGTGGTCACTCGCTTCTCAGAGTGACCCCGAGCGTCAATATGGTGTTAGCCGAAGGAAGTTCTGGAAGCAGCCATTGTATTTAAGACGTTCTCAAAATAGCTATATACTTCATCTGCAATTCCAAGAAACTCTTCAACAGGTACATGACTATCCAAGTAACAAGCATACAGATAATCAACTAAAGCGGAGTCAATCTCACAATAGTCTAATATGGCATTTTTCATCTTAATAATGTCATCTTGCCATACACCTATATCTTCTAAAACCAAAGAGTATAATGCACGAATTAATCTCTTAGAATAACCTTTAATATATCTAGTTTTCATTGTGTTATCACTAGCATTAGAAAGTAAACTATGTATACGATCTACTTCCTCCTTGGTCTCTGTATTTAAGTCTAAAATGAACTCTGGAGAAGTAATTATCGGTGGCACTCTTTCACCAACGTCATGACCATATATGCAAACACAAATTATCTTAATCCAAAAACCCCACTCATTCGGTTTACTTAATACATCGTCAATCGAGCAAATTATCGTATTAATCTTAGTTACTACTGGATATTCTTCCAAAAGATTGTCTTTAATATTTGACAATCTTTCGTAATCAATATCTTTGGGATTTACACATACAATAGTAAAGTCTGCATCTGACTTAAAAGGTTTAGCAGTTCCTTTTGGAATCGAGCCACACATATAAATGCTATGAATCTTACCTTTAAATTCGGTAAGTATATTATCTATATACTTATCAACAAAATCCTTATATTCACTTTGTATTACAATTCTATTTATAACTTTTTCTAATATCATATAGACTCCTCCTAAACATGTAAAAACTTCTTTCGGCTAACGTTCTTGAATTCTCGACGTCCGACGGAGTCGGATGTGTCCGGCTGAATCTACTACTTGGCTTCTCAACTTCGAGGGCGTAGCCCGAAGCGTGATTGCGGTGTTAGCCGATGCTTCCTCTTCTTAGAGTTACCCACCGAATATGTCTTGATCTTCTTATGCCCTTATCCATTCTTGACCTTTATATGCCCATATCCAACCTTGACCTTCATATGCCCTTATCCGAACTTGACCTTAGATGCTTCTGGCTTTGAGGGTTTACCCATATGTTCTTGACCTAGGAAGTTTCGGTTAACAGTGTATTTACGAACTTCGCGAAAATTATCAATTTTTAAGTATTCGCGAAGTTATTGAACAATCCTGCCCGTTAGCTTAATAAAATGAGCAGGCCACCGTAGCGCCTGCTCATCATGTGTGTTATTCAACTATCGTTTAATAATTTGTAATTCCGCATCAAAAAAACACTTCGGACATTTTAACACTTTCCTATTAATCGGTTGCCACGCTTCAAAACAGTTTGAACATAGTACCCAACCATCCTCTAATTTCTCTACTGGGAAAGAATTGTTCACTTTAATTTCATCACCAAATCGACTTTCTCTTCCCATCCATTCGGAGACATCGCGATATAACATTTTTCTACAGACAAATACATTGCCATCGAGATTTATCGTTATTTCAGGAGTTTCATTGGATTTAGAAATATGAATTGAACCAAAAGAATTATATATTTCGTAATTCAATTTAGGTAAGTTCATTTCGACTACATCACCTAAAAGGAGTTCGACAGCGGATGGTTTTTCCCATTGACGTTGAATAAGTATTCTCATATTGTACTTAAAGCCGCAAACCATTGATAAATTCTTATCAATGTATGCGTCATTTATTAAGTGGACTTCCTTAATTAAACCATCATGAAATCCACTGACAGAATCAAAAAAACAATCCATCTCTTCTTGTGTTTGTATTTCAATATAACCTTCAACGGAATCCTGGAATGCCATGCTTCCACCTCTTTTTTGGGAGAGTAACGCTTATCACTGTCTTCTTTCTATACAATTATTGAACAATTTCTAACTACAGTATTCTCGACAGATCTTTAACTATCCTGCCCGTTCGTATTATGGGATCAACCAGTTCTTTCTGGTTGATCCTCAGGCTGTCGAGAAAGTCTCGACAGTCTTCTTTTTGTTTAATTAATTTAACACGACACCGCGTTAATATAGTATAATTATAGTAATTAAAACGAACGGATGGTGTCGTGATGCTGCGTACTAATCGAGAT
>NZ_JBFTPE010000046.1:0-12679 GCF_056398325.1 Paenibacillus sp. 01T443
TGGGCGATATCTACGCCGTATCTACGCCGATGACAAGGTGATGAACGGTAATGTTTTCAATGAGTTGATTTTGCTTGTCTTGTGCCTTAAACTTCATAGTAGAGCGACCTCCTGATGGGTTTTTTGAGGCAATTGACCTCGTGCGTAACCCCATCGTACAAAGGCGCTCGTTTTTGTTCAAACTCCAATTTATTCGTTTTACAGGAATTCTAACGGGCAGAATAATGCAACATAATCAGTTTGCAATTATGAAACAAAGTGCATAGTATCGACGTTTTAACATTAGAGAAGAAAAGAGAAGAAATTAAAAAAGGAGGAAAATCAAACTGAAAAAATAAAGCTTTTCAGTGTTAGTGTTTAACAATTGTATTTATTTTAAGTGAATGTGGATATTCTACCCAAGTTGATACTATAACTCCAGCTAATGATACGATTCAAAACACCTCGATAAAACAAGTACACACACCGAAAAGAATAAAGAAGATCACACATTTAGCGAGTTAAGAAATATTGCTTGGAGACAAGTAAGTGACACCGCAAAGAAAACTGTATTCGGTGTCAGGAAGGAAGCCTCAGTAGAAAAATCGATTTTTGAAGAAGTACCAATTATGGTTGAGAAGGACTCTATAAAGACATCAAATAACATCTATAAGGTTACCTTCAAGACTACTCAAGACGAATTAATTGGGTCAATAGGGATATACATTGATACTGTGACCAAGCAGGTAGTCGCTATCAGAGAAAAAGGCTTGCGACTGAAGTATTTGACAGAATACGAATTCTGTTTCATAATAGAATGAACATTCGATCTAAACCTTTAATCGGTATAGAATGAACGTTCAATATATAATTTGGAGGTATTAATATGAGTAAAACAGTTTTTATTACGGGAACCAGTTCAGGCTTGGGAAAACTTACGGCGATTCGGTTTGCTGAAATGGGCTGGAACGTAGCTGCAACCATGCGTACACCAGACAAAGAAACGGAGTTTACCGGTTACGATAATATCAAAATTTTTAAACTGGACGTAACCAATGTGCAAGAAGTTCAAACATCGGTAGATCAAGCCATTGCCGCGTTCGGTAAGATCGACGTCGTCATCAATAATGCAGGTATGGGGACTTACGGTCCGTTGGAATTAGCCCATGAGGAAGCGATCGACTGGCAATTCGCCGTTAATACGCGAGGACCGATCAATGTCATTCGTAAATTTATACCACATTTCAGAGCCAATGGCGGAGGCATGTTCATCAATATTAGCTCTTTCATGGGAATCACGACAGCGGTGCCGCTCGGATCTCTCTATAATATGTCGAAATTTGCTTTGGAAGGACTGACGGAAGGTCTTTATTACGAGCTGAAGCCGTTGAATATCGAACTTAGATTGATCGAGCAGGGAGGTTCTACAGGAAATAATTTCAAGAACAGTATCACTTGGAACCGAGATGATAACATACGTGATTACGATAATCTGATGACGAAAGTGCAGAATTTAATGAATCATGCGGAATCCAGCTCTACATTGGATGATCCTCAGATTATCGTAGATGCCATAGCCGCTTTGGCGACTGGAGAGAGCAATAAATTTCGCACTGTCATCGGAACAGCAGGCAATGATCTGATGGCGCTTAGAAATTCTGTGTCCATTGAAGAATATTTGGAGACGATCTTTAAGAATTATATGTAAGCCCATTATGAAACACTTCGTCATAGCGCCAGGTCGATCTGACAATCTTGACTACGGATTGTATGAGGTGTATGTTAGATTAGAATGATCATTCGATCTTATGGTGGGAGCGGGATAACCTAATGTTTGAGAACTATAACAAGGTGCAGCAGGCTGTCCTTGAAACAACACTTAATATCATCTTCCGAAAGGAATTACAGGCTACTTCAATGGCGCTTATCGCCAAGGAGTCTGGTGTATCGACAGGGAATATTTATCATTATTTCAAAAGTAAAGAAGATATCGTTAACGAATTGTACAAAGCCATTGTTACGTTTAACGGAGAGTATGTGCGAGGAGGCTTGCTGAAGGGCACAACGACTCGTGAAAAATTTGAATTAGGTTGGAATCGGGTTATCGAATTGGGGAAACAATATCCTCAGGGCTTTCAATTTATTGAGCAGTATTCGTTCTCGCCGTACATTTACGAAGAGGTAAAGCAAGAAGCCTATACCGGCGGATGGTGTGGGCCAATGAACGAGTTATATCAAGAAGCCATTCAGGAGAAGCTGTTTATCCCGATGAATCCGAAAATGATGGTGCAGATGCATTACGGCACATTTGTTTATATGTTGAAGGCCCATCTACACGGAATCTTCGAGTTAAGCAGTGAGAGCGTCAGTGGTGCAATCCGTTCGTGTTGGAATGCTGTAACTCTTAGAGATGTAACGTAGGTAGATGGCCAAAAGCCGCCCTCAAAGGAAGTTTGATAACAACCTTTGAGGGCGGCTTCTGTTTTTATGGGTGGGGCATAGTCGCCATTGGACGGCTTATTCTCGTCAACTTCAAGCGAGTCAAGAACAATTCGGCATCAGTTGTCGGGTGACATGAACATGATCTCATTCCCGACGAAATTCATTGAAGAGGATATAACGAAATCGAAGGCACATCTGCCTAAGGGGTTAAGCTGATGGAAGATTTACGCAACAGCGCCATGTGCAGTGGACGGAATAGCATTGTTGCTCAGGGAGCATATTTGACGAGGACTCGTATGGACTTTATTGATAAAACAGGATGTTCTTAAGAGTCATTTGAAAATAAAAGTGGATTCAACTAACGGAAAACGATAGTTGAATAACACATGGATGAGCAGGTGCTATGGTGGACTGCTCTTTTTATTAAGCTAACGGGCAGGTTACTGTAATAGATTATTTAGAATTATCAGCGTATATTGCCATCGCTTCGCGCATGAATGCTGTCAGACCGTCACCAAACTGGTCGATGTTTTTAGTGAACCGTCCATCCTCCACATACAGTTGCCCTAATCCTTTGAAGGCTTCGAGCGAGTAGTAGTGGCCCTTGCTATTCAAAAATTGATACCATTCACCAATTGCCGCTTGAGCTTCTTCTGATTCAGGGGCGCAGTTCCGAACGGCCGCAATTTTTACGAAAATCGCAACCATTTCTTCAGTAATTCCTGCTTGTTCTTCCTTAGACAGGCTTCCAATTGAAGCGTTAGCCTTGTCGATGGCCTCATCCCCCCAACGTTCCCGTGCTTCCTGTTCGTACGGGTTATGTCTAAAATCAAAGCCTTTAAATTTCTCTTTGTTTGACATTTGAATCTCTCCTTTCGTGTACCGTATTGTCTTATCAATCGTCACTGTCATTTTATCGAGGCGGGCACGTTTATCGAGCAGCATCTTTCGATGCAATACCAACGCTTCCAGTCGATTGAATGACGGATCGTTGATAATCTCACTAATTCTTTTTAGTGGGAGGCCAATTTCTCTAAAGAACAGGATTTGTTGCAGCATCTCGAGATTGGTGTCGGAGTATAGGCGATAACCGGCGTCTGTTACCTGAGCGGGTGTTAACAATCCAATTTCATCATAATGATGCAGCGTACGGACGCTAATACCGACTAAATCTGCTACTTCTTTTACTCTCAACTGTTATGACCTCCTTCAACACCGATTATAGAGTATCACGCAACGTGAGAGTCAACACCAAGATTTCATCCAGTCAGAAGAAACCACGAAAATGTTGGGACTCTAGAGGATGAAGACATTAGAGAAGCTTTATTTGGTGCCATGCAAGGAAGAGGAGTGTTTCGAAGATTTAAAGATGGAATAATAGAACATGGTATCGCAAACGTTGGTACAAGTACAAAGAGAGTAAGCTAAAGGAAAATGTAACTGAATGGTTGATATTGAGATCCTAGAGTAATAATGGGTGTATTCATACATAGTGGAGGAATGAAGAGCTTGATTGCGCTAACGAGGAACGATAGTTGAACACCGAAAGAGCTACCGCATGGTAGCCCTTCGTTAAGCTAACTGGCAGATTAGTTATATGACACCTATTATGGTGTCTCGTGATATTCAGCAGCCGTATTTTTCTATTGAGTGAAAGACTTATTTCTCACCCAAGCTCCACCTTCATCCGTACTCCGATAAAACATCGTAGCGCAGCGGAGTGCTCCTCGTGCCGCTTCTTCAACAGATGAATATCTATTTTCCGATGGATCGTGAGGATCGGTTTTGTCCGCGTCTTTATAGTAATGGCTTAGCTCATAAAAATAATGGCCGTTCTGATTTCTGAGGATATCAATTTCAATTTCTTTACCATCGATTATAACCTTTAGTGTTCGGACAATCTCGTGAACGGCTTGGATATCGGCGTGAAGATTTCCGAGTTCAGACAAATTCAACATCATGAGTGTCCTCCCAATAGCTTCCTTCACCAAAGTAATCTTTGCATACGCTGTTGAGTGACTGCAACACATCGATAATTCCTTTTAAATCACATGTATGGAAGGTGTCATTTATTTCACGATTTTCCTCCGTAATTGAATATACATGGATCTCAGCGCAGCCATCCCATCTAATATTTACATCAAAACGCTTATCTTCTGTTTCGAGTTCTAGCGCTGCAATTCCGCCGTCTGCATCTCTTTTATGTTCGGTCTTTATTATCCACATTCTAATACACCACCTTGGGCTTATGATACCCAAAAGTAGAACATTTATTGCTGTCGCAACAGTATTTGGAACCCATTTTGCAATTAAATAAGGAGACAATAACAGTAACCAAAGGAGGTATTAAGATGAACATAATAGATGGAATGGATGCGGCGAGGTTTAAATCAGCGAATCCTAATTACAAGTCAGAGAAGAAGTTAACGAAGAAAGAAAAAAAGATGCCGATGGTTTTAAGAAATCTAAATAAAAAATAAGCACAAGTGAAATTTGGGATCAAGTTCCATATCACAAGAACTTGGTCCCATAACACAAAAATCATCATCCTTTTTCACATTCATCGTACATTTATTCGGTTTCTATATCAGGTAAATCATCAAAGACGTTCGACTTCGGCACCTGGGTCACATCATCTTTTTGCTGAACCCAATACCCGATATTGCGGTACCAATCCTGAAAAGAGTCGTCCAATTGCTGTTCTCGATTGCGGTCCTCATTAACGTCGGAATCAACTTCCGTCTCCTCCCTAAGAACCCCATAAACATCCTTATTAACCCCGTCTTTCCGGTCTTCGATATCATTAAATGTATCCATGTTGATTTAGCCTCCTAAAGTCTCATGCCCCTTTATCCATTTGTTTAATTTGCATGATCAAGGAAAGATTTATACAATCATATTGATTCTTCGCAAGCAGGCATCGAATATTTGATTTGGGATCTGCTTCATTTAAACTATTATTCATTCAACTGTGAGAAGAAAATAATCGTATAACCGTCAGGTCGATACCATTTTTCACTACCCTACATCTATTATGCTTATGCTAACGGGAAACGATAGTTGAACACCGAAAGGGCTGCCATATGGTAGCCCTAGCCCTTCATTACGCTAACGGGCAGGTTAATGCAACATTTTCCAACTATTATAGTCTAGTTGACAAAGGGGGAATCGTATGCGGGAACCAATATTAGCAAGTGTGATTTTAGTTCTTGTGGTTGGAATGGTGTTACTGTATAAGAAGCGTGGCTTTTGTGAATACACTCATATTTTTGAACGAAAACAAGATTTTTTCATTTTAGCACGGGAAGGGAATGACTTATTTTTTTATCCTCGAAAAATGGAGCAATATAGTGTATGACACCAAATACAAAACTGTCGGAAGTCAAGAACATTGTCCCATTAAAGCCGCGCAAATTGCGGTTTTTTTTATTAATGGGTTCAAGTTCTTGTCATTTGTTGATGACAAGAACTTGATCCCATTCACGACTAGTGACAAGAACATAGTCCCATTCCCAACGGGGAAATGATGCACCATGTCGTCCATTCTTTTATGGTCAAAATATGAGCATATTGAAGAGCTAATTGCTGAAATTGAAGTCATTGCGGTGACCCTTGAATCCAAGGATAGAACTGCACTTTTACAAGTTCATAATATGTTTGCTCCAACGGGACCTCTCCAAGAAATCTCGATAACTAATGGTTGGGGGAAAGTATTTTTGGAATTATCAGAGCGCGTAGATAACCTTATAGCGCTAAGCTAACGGAGAACTTTAGTTGAATTAACAATGAGCAGATTGTTGTGGCAGCTACTGCGTTTTTTTAAAAAACTATTGGGCAGAGTTTAACCCTTGAGGAATATCTGAGAACAGAACTAAAAACCAGCGAGGTGCAATTTGAAGAAAACTGTTTTAGTCAGCATCAGCTACTATGTTGAAATTGATGAGAGCGAAATTGAACTGTCTCCTGAAATCCAAAACAAGCTGTGTGAGAATCGAACTTTAGAATCTGATGACGAGAAGGTTTTGCTAAAGTGGAACCAATCTTCATTTCGAATACTAAACCCTGAAATCATGAATTGCGGCAAATGTGCGAATTGTGGGTGTTGGACAACAGATAGAGAAAGGCGTGATGCGTTAATTGGATTAAACAATGGGGCAATTTACAACGATAAATTACTTTGTGATGAGTGCCTACCTTCGGACCATAAGTGGGCTTTTTGATTCAACTTGTACAGCGGCAGCATTTTGCATTTCGGGTTGATGTAGAGGATATCATACACGCAAGTGATTACTTAAAAGAGCTTGGTATTGAAAGTACCAATTTCTTTGGTGATTCTCCGGAGAATTTGATGGTTTTCCCTTTTATGCCGGCGGTTTCTATTTACTTCGATGACCCGGATGGTCATTCTGTCGAGCTCATTGCAATGCTAAACGACAAACCAAAACCTGAACTGGAATCATGCACTGGAAAGATTAGAATCGGCTGGTGGACGTTGAACTAACGGGAAACGATAGTTCAATAATTACACCACGAGGCTGCCGCGGATGATTGGCAGCCTTTGTTGCGCTAACGGATGATACTGTTCATCTCAATTGTTGAACTAACGGGCAGTTTAGTTTAATAAGGAGTTCAACCATAAGTAATTCTAAGGAGTCTGTGTTTATAAACCAGTAAAAAGAAATTATGAGGGAGTCGTTATGAAAATCTAAATGGATGGGGTGGCTTCATGCACTTAGAATTGGAAGAGGGAACATGGACACTTTTTATCACTTGCATTACGATCATTTTTCTTTTAAGCGCATTTGTTTTAATAAGAATGTCGATTATTCATAAGACAAAAGCTTTTGTATGGTTAATCCTTTCCACTATCTTTCAAACTGGAGCATTAGTACTTGGACTAACATTATTTCCGCAAGATAAAGAATTAGGAACTATGCTGTCAGAGGAAAGCTCCTTGAATCTTGGAATGATTGGTCTAACGTGGGCAGCAAATATGCTATTCCTTCTTATTGGAATTTGGCAAATAAGCGATAAGCTTTTAAATAAAAATAATAATAAAAGTGCTTAAGCTACGTTTTCGAAAATCTGTAGGTTTAAGCTAACGGGTACGATAGTTGAATAACACATGATTGAGCAGGTGCTATTGAAACTTTGAAGCACAAATAAACGGTTTATATAATATGATAAATATAGGTCCGTACAAAAGCCTGACAGATGATTCATGCTGCCTAGGTGAAGCGAAGAATGATTAGCAGCGTTACGGCAAAATATTAGGAAGAGGTGAGCAGCGAAATATGAAGCGATTGGTTCTGTCCTATCCACTTAGCATACATACGCCGGTGTATAAAGACAATCCTCCTGTTGAGATCCGGCAACAATTCAGTATTAACAAGGGCGATTTATACAATCAATTTTTCATAAATACCATTAATCATAACGGCACGCACATTGACGGTCCGTGGCACTTCAACCCGCAAGGTAAAAAGCTCAGCGAGCTGCCCATTGATAATTTCATCTTCACCCGTACGAAGACCCTCGACATTCCCAAATCGGATGATGAACTGATTACAAAAGAAGATCTCGAGCCATTTGCGAATCGGATCGCAGGTTCAGATCTGCTGCTTGTACGCACAGGGTTCGGTAAAATCCGAGATTCGGATCCAGTTCGCTACGGCAATCGTAACCCGGGTTTTTCAGCATCTGCAGCTCAGTATTTAATGATATTTGAATCATTGCGTGCCATAGGCCTTGATTTCATTTCCGCCTCAGCGGCACAAACGCTGGATGAAGGAATCGCTTTTCATCAAATAGTTGCCGGGACGGGCCGTAAGGATGGCCGATTCCTATTTATTATTGAGGATATGAATTTAAACTGCGACTTGTCCGGATTGAACATCGTTTACGCTGTACCTTTGTTTATCGAGGGCATCGACAGCAGTTTTAGTACGGTTTTCGCAGAAAAACGTTAATCATGATTTTGGCACTAATCGATGAGACGCTCGCTCGATGTCTCATCGATCACTGCATAAAGAAAGAGATCCAGAGCTCTTTCTCCTTTTATTTATGTGGTGGCTGAAATTCAAGCAACATTGATTGACCTTAAATAATCTAGGCTTGTTTTTATGGATTCGAAATGATCAGGAGAATGATCATCCTGCTCCACGAAATAATAGTGTACCCCGACATCTTTGAGCGCGCAAAAAATGGAAGGCCAATCAATAATGCCACTTCCTACCTCGGTGAAACCGCCGGTTTTATCTATGTCTTTTACATGTATAATCGGGACGAGTCCTCTATATTTATACAGAGTTTGCAAAGGATCCACTCCAGCTTTTTTTGCCCAGTAGATATCAATCAGCAGCTTCATCAAATCTGTTCCGACTCCTTCGATTATTCGGTCCACAATACGTTTCCCGCCAATTATTCCATATTCATTATCGCGGGGGTGGTACAGAAGCTGAATTCCGCGCCGTTTTGCCTCCTTTCCCATAATCTTCAGCCTTCTGATGACCTCTTGAATCGACGCTTTATCCTTGAAATTTTCCTTGTCAACGAAGATTGTATAGAAATACTTAGCGCCAATCTTCTTGGCGAAATCGAGTTGAAATTCCAGCTCATCCAAATTCGGGAGGATACGGGTGGAAACCACTCCCAAACCGAGACTTTTTAAAGTTTCCACAAATTCATCGGCTGCTAGTCCCCCGTAGTTTGTAGGTTCTACAAGCTTATATCCAATACCCGCTGCCTTACGTAGCGTTCCAATGAAATCCTGCTGCAATTCTTTCCGAAGCGTGTGAAGCGCTAATCCCGGAAGATATTTAGACATATCCCAAAGTTCATTGTTAATCCGAATAAATTTCAATTTACCATCTCCTCTTATTCTATTCCAGCTGATGTTTCGTGAGAATGAGATGATCAGCCGTTCGGCGTATTATTAATATTAGAAATTGTAAGTAAATCACGTTTGCGATCTCAAAGTATAGATGTTCTGCTTTGAGTTCCTTCCTGCATTAACGGATACCACATTTTATGGAGATGCAGCTATTTGTATGAATGGGTTTCTTCCATGTAGATTCGTAGATAGCGGCACTTTATGAACAGACAGTCACAGAGACGCTAACGACACCGGTAGAGTCGGTGTCGTTCATAATTGTTATGAGACCCGGCGTTCAATTAATCATTAAGCTAACGGGCAGGTACAAAAGTTGGTCTCACCTCGTTACAAACACCTTTTGACCGATAATGAAGGGTTGGTCAATGGCTTTATTTTTGATGATGGTGAGGTAATCCTTTTTTCACAATAAGAAAAGCCTTAAAAAAAGTATGACAAGATTCTTTAAATAGAAAAATCGCAGTAGGATACAATTTCACTTCCGAAGCTAGGGAACTTTTACATGAGCATGGATATCAGATTATACCACTGAGGGAATTCCCATGGACTGATGAAAGGTATAAAGAAATAAAAGGCGGTAGCGGATAGATTGAGGATAGGGTATTGCTTTGAGGTTTGTTCATTGCGCTAACGGGCAGATTAGCTCAACGGATAGAATAGTACGAAAGGGATTACAGTCTTGAGCAAAGAATATGTTCAATTTGGAGTTTTAGGAGGTGACTTATGAAGTTTGAACTTAACAAACAGTTCGTAAGAAAAATAGGCATTATGCTTGAATCTAACCTTATTTGGTACAAACACTATTTCTTATTTTGTGATGAAGTAATAGAAAAGATGGATAGACCTCCGTACTGGATTATCGAACTTACAACAAAAAAATTTATCGGGGACGCAGTGAAAATTGTAAATAGCTACGCATTTTCTGAGCCGTTCGAAACGTTCCCAGATTCATTAAATGATTTCTATTTAGGCTGTCTGATTTTAAGGTATGAACGTAAGGAACTATCATGGGCATCTTTTTTGAAAGATTCTGGTGAATTTGCGGATGCAACTCAAGCTGTGAAACATGAATGTGAATATTTTTATTATATGCTCAATGACTATGAAGACAGTGAATACTCAATTGAATTGGAAATTAAACAAGCGGAAGTTATCAAAGAAGAGTTTAAGAACGTACTTTAAGAGGTGCGAAGTCTTTATGCCCCATTTGTTGATTATTTTCGTAAGTATGTATTATCACAAAGAACGGTTGAATAAAAGCAAAGTGAATTTCGTGTACGTTGGTAATTTTGATGATTGAACTAACGGTGAACGTTAGTTAAAGCTCATAATGGAGTAGTTTTTACCCAGCGGCAGCTGCTATCGAAATACTAAACAAGAAGGTGAGTTCTTAGCATGGAGGAGAGGCTCAAATTTGTAAATTACTCTGTTAAGGAACAACATAATGTTGTCTTAATACTCAATGATCAAAGGGTTGTAAGAGGGAAGGCGTTAAGTCTTTTCGATAACCTCTTGACCTTAGAAAATGATCAGCAAGTGAGTTTAAATGAGATTGTGGAAAGCTTTGTTATTCCTAAGAATCATTGAGCTAACGGGAAACATTAGTTCAACAAACAGGCTGCCGATAATCTCGGTAACCTGTCTAAGGTAAAGGGCAATAGTTGCACTGAATCCCGATCTGTATGAATCGGACAATGTTCTTGTCTGGCACCCATCTCGGAAATATGCCTAATGTCGCCGAACAATGTCATCAAGTCGGGGAAGTTCAACTTTCACGTATCAATCACTGTGTCGTGTCAGAATTATTGAGAGTTTCGAGATAAGCGAAAAATCCGGCTGTTTGTGCAATCATTCAATAAAATGCATCAAGGTCTGGTTAAAGTTATCGCGTTCGTCCAGGAAAGGAACATGACCGCTATATTGAAACGGGACCAAGAACGAATTGCGGATGAACTTATTGGTTTCCTGGGCATTGGGGAACGGAACGACTTTGTCATGGACACCGTTAATAATTAGTGTCGGCACGTTTATTTTCCCAAGATCGTTTCGCACGTTCTCGTCTCTTAACGTAACCATGACGGCCGCAGTCGACCAGCCCGCTGCTTGCAATCCGATTTGAAAGAACCAATTCGAGAAAGTTCCGGTAATATATTTGAAAAAAAAGGAATCTGTTAATCCTGCAAGCATCTGGGGCCGGTCGGACAACGTTCCCGCAATGAACCTATTAGCATCTTGTTGCGGTACGGAACCCGGAGATTGGGCGTCGATTAGAACAAGCTTGGTTACCCCGAAGCTTTGATGTCTTGCCAGGTAACGGATCGCTAGCGCTCCGCCTGCGGAATGCCCCGCCAGTGTTATATTTTGTAATTTCAACGTCTCGATTACAACGCGGATATCGTCCGCTAATCTATCTAAGCTGTACCCGGTGAAAGGCTTATCCGAGTTCCCGAAACCTCGCCAATCCATGCCTATGCACCGGACGCCCAGAGACGGAAGAATATCGAATTGGTATTCAAACTGTTTATGGCTTAAAGGCCAGCCGTGAATAAACAAGATCGTCTTGTTCCCCGTCGGATTCAAATCCTGTACGAATACCCGTACTCCCGGTTCTACTGTGATAAAGTATTCCACGTTGTTCCTCCTAGGCTGAAATAAAACACTTCAGAAATATATTGGAACGATCGTAACTTTATACCTGATTATTTAGCTTGACTAGCAATAACATACTCATCCGCCGCATTCCAGTAATCGACACCTGCCGAGCACTCTCACATAAAACAGCCGTCGCCACCCCAGCGTCAGCGGGAATGGAGAAGCAACGAAGCCTCTGTAGATTCCTTCCTGAAACTCCGTATGGATGTCTCTATCAAAGAAAAGATGGCCATGATTTGGACTTCAATTTCCCCATCTCACAGGATCATATCGTTTCGCTGATTATCACGTAACATCATGGATAAGTCTGGATTTTTGCGGACAAATAAGTAATGACCGTCATGTTCCGCTAAAAACATTATTTTAATGCCATTCAAAAGTTAACCGTTCAACTAACGGGAAACGATAGTTGAACATAAAAGGAGCAGTTTGCTGCTGATATGCTCCCCCTACGGTAGACAGGTTAAAAAATAAAACCTGTAACTGTAAGGGGAGCTTTTTCATGGTCGGGGGAAAATATAATTCGCTAGAGAAACTCAATATCATTGAAGAAGTTTCTAGTGGAGAGATTGGTTCTCTAGCTGCTGCTAAGAAATATAAGATTAACAATACTACATTGATGAAATGGCAACGTCGCTATAAGCTGTACGGTTATGAAGGGCTGGAGCGCCGTACACATAACCGAAGTTATAGTGCTGAACTCAAGCTTCAAGC
>NZ_JBFTPE010000047.1:0-12614 GCF_056398325.1 Paenibacillus sp. 01T443
GCTTTCTCCTGCGCTTCCTTGCCTGCTGTCTTAGCGCTAACCGGATCGTCCCAAGTGAAATCCAAATGGTACCATGCGCCGTCCAGCTGTACCATATTCCACGCATGCTCCCCCGTATTCACCGTACCCTCCGCAATTAATACCGTCAGACCCGCGTCCTTCAGCATCTTATAGCCGAGCTGGTCAGCATCATGGACCCATTAACATCATACCAAGGAACCTTTTTGTTTCTCAAACCTCATATTTCTTCATAATAGGAATGCTCCTACTATTTAGTAACGAGGTTACCTGTTTTCTCGTTTAGTCACAGAATGGTGACCTCTTTAGTTGACAACCAAACAGCGCTATATCCTTTATTTTCACATATTACTATCAAGGTTTGGGGGACATTACAATCATTAGCAAATAGCCGCAAGCATCGCTTGCGGCTATTTCACATCGAGTCTATCCGGAAAATGTTAGCTTATGTATCAAACTTTTGCGATCATTTGCCCAGCAAATCAGCGTACATAGGCTCATTGTAATTGATCATGGCAAGCTCCATCGAGTGATAGAACCGTTCACTGATTTCCTCATTATTTTTAATCGCGAAACATCTACTGCTTTCCTGGGAAGACAATTTCGATGCTTAATGTACGCCGTTTTGTGTCTTATGTACGGATTGTAAAATGGATTAGGAGATATTTTTGCAAGAATCAAGTTACTTTATTTATTTCATAACCTATTTCGAATAATGCTTTGTGTTTTCATCCTCGCACTACATTGCATCGTCAGGCGAGCTTTAATGAAGGAGGACTAAGATAAACAGCTATATTGTATCGTCGCAGGATAGGAGCTCGTTTTCAGTGAGGTAGTGCGTCTATCCTGCATCCCATACAACATAGATGCCTACTTTTTCATCAAACTGCTGAAATACTTGGTTTTATCATGCAAATGTGCAGGATAGAGCACGGCTTGGCGCTAATAAGCGATAAGTTACTGCAATTTTGCAAGATAGAAATACAGCTCAGATACATGATCAAGCCGAATAAAGGGGCTATTCCTTTAACTGATGTGCTTTTTGTAACAAGTAAATAAAAATACAAAACGAGCCATTAGAATCGTTTCTAAGGCTCGTTTTGTTTATCGGGAGTCCTATTCGAACCCCCTAAAATCTTTGATTTTACCAAAAACACTCCTTTTTCAAGGCCCTCAGATAAGGCTCTCCTCTGCTTCTTTCCTTCCTATCTCATACTTACCGAAGTCTTGAAGCCGCTAAGCGGAAAAACCGCTTCGACCTTGTGTTCTTGTCCGTCATCAACGAGCTGAATATAGAATCCGACAGACTTTCCGGCTTCATTTATCACGGCTGGCTCTTTCTCTGCCTGCTTGCCGTCGACCGTAACGCCTTCGGCCTKATCCTTCGTGGCGCCGTTCGCCCGCACGGTTATGTGATATACAGAGCTTCCGTATCTGTACTTCACAGAGTAAGAAGGCCAATCCTTCGGTATGTTAGGACGCACAATCAGCTTACTGCCCTCGCGGCTCAAGCCGAGTATCCATTCGATACCCGCCTGATACATCCAACCCGATGCACCGGTGTACCACGTCCATCCCGCTCTGCCTTTCACCGGATCCCGCGTATACACATCAGCGGCCATCACATAAGGTTCGCCAGCGTATTTACGCACTTCCGACGGACTTTGGGCGTGAGTGACCGGATTCAGCAAATGAAACAGCTCTACTGCCTTGTCTCCTTCACCGAGCTCGCACCAAGCAACGATGCTCCAGATCACCCCGTGCGTATACTGGGCTCCATTCTCCCGGATGCCCGGCGGGTAGCCTTGAATATAACCGGGACTCGGATCGGTCTTATCGAACGGCGGCGTAAGCAGCCGCGCAACGGAGAGGTCGCGATCAACCAGCTCACGGTCGAACGATTGCATAGCTTGCCGCGCCCGCTCCTGCGGAGCAGCTCCGGAAATGACCGACCACGACTGGGCGATCGCATCGATCCGGCATTCCTCATTGCGCACCGAACCAAGCCATACGCCATCATCCGTACGCGCCCGGCGATACCATTCGCCATCCCATGCATGCTTATTCAACGCTTCAGCAATGGAAGCCCTCCGGGCACGGTAAAGGTCCGCGCGCCCGATATCCCCCTTCCGCTGACATACATCGGCGAATTTTCGCAATACCTCGCATAAAAACCATCCGAGCCACACGCTCTCGCCTTTGCCTTCGTCACCGACCGAGTTCATTCCGTCATTCCAATCACCGATTCCCATTAACGGGATGCCGTGCTCTCCGAAGCTGGATGCCCGCTCAATGGATCTAATGCAATGCTCGTAGATCGAAGCGGTTTCTTCTGATATAACAGTCGCCTCGTAACGTTCATGCTCATCGTCCTGAAGCATTCCGCTCGTCAGAAACGGCGCCGTCTCATCAAGCACGCCGACGTCGCCGGTATGCGTAATGTACCTCGATACGGCATATGGCAGCCAAAGCAGATCGTCCGAGTACCGGGTACGAATACCCCGTTCCGTCTCTTCATGCCACCAGTGCTGAACATCGCCTTCAATGAATTGATGCGATGCATGCAGCAAAATTTGTTTCCTTGTCAGTTCCGGCAGCGTATGCAGCAGCGAGAGTGAATCCTGCAGCTGATCCCTGAAGCCATACGCACCGCCTGCTTGATAAAAAGCGGTACGGGCCCACATTCTGCACGACAGCGCTTGATACAGCAGCCAGCCGTTCAGCATCAGATCAAGCTCGCGATTTGGCGTCTTAACCTCGATCTGGTTAAGCGTGTGGTTCCAATAACCGGTTACATCCGTCAGCGCCGCCTCGCAGCTCTCCGCCGTGGCGTAGCGCCGGATAAGCTTCTGCACCGCTTCCTTATTTGCGTCTGCGCCTACAAGAATGAATACTTTTCGTACAGCACGGGGAGGTATCGTCAGCTTCATCTGAATCGCTCCGCAGCTGTCGGCGTAAACACCGTCAGCATTCGGGAGTCTCTCCTGCCGCATCCCTTCAGGGAAAGCTAACGAGCCGGAGCGGCCGATGAACTCCGACCGGTTCGTCGTATAGGTGAAGCCCGAACCGCCGTCATCCGCTTCCCCCTCTTCCTGCTCTGCGTGCATTTGAAGGAAGGCGACCGCATCACGGAACGTTTCTTGGTACGCGTTGCGGGCAAGCAAGGCATGGGTTTCAGCATCCCATTCGGAAATAATATACGGCGCATTCATCTGTTTTCGTACGCCTAGCACCCAGTTGCAATAATAAGTGACAGACAAGCTGCGCGGCTCATCGCTTTTATTTTCCAACTCAAGAGTAACAAATTTGACCGGATCCTCTTTGCTTACATAGACCGTCATACTTTGCTTGATCCCTTTCGTCTGCCGCTTGAAGCGAGTGTACCCGAAGCCGTGGGTCRCATCAAACGCGTCCTTGCCAAGCTCTGGAGAAGGCGCTCCCGTCCATAGGTCCCCGGTTGCTTCGTCACGGATATAGCATACCTCGCCGGGCAGATCGAGTACCGGATCATTCGACCATGGCGTCAGCTTGAACTCCCGGCTGTTGCGCCACCAGGTATAACCTGTCCCAAGCTCGGTAACGAGACAGCCGAAATTCGGGTTGGCCATCACATTGCTCCATGGAGCAGGCAAAAACTTCCCTTTCCTCATCGTTATAACATACTCGCGCCCTTCGTTTGCAAACCCGCCTGAGCCGTTATATACTTCGAGCGATTCAGGCGCGTAATCCGCAGGCTCGCTTAGAGTCGAGACAGCTTCAGCCTCACGCTCTGGACGAAGCCGAAATTGCGGCGGAAGTCCTCCAATTGTTGGCAGCGACTCCGACTCTTTCGCATTCATTTTCGCAAGCTCCCTTGCCCTATGCGCCGCATTTGCTTCACCTGATAATCCGGCTGGCTTACGGCTTGCAGAGCGAATGGAAATCTGTGCTTTAAAGCTAGGCCCGTCAGCCCGGAGCGTCATGCGGGCAACGGCTTGGAGCAAATGAAGCTGCTCCTGCGACAGCCTGTCGGCCATAACCGGATACACGCCGCCGGGCGTTGAAGAACCGCTTACGGTCTGCTCTGCGGAACGGCGCAGCGCATCCTGCACCTCCTGGTAATAACCTCCGGCCTCTTCAATAAGGAATACAAGGTCGAAAGCTATTCCCTTTTGCCTTAAATACGAGTGGCCGATCAACGCTTTTAGCGCAAAAGGCATTTGCGCTTTATCTTGTATTCGTACAAGCGCAATCGGCAGATCGCCCGAGATACCCATCGGCCACAAGCCAGACTGCCCGGATTGATTGGCGGCAATGCTGAGTGACCGCTCCTCTCGAAGAGGCGACTGGTATAGCAGTCGCCCTGCCATCGTATGGTACTGAGCAGCTTCCATAGCGCTGAGTCGTTGATGCCTCAGATCGATCCGGCTGTGCGTCCATGCCAGCTGGAATGCACGCTCTACCTGCTGCTCGCTGCACAAGCTTGCCGCTACGTCCAAAGCTTCCTCTCGGCTGTCAGCCACACCGGTAGCCGTGAACAGCTTGACGGTCTCCCCCGGTCCGATCGAAATGCGGCGGCGCATAACAAAAGCGGGATCGAGCACAGCGCCGACCGTACCGGAGAGGCGGCATTCCAGGCTCGCCGGATTGGCGAGGGTGTGACCTCTTCCGATAAAGCAGGAACGGTCCGTTTCATATTCGACCGATCCAAGCGCATCGCATCCGATTGACAGATTGTGCACCGCCCACTTCGGCCTCTCCTTCATATCGCGGGGCCGCCGGACGGCAAGCAGGCATTCCGCCGCAGCGTCATATTCGGTCTGGACAAACAGCTTGCTGAAGGCGGGATGCGCCTCGTCCGCAGCGGGAGGAGCAAGCGCAATTTCCAAATAAGTTGTCACCTCAACGACCCGGGCTTCCTCACCTGTATTCGTCAAGGATAAGCGGCGAAGCTCGGCGTTTTGATCGGGCGGTACGCAAATTTCCAGCATCGATGAGATAAATCCGTTCCGGCTTGTAAAGGACGCTTTATCGAGCGCAAACTGGGCTTTTCGCTCCTCCGCAAGCACGCGGCAAGGTTCAAAAGCAGGCGACCATACAGCATTCGTCGACACATCCCGAATATAAATGCAGCTTCCGGGTGTCTCCGCAACAGGATCCTCATGCCAGCGGGATACCGCTATTCCGCCGTACCTCGTGAACCCTCCTCCGGTATCGGATATTACGCTTGTAAATGACCCGTTGGATAACACGCATACTTCGGGAACTTCGCGCGGTTTGGTAAATTCCCTTAGAGGAACGCGGGTGCCGGTAAGAGGCTCCTTCGTCCGCTCCAGCTGCGGCTTGGCCGCATTTTTTATAATAGCAGGGCGCTCTGGAATACGCTCCTGCAGCAGCAGCTCTGCGGCCTGCATGCGCTTATCTGCGTGAAAACGGTCGATCATCGTGCGCGGCAGCAGCAGATTACCCAAGGTAAGAAAGCTCATCCCGATATGGTGAGCCATGAAGCTGCGTATGATGATATAACCCGTATCCTCAGGCATACGGTGGGTGGTGCAATCAATAGCTTCGTAAAAGCCGTATTTCCCTTTGGCGCCCATCTCTTCCATACGTTTCAGAGAAGCCAGCGAATCCCCCAGTTGAACGGGAAGTGCCATAATCGCCGCGTATGGGGCGAGAACGAGATCGTTCTCAAGCCCGCGCTGAAACCCGAGCCCCGGCACGCCAAAAGCGCGGTACTGGTAATTCATTTGATAATCGAAGGCGAAATAACCTGATTCAGATATACCGAATGGAACGCCTCGCTGCCGCGCATATTCAATCTGACGCTTGACGACGCCACGATAGGTGGCGTCCCAAACCGAATGACGATAAGTGCGCATCAAAAGAGACGGCATCAAATATTCAAACATAGTGCCCGACCATGATAATAGTGTCGGGTGCTTACCCGACTTTGCCATCGCCCTTCCAAGCCTAAACCAATGCGATACCGGCGCTTGCCCGAACGCAATCGCCAGGAAGCTCGCCTGCCGGGCTTCGGAAGCAAGCAGGTCGTACAATATATCCTCCCTGCGGTCAAGCGCAGCATGATATCCAAGCGTAAACAGTTCGGCACGATCATCATACAAGGGCCGGAAGTCGGTGCCCGCAACGATCGACTCGATGCGGCCGGCGAGCGCTTCGGCAAAGTGTAGAAGCTCGCTTCCGTCCCCATTCTCCCCGTCCTTCTTCGCCCATTCCAGAATACCCTGCTTCAGCGCAATCAAATAGGCGACAAAGTTGCCGGAATCGACGGTGGAGACGTAGAGCGGAGGCAATGGCTGCAGCGTCTGCGTATCGTACCAGTTGTACAGATGACCGAACCGTTTCTCCATCTTCTCAATCGTTCCGATCGTTCGTCCAACGCGGTCAAGCATGCCTCGCGTATCAATGAAACCGAAATCGCGGGCAGCAAGCGTACAGGCGAGCAGCAGCCCGATATTGGTCGGCGATGTCCGGTGCGCAATCCCGTTCGGCGGCTCCATCTGCACATTGTCCGGCGGCAGCCAGTTGTCGCTCTCCCCCGCAAAATCTTCGTAATAAGCCCACATCTGCTCCGCCAATTGACGAAGCTCTGTGCTTTCCGTCTCCGAGGGAGCGATATTCTTATTAGAAGGCGAGCTGTTAAGCCAGCGCACCGCAAAGGGAGCGAGCAGCCAGAGCACCGCGATCGTCAATCCGTACGCCCGCAAAGTACCGTCAGCGAACATCAATGCAGCAGCCCCAAACAAAACACTTAACGCATGGCCGGACCAAATGCCTGTAATAGCCGATGCCGATGCGCTTCGGCTGCGCCTTTCCACCTCGGCAGAGCTGGTCCATTCAAGCAGATTCTTTTTGCTGACCGCAAGCCTGTATAACGTTCTCACGATGGCGTCAGCCAGCACAACGGATTGATAGGGAAGCGCAACAAGCTGAACGAGCGATTGCAAGAACGCCGTCAAAAGCAGATCCGGTTTACGATTAAGGCGTCTTAGCGCTAACAAGCCCCGAATCAGCGGCAGTCCGAGCGTCACGAGCGCTGCAGTCATCAACACGGCTCCTGCAGCACCGGAAATAACCATGCTGACTGCGAGCAGGATGAGTACGGCGGGGTGAACGAGGCTTCGCCGCATATTGTCGATGATCTGCCAGCGGGTAAGCAATGACAAATCGATCGGCTGCAAATTGCCGCAGCGGTCGTGCTTGCGGGAAGCAATCCAGCAAAGCAGCTGCCAATCGCCGCGAACCCACCGGTGCAGACGCTGCTGGTAAGCTTGAAAGGTAACCGGGTGGCCGTCCACAACCTCAATGTCCGACAGCAGCCCGCCCCTTAAGAAGCCGCCCTCCAGCAAATCGTGGCTAAGTACCGAATTTTCCGGAATCCGGTCATTAAGCACCTGTTTGAATGCGGCGATGTCGAATATTCCTTTGCCGGTAAAAATACCTTGTCCGAAAGCATCCTGGTAAGGGTCCGACATGGCAAACGAGTAAGGATCGATTCCCGGCTTACCCGACCACAATTTTGCCAAGCGGGATGACGATACCGATTCATAGCTGATGCCGACGCGCGGCTGAAGCACCCCGTAGCCTTCTGAAACGCGCGTTCCGCCGGCATTCAAGCGCGCACGGTTATAAGGCAGATGCATAGTACCGATCAAACGGGCGGCCGCCCCGACTGGCAGCTCCGTATCCGCATCAAGTGTAATGACATATTTGTAGCGTGAAATCGCCGAGCAGTCACCGACAACGCAAGCGCAGCTCGTGTCGCTGCGGCCGCTTAGCAGATCGACAAACTCGACGAGTTTTCCCCGCTTGCGCTCCCATCCCATCCAGACTTGTTCCGATTCATTCCATTTGCGATTGCGTTGAAAAAGATAGAAAGGCCCCGTACCGGTATCGGGATTACCGTATAATCGGTTGAGCGCCTCAATCCGGCGGCGCGCCGCCTCAGTAATAAGCTCATCTGCCTCTGCATGCTCGGTTGCAGCATCTGCAAAATCGCCAAGCAATGCAAAGCCCATATTAGGGTCCAGGCTCGCCAAATAATGAAGCTCCAGCCTGTCCGCCATCTCCTCGGCTTCCTCCGGCTTCGACCAAATAACAGGGATAACCGTGATCGTAGCGGCGTCCTTGTCAATGCCGCTCGCATAATCATATCGAAGCAGCGGCTGCGTGAAGGATAGCTTTCCGATTAATCCGTGAACGACGGTAACCGCCCATTCGCTAACCGGAATTGCCAGTACAAGCGCGGCAGCCGTCCAAGCGGCGATACTGATAGCCTTATCATTTACAGCCGCTGCGCTCCAAAGAGAAACAAAAAGAAAAGCTGCAAAAATAACAGCCATTGCCCCTAAATACATTCCTATTCTCGGAAGCAGCTGAATCGGCCTCACATAACGTTTCGGCCCGGTACATTCACGCGCCGAATCCAGCAGCTCCTTGTTCCCTTTTCGGTCAAGCAAATAATAAGCAGCATAAGCTTGACGGGGCGGCAAAGCATCTGCTTGAGCTGCGGTCCCTTCGGGTCCGGCAAAATCCGTGCGGTATGTATCTTCATTGGAATATTTGCTTGCCAAAGCGATTGCCTGCTGCGCAATCACATTTTCCGGCATGCCGGTTGAGCGGGATAACCGCTCGACTTGCCCTCTCAGCATGGCGCGGCTCTTCCTGTCCATAAGCGGATAGGTTCCGGCATGCTCCTCGGACAGTGTTCGCTCCACCACACTCATCCTCTCGAATAGAGAGTCCCATCTTGTGCGGGACAATGTGCGAAGCGATTGAATGAGATGACCGGCTGTTAATTCATAAGACGCTTGCAGCTGATGCTCGTAAAGAATGATGCGGCTCAAGCTTTCGACACCGTTGTCAAGCTTGCAAAGCAGCCAGCTGCGGAGTTCACCCGCTTCTTCCGCCCATTCATTCAAATGGCTGACCAAATGAACGATGACCGGGGCTGAAAGCGGCATTTGCAGGCCGGCAGTTTCCAAAGCATCTTTTATTTTACCGGCATCCGGCTTTGTATTTCCTTCTGTGAACGGCACCAGCAATTTGTCTACTTCGAGACAAGCCCGCCGCCGCTCCCTTACCGCTTCCATCACTTCGGCCAGCTTTCCGATGACGGCAATGCGCAGCATCAAAGGTATCGACCATACTTCGGCGATCGTGAGCACGGCGACCTCCTGATAGGCATTCGAAAAACGCGCAAACGCATCGGCCTCAAGCAAACCGTCAACCAGCTTCACATATTCGGAGCACATTGCCAATACGCGCGGCTCCGCTCCACTCTTCAGCCGCGGCAATTGACTCGAGAATCGTTTCGTCAATTCTGACTGAACCGTAAATGCTTCGGATTCGACCAAATCTGCGTGATCAATCAGCCACTGCTCAGCGGGCTGAAAGCATGGCGCGCCATCCTGCTTGAGCTCCGTCGCGAAATCCCGCAGCACATCCAAATTTCGGCGAAAGGCATGCCACATTGGGGCAGACGAACGAAAGATCGCTTTTCCGGGATGATGAATAAGAGCCAGTTCACGCGCTTTCTGCTCAAGTTGCTCGGTTGTTGGAATCATAGGCTCCCCCTTAATCCGTGTGTCATTACTATAGCCAAGGCAGCTAACAAACCTTGATTAACCTTGAGCTTAACCGCAGATTCAGTCACGGTGCTCAAGGCTTACTTAAGTAATATCACCAAATTAATGGAAAATCATGTGAGTAACGCCTATTTAATCCTCGAATGCTTGAACAGGTGAATAAACGGGATCAACCCTTACCTCATCTTTCTATTTCATTTGCTCAATGATATAATCCGCCGTCCGAATGGAAAGGGTCGCAATAGAAAGGAACAGATTTGCAGCTCCGCTGCTTGGAATCATGCTGCTGCAGGCGACATAGAGGCCGGAAACTCCATGAATTTGCCCATACGGATTGGCTGCCGAAGTGGAGGGATCGTACCGATGCGGCAGGTGCCCATATCGTGTATGACGAGCCCAAGGGGCAGCGCACAAATGGGTTCCACCGTAACTTTCATGGCTTCCGCTGCCTGCTTCATGCCCTGTTCCATTTGCCTGATGACTTCAAGATCTGTATCGCTGAACGAGAATAAAGCCACCGGTTCAGGTACACCGTACTCATCAACCTTCAGTGGATTCAGGGTGACTCTTTTCTCATACCACGATTCCACCATATTGCTCAGTATCGCTCCCGAGATTAAGCAGGAGAGCATCGTGCCCATGCCGGCCGCGCTGCTTTCTCATCAGAATGGACAGCATGAAGGATAACGTCCCGACGACCAAAGCGATAAACCATGCGAGCCCGAATTGCTGAATAATGTACTGCCACTGCGATACCAGCCGAACGCCCGATATATCGAGCTCGCCTCCCTGGGAGGAGAAGCCGATCAATACCGGTGCCGACCAGCCTTAGTTGCCGAACATCATGGCGGAAATCAAATATGAGAATAAGCTGAATAGAAATATGACCAGTGAAACGAGTAAAACAAGCGCGATATATTTGCTGAACAAAATGTTGAAGCAGCTTACCGGACGGGTGAGCAGCTGCTTTATCGTTCCCATGCTCCGCTTAATGACACGAGATCAACAGCGATGATCATAATCAGCAGCAGAAACAGCTCCGTAGAATTTTGAACAAAGCCCCTTATAAAGGACGGAGCGCCTGGCTCGGCAGGATTAATGCCATTGTCCAAATAGTAATTGCGACTGCTTGATTTGAATTTGAATTTGCGAATCGATTTGCCGAGCGTATGCGGGACCATGCGCCAGATAAGCCGTTCTTCACTGGACAATAGACCATTTACGGAATCGTCTCGAATAATTTCTCCCTTGGAAATAATCGCAACCCGATCACACATCAATTGAATTTCATGGAGCAAATGACTGGATACGAGCACGGTTAGTCCTTCCTCCTCCGCCAAAAACCGAATAAACGCGCGCATTTCCCGAATACCGGACGGATCGAGTCCATTCGTCGGCTCATCCAAAATCAGGACGTCAGGAAGCCAAGACGAACGCGCCCATGAGCTGGAAAGGCGGATCGTGCTTTCACAATATTTGACTGCCGTGCAAAGGTTCCTGACACATTCAGCGGCTTGTCTGGCATTTGCGACCATCCGACTATGCTTGCTCCGTTAGGTATCTTACCTGGATTGATGACGGATACGGATACGATGAGGCGTAAGCAAGACTTGGAGAGGGCAACCTTGCAATCGAAATTCATATGAAAGACGTTACAAAGAATACCTACTTGCCAAACGGTCATAATTATCAGACCAGCAGGCTGCTGATTTATCTGCCTGGAAACGGCGGCTTATTGACCGCAGTTGCCATGATGGCCCTGGGTTGGCTGGGAGGTCCCGATACGACTACTCCTGGATTTCCTCAAGATGGAACTTGGACTGTACGCCTCGAGGGATTCAATAAAATGCTGTGAAGCTCAATCCAGAAAACAACAGCCGCATACGAACTCGACGGTTCAATGCGGCTGCTTTTATTTCTTCACCGTTTTTCAACGGTATACCGACTATTTCAAATTAATGCTTGTTCCCTTGGTTTAACGCCTTTTAGCAACTCCGGCATCTGTTTCTCCAACCCTTCAATCGTCCAAGGACATTGGCTGTAATAAATCTGACTAATCACCGGGAATCTGACCACACGCCGATCAAACCATCGGCTGCCAGCTTGAAATGCAGTCCGTAGATATGTGCGGCCTGATCGGAAGCGAGTAATGCCAAGAATGGAGCCATCCGATCGGCCGTATGCTTCATCGCCTCGGTCGGTATTTCCCCTCAACGATACTACATTGAACATTTGATGAAACAGGCTAAAATAATGCTGCTTTCAGGTCTTCCTATAAAACACGTAGCAGTTAGCCTTGGTTACGGGGATATCTATTCCTTTATCAAACAATTCACGAAATCGGAAGGCGTATCTCCGGGACGATATATCCGTAAGCATCAAAGGACGGATTTACCAAGGGAAGAGTAATTGAATGGCTTCGTTTGAGTTTCATTGAACCCTGTTAGGCAAGCGAATACGTGAAATAATTCCTAGACTGCCTCTGTTTTATTGAACTATCTTTACCCGTTAGTTCAGTCAGCTTGGTTAGAGTTGCACTAGTTAGTGGATTCTTTGCATAGTTTTATTTTGATTTGTTTGTTGCTTTATGTGCTACCTTCTTAATACCAACTATCTTGCGGAATTTCCATTGGATCTCCCTATTCAATGATACGGCTAACCATACACACAAAAGGGATTTACAGCTTCCCCCCCTTTTGTCTGTTTTGCATATATTAACGGTAAACAAAGAGGCGCATTTCTGCGCCTCTTCCATTCGCTTATTCAGCTCTACTTCGCATATTCCATCTGCAGGCGGACAAGCAGCGAATCGTCTCCCGCGTATGGCTCATAGCTTGCCCGGTAACCGACGGCCACGTTTACACGCTTGAAGGCTGCCTTGAGCGCTGCTGGAAATTGATCGCCTTCCTCATAACGAAACGCCAAGCTGGCCGTCTTTGATTCCAGCGCCGTCTGAATAACTTGGTTTAGCTGCTCCGCGCTCGACACGGTGTATTCCGGATCAAG
>NZ_JBFTPE010000048.1:0-11386 GCF_056398325.1 Paenibacillus sp. 01T443
ATTTCCCAGTATGTAAGACCCCTTGAAGACGACGAGGTTGATAGGTTCGGGGTGGAAGCACAGCAATGTGTGYAGCTGACGAATACTAATCGGTCGAGGGCTTATCCTAAACACGTTTGCATGGACCCATACATCCGGCAGACAGCAGCATAAAGGTTTCAGCAAACCTAACTTTCGTATCCAGTTTTCAGGGCGCAAATGCTTCACCTGTGCCAAGAAACAACCCCACAGCACGTGGGTTTTATTGTTTTCGCGGAGGCTTAGCTCAGCTGGGAGAGCATCTGCCTTACAAGCAGAGGGTCGGCGGTTCGATCCCGTCAGCCTCCACCATAATAAGAGTCATTAGCTCAGTTGGTAGAGCACCTGACTTTTAATCAGGGTGTCGTAGGTTCGAATCCTACATGACTCACCATTTTTTTATCTCACATGCGCGTATGGCGGAATTGGCAGACGCACCAGACTTAGGATCTGGCGGGCAACCGTGGGGGTTCAAGTCCCTCTACGCGCATCATACTTACAACGATCAAAGCCTTGCTATGCAAGGCTTTTTTTGTGCGTCTACAAGTCAAAACACGAGGTGGAGACCGATTATTTTAGGGCTTGCTTTTTTGTCAAAGGAACTGGCTTCGTGTACAATAAATACATCTAAGGGAGGCATGATATGAATTTTTGTGTCGTCTTTTTTACTAATATTAGTATACTAATTACTTGTGCTTACCTTTTTAATCTCTTATATAAATTTTTGTTTCAGCATGTATCGGCTGCCTATAAAAACATCATACTCATAGTCACTTTCATTTTTTCCGGCTGGGTAGCAATGAAAGTTGGTATTCAAGTAGGGGAAGGCCCCGTATTTGATTTACGAGTCGTGCCGATTATTTTCGCTACCTTGCTGTTTCGGAATCCATGTCATGTCCTTATTATTGGTTTAGGCATCGCTGCTGCTAGATTTGGTGTAAATGGTGTAACGCCGAATGCGATTACCGGTTCGATAAATATCGCGATGCTGGCCATCGCTGCGGCTGGGCTCGTTAAGCTCTATGCGCGCAAACCACATTGGAGTTATCGCATGAGAGCGACAATCTCGCTACTCTGCATTAATATTTTACAAGTATCTGGAATTGCTATCTTTGGCGCTGTACCTAATGAGATTTATCTGAAGCAGTATATGCCTTATACACTTCCGCTTTCGATTGTTTTAGGCGCTTTTTTCATCTTCATTATTTATGATTTTTATAAGGACCAGCTGCGTGCAGAAGAGCTGCGAAAGAAGAACATTATTCTCGTGGAGCAGAAGCTTGAGCTTATCGAAGCCCACGAGGAGCTGGAGCATAAAACGCAGCAAATCATCAAGTCATCCGCATACAAAACTGATTTCATGTCTACGATGTCGCATGAGCTCCGCACGCCGTTAAATAGTATTATTTTACTCTCTGAGCTCATTCGTGATAACGAAGAGAAGAACGAACAAAGCGAAAACAGGCAGTATGCTGACATTATTAATGCCTCCAGCCAAGAACTGCTGCGAATTATTAATGACATTTTGGATCTATCCAAAGTGGAAGCAGGGAAGTTGGAAATGGACTGGGGCGATATATCGATTGAAGATTTAGCACAGACGATGTATTATCAGATTGCTCCTATGGCAAAAGAGAAGAATCTAAGTATTTCTGTTTCAGTGGATGAGGAAGTACCAGCAATGATCTTC
This sequence comes from Paenibacillus sp. 01T443, assembly GCF_056398325.1. Classification (NCBI taxonomy): domain Bacteria; kingdom Bacillati; phylum Bacillota; class Bacilli; order Caryophanales; family Paenibacillaceae; genus Paenibacillus; species Paenibacillus sp. 01T443. Next base: position 1,709 of record NZ_JBFTPE010000048.1, read on the forward strand.
TCCGATGGACTGAGGTTAAGCCAAATTTTGCGGAATTTATTGTCTAATGCCGTTAAATTTACGGCTAATGGCAGCGTCAGCTTAGAAATTAATAAGGACTCGGCTTCGGACTTCCTTGTGTTTGCAATAAAGGATACAGGGATTGGAATAGACGAGGAATATCAGAAGCTCGTTTTTGAGGCTTTTCTGCAGGAAGACGGCACGATAAAGCGGAAATACGAGGGAACAGGGTTAGGCCTATCCATCAGTCATCAGCTAGCCAGGCTGCTTGGAGGTACGCTGACACTGAAAAGTATCAAGGGAGTAGGCAGCGAGTTCGCGCTGCACTTGCCTTTAAAACCTCCTGTAGAGTAGGATGGCCCCTGCGGAAGCAGCGGTTTACCAAAGAATTAGGAGGAAAACATGCTCGTTTATGGATGTGATTTTAGCGGGGCAAAGGATCCAAGCGGTAAAATATATGTTACGATAGGCCGGCTAACGGATCATCGTTTAACGATATTAGAGGTTAAGGATTGTGAGGACAGGCTCGATTTATTTTATATGATTAAAAATAATCCGGCACCGTGGGGGCTGGATTTCCCCTTTTCGATTCCAATGGGGCATTTGAATGAGCACTATCAATCCTCTTGGCATTATTTTATTCGTGAGGCTTATGGGGATACACGCATGCAGTTTAAGAGCAGATTCGGCAAGGTGCATAGCGGCAAAAACAACCTTCGGGACTGCAGAGTTACGGATATCGCAGTGAACGGGAAAAGCCCGATCTCCGAAACGCCTATCAGTATGAATGGCATGCTGTATGGCGGCCGAAAGCTATTATTTAACTTGCTTAACGACGTATCGATTTACCCTTTTGACAGCTATAGAGAGGATACATCCCGTTTGTATGAGGTTTATCCTAGTCATGGTTGGTCTAAGCTTGGACTAAATCGGGAGGATCCGCTTGCACTCGCTCAGATTTCTGATTTTTTTAAGCGTAGGGTTGATTCTAGTTTCGATATAGAGCTAGATATAAGTAAGATACCGAAGCTTACAAGCGGGGATAAGATCGGAAGGCTGGTCGATCATGCTTCAGATTCCGTGATGGCATGTATAGTTTTAGCCTACAGCCTATACCGTAGTCCACTAGATGCTCTTTGGAATTTAAAGCCGTCATTCGCGTCGGACGAAGAATGGGCGCTTCGCGGGCAAGAAGGATTGGTCGTAAGATACGAGTGAAATGAAGGACTGTCTTGAGGGCATGTATGCCCTGCAAGGACAGTCCTTTTTCGTATGAAGGAGTGATTAGGAATGCGGAAGGAGCTTCCGAAGCTCTACCGTAACGCTTGTACCTTGATCGAGAATGCTTTCTATGCGCATGGAAGCCTGACCCCCGAATAAATGCTCCATTCTCTTCCGGGTATGCGATAGGCCAATATGGCGAAGTCCGGAGTTTTTCATCTGGTGTTCTATATCCCAAATGGTCGGAAGCTTCTCCGCTTCAATGCCAATTCCGTCATCTTCTATGCATAGAACTAGCGCGGTGGTAGAGACCGATGCTGATATGCGCAGCGTACCAGGGATATCTTTTGGACAAATGCCGTGAAATATCGCATTCTCTACAAATGGCTGCAAGAGATTGCGGGGAACTAAACAATCATAGGCCTGCTCCTCGATATGCCATTCCACTTCGAACATATCGATGTAGCGAAAGGATTGAATGGCGATGTAATCGCGAAGTAAATCAAGCTCTTCACGCAAGGGAATAAGGGACTGGACTCCGTCCATTTTGACCGCATCCTGAAGCAGCCGGATAAAGGAAGCGACCATACGGACAATATCGTCATTTCCTTGCTTCTGGGCCATGTAAATGACGGCATTCAACGTGTTGTATACAAAGTGCGGATTTAATTTGGAGAGAATCAGCTCCAGCTCTAGCTCCCTTTTATCTTTTTCATGGCGAATGGATTCTTCCAAATGGACCTGCAGCTGGTTGGTCATGCGATTGAAGCCTTGACCCAGCTTCTCTAACTCATCTCCCGTTTTAATATGGACGGATGTATGCAGCTTACCGCTTGATACGGCATTCATCGCATGGTATAGGAGCATAATCGGTCTTGTGATACGGAAGATAGCGGGCATCATAAGAAGAAGAATTAAAGTCGTGCTGGTGAGCGAGAACACGCCAAGCAGATAGATGATGATTTTGCCGCGTTCCATCAACGATGCCTGCGAAATGAAGGTGATCAGCTTCCAATTAATGCTCTCAAACCGATCGACCAGCATATACCCTCCATGAACGGGTGAGATACCGTCACGCTGATGCTCAGATGCGGCTTGTATGAGCGAAGGGGTAAGAGAAATGCCGGAAGACGGACTATCCTTCTCGTACAATAGATAACCCGCATCATTCATCCACAGAAACCCTTCAAAGTCAGCGCTGCCAAAATCAAGCAATGATTCAAAGCTGCTATAATCGAGGTTTAGAATCAGCTCACCGATCGTACGCCCAGGCTGCTCAATATCTTTTACGGTGACGATAAAGCTAATAATTTTGCCTTGCTCCACTGTATTGCTGGTTAGAATCATTTCATGCGGCTCAGTAAAGGCATGCTGCTGCCCGGACTTGACATGGTTCTGATACCAATCTTCTTTTAGCCGTTCGCTGAAATATTGATCATTTCGTGCCTCACTCCAGAATACGCGGTGATCCGGCAGAAGAAGTGCAAAGCTGCTTACCTCCTTGCGCAGCCCTTTGTTCTCGTCGAGATAATCAAGTGTATCTTGAATGAGAGCAAATTGACCGAAGGTATCCAATTGGTCAAAAGTTTTATAAAAGGATTGCATTTGTTCAGAAATGATCAGCGAGAACGAAAATTTGGCAATATCGTCCGACATATATTCAAGCTGCCTGACTGTCTGGCTTAGCTTCGTTTCATCCTCATGAATCATCTGCTTCACTAGAATGGTTTTGTAATAATAAAAGGTAAACGCCGCAGACAGCAGGAAGCTGATAATAGCAACGATGATGATCCGTTGAAGGATGATAGACCGAAGGCTTTTCATAAGCTATAGCCTCCATGACGGAACTGATGAGGGAGCATGCCGGTCGTTTTTTTGAATACTTGACTGAAATGCTGCGGTGAACGATAACCAACTCGTGTGCATACCTCGGTCATTTTGGCATCTTCATGGCTTAGAATGTGTTTGGCTTGATTGATTCGAAGCTCCGTTAAATAATCGAGAAATGTACGCTCCAGCTCACGCTTAAACAACTGGTGAAGATAAGAGGGACTAATTCCCGTAGCTTGTGAAACCTCTTCGATAGCAATATCCTCATGAAAATGCTCTTGCATATATTTCAGCGCCCGCAGCAGCTTATTGGATAACCGATCTTGTGTATTCTTAGAAGTAAATAGCTTCCGAAACATAAGGATAAAGCTTTCCATGATATCATCGATGTGGTAAAGCGGTATTTTATCATTTGATGCTAATGGATCGATTTCTGGCATACCGATGGCAGCATAACGCTTATTTAAAAGCCCGCTAAGCGTATGAACGGTTTCGTATAAGCGCGGCAAATTCCAAAGCTGCTGGCAAAGTGAGTGAAATTGACCTTTGATAGCGCTTTCTATTTTGACAAGATCATTTAGGCCCATACCTTCGGTCAGCTTTTCCAGATATTCATTTTGAGAAGCAGATATATAGCTTTCGTTGCCAATCGGCAGCAGAGGGAGCTCATCTACACACAGCATCTTATCTTTCCCGCTGAAGACGGCATGACGTGCAGCAGCCTCAACTTTGCGGAAGGAATCCCGAAGACTGGAGGAATCATGGCTATGAAACGAATAATAAATGGACTTGCTCTGATTATTGTGCTGATTCAGGTGAGTCTGAATGGATGCAACGAGATCTTTAAATGAATCGCGCTGGGTGCAGAGAGCTTTGTTTTTTTGAGAAAATAAGGCTGCGAATTGGTTTCGATTGAGAGCAAATTCTCCGACAAGCTGCCAAGACGTTGTATCGGCAAGCCTGCTTAAATCATCGAAGCTCCAATTGAGCGATGAATTCAGTCCTAATCTCTCGCTGCTAGAGGGAACGGCCGTGAAAGGAGTATCTCTCTGGACAAGCAGCATGCCGAATGGAGGGGCAGCCGGACTATCCTTTAATTGAGCTGGAAGCCCGCTACCGGTAATGACTTCCTTAAGCAGATCGGATCGCTGCATTCTTCTCTGTTTTTCGTCGGCGTCCCAGCTTTCTTTCGCTTTGAGCAGCTCGACAAGCAATTTATTCCGGTCAACCTCATGCTTGATGAGATAGCTGGATACGCTTCCGATGGATATGGCTTGTCTCGCGTAGTCAAAATCCTCATAGGCGCTTATCACGATAAATTTTACTCCTAATTTTCGTTCGGAAACCGCTCGGATTAATGCCWGGCCATCCATGACGGGCATTCGGATATCGACAATCATGATATGAGGACAAATCTCCTCGCATAGACGCAAAGCGCTTCTGCCGTTTGTTGCGGTTGCCATAATTTCAAAGCCATATTCGCTCCAAGGCAGAAGGCTATTAATATGCTCCAAGGCAATGCGTTCGTCATCCACCAATATGATTTTGTTCATCCTAACCTCCGCTKGATTTAACGTATGATTGATTATAACGTATGGTAGGGTCCTCTAAGCAAGAGGGAACGTTGAATCACGACCAAAAGTGTAGGATTGCAATGTTTACGCTTACATTTATGGACGTGTATATTGAAAGCGTGGACATTATAAGTTGACAAGGGAGAGATTATTCGATGCTTATACGATTTTGGACCAAACGGATTAGTCTATTGATCACCATTACCATGCTCGTATGTTTGCTTGCGGCCTGCGGAGGAGGCAATGCCGTAAATAACCAGAAAGAGGGCGATACGAACAATAAAGAAGGCGCAGAAGCAGATAACGAAGGAACCGCTGCAATTAAAGGAAACGAAGATTACAAGGGGGAGTTCGTTTTATGGACTTGGGAGCCGGAGCATCCTACAGCGCTGGCTGCCTTTAATGAGAAATATCCAAATATCAAAGTAAAGCGAGTGAACGTAGCCGCAGAGGACATTTCGAAAAAGCTGCAAACGACGATCGCTTCCGGCGGCGAATTACCGGATGTTGTAAGAATCGAACGCGGTCAGAAAGCAAAAATATTCGATATGGACATTCTTGAGAACCTAGAGGCTGCGCCGTATAATGCCGACAAATCCATTTTGTTCGATTATGATCTCCCAACCTTTTCCCAAGATGATCATTTGATCGCTATTCCAGATGATATGAGCGTAGCAGGTATTGCCTACATCAAATCGCTCGCTAAACAATATTTCGGAACAGATAATCCGGAGGAAATGGAAGCGATCTTCACGAACTGGGATGTGTTTATCGAGAAAGGGAAAGAGGTACTGCAGCAAAGCGGAGGCAAGGTTCAAATGTTTCCAAGCCTCGGCGATGTAAACCAGACGCTTAAAGGGCAGCGTGCCGAACCGTATTTTGACGGCGATAAGCTGAATTTGCCTATGCTCAAAAGCACGGTGACGGATTTAGTTAAATTTCGGGATTCCGGCATCATTGATAAGCTGGATCAATGGACACCAGCCTGGAATGCGACTTTTGGCGGCGAGAAATACATATTCGCTATGTCACCCGTATGGATGCCGCAATATGTAATCGGACCAAACGATAAGAAGGATGATCGTTGGGCATTGATGGTACCTCCCGGAGGCGGCTTTATTAGAGGCGGTTCCTCGCATGGTATTCCAAAAGGCGCTAAAAATGCGGAGATGGCTTGGAAATGGATCGAATTCACATCGATGTCGCAGGAAGGCGCGGAAGCTCAAAAAACGGATGGCGTATTTACGCACTTCAAACAAGCCTATGAGAATGAGACATTTACCAACTGGTCATGGCGGAATTTCGGAACGCAGGATATCGGGCATAAGTTTTTTGTAGACATCTCAGCGACGACAAAGGACATGCCTGAAAATATCAATGATTTGGTATTGGACGAAGTGATGAATATCGTGCTTCAGACGCTCGTGAAAGATGAGGCATTCGGCGTAGAGCAAGCGATGGACCGCATTCAAAAAGAATTAAAAGCAAAGGCGCCGAGTATCGTCTGGGAGTAGCTATGTGGATAATGTCAAGAAATAAGGCGGCCCATCGGCCGCTTTTCCTTTCACAACGAGTCTAAAAGTCAGGAGTGTAAGCGATGGATGCCGTAAAAAGAAGATGGGTACCCTACTTTTTCCTCTCGCCGTACCTTTTGTTTTATTTGGCCTTTGGCCTAATTCCTATGATATTTTCACTGTATGTTAGTCTGACAAGCTGGAATGGAATCGGCGAGAAAACTTTTGTCGGTTTGGAAAACTACAAATTCCTGTTTAATCCCGATTCTTATTTTTTCAAATCAGTCGGAAATACGCTGCTGTTTGTGCTGTTCACGCTTCCGCTTCAAATCCTATTCGGGCTTGTCATTGCATCGCTTCTCTACAGCCGCTGGGTAAAGTGGAAGGGCTTCTTTCAATTAATTAATTTTCTCCCTTATATCGTAACGCCCGTTGCGGTGGGACTGATGTTCAACCTTCTGTTTGATTGGCAGGCAGGCTTCATTAACAAAATTCTTCTTCATCTCGGTTTGATTGATGAAGGTATCTACTGGCTGGGAGATCCGCTGTATGCTCGGCTAGTTATCATTATCATGCTTTTTTGGAAAGGCTTTGGTTACACGATGATTTTCTACCTTGCCGGCCTTGCGAACATACCGAAGGATTTAAATGAAGCTGCGCAGGTAGACGGTGCTAACGGATACCGGACATTTATGTCGATCACACTGCCTTTGCTTAAGCCAGTCACCGCATTTATTGTCATTACAGGGATTATCGGGGGCTTTCAGCTGCTGGAAGAGCCGATGCTGCTGCTCGGGGGTTCCGGTATGGGATCAAGTACGGCTGTCATCGGTGGTCCGGACAGATGCTGCTTAACGACGGTTTGGAATATGTATGATACGGCTTATGGAAGCATGACCAGGTATGGACTTGGAGCTGCTATTGCCTACGGCTTATGCTTCATTATTGCGATCTTCTCGTTTATCGGCGCAAGATTTTATAGGGGGGAACAGGAATGAGCCAGACTGCTAGAACGACGCTCGCTACGACGGCGATTGCCCTTCTTTCCATATTCGCCTTGCTGCCCTTTTATATCATGATCATTATGGGAACGTACCAAAACGAAGACTTATTTACAAAAATCGTACTGGTGCCGGGCACCTACTTGCTTGAGAATTTAAAAACAGTAGCGGCCAGCCGATTCGATCTCGTTTACTGGAACAGTATCATCGTTTCATTGGTCAGTACGGTGCTTTCGGTTTTGGTCAGCGCTTTTGCAGGCTTTGCTTTCGCTAAGCATGAGTTTAAGCATAAGAGCAAAATTTTTGCTGCGGTGCTGCTTACGATGATGATCCCTGGTCAGCTTGGATTGGTTGCTTACGTTATTGAGATGCGATATCTCAGCCTGTCAGGTACGCTGCTGCCGCTCATCTTGCCTTGGGTGGCCAATGCATTCGGGGTATATTGGATGACCCAGTTTATCAAAAGCGCAGTTCCGACCGAGGTGCTCGAGAGTGCGCGAATAGACGGATGCTCGGATATCGGCGTTTTTTTCCGGATTGTGGTAGCCTTTATCTATCCGGCGATCACGACGCTCTCGCTGCTTGTATTCTTATGGTCATGGAACAATTACCTGCTTCCGCTGATCATTGTCAATAAGCCGGAGCTGTACACGATCCCGCTCGGGATAACGGCGCTGGGGGATGCGTACCGCACAGATCTGGCTGCGCAAATATTAGGGCTCACGCTGGGGACGATTCCGGTGCTTATCTTATTTGCCATAGGCTCAAAAAGCTTCATCCGCGGGTTAACAGCAGGCTCGGTAAAGGGATAAGAGGCAGAGGATAAATAAGCAGCACATTCCCCTTATGAAGGAATGTGCTGCTTTGCTGTATCTACTCGCTATTGTTCGTCCCCGTATAAATAAGAACCGCATCCCTTAAAAATACCGCTGCGCCAGGCTGATGCTTATCGTAGTACGCGGTGAACCTTTCGTCGTCCACGTACATTTGGGCAATGCCTGCATGTGCTTCTTTGCTGTAATGTCCCCAATAAAAGCTGAGCCATTGACGGTGCAAATCTGCCGCCTTTTGCGCCAATTCTCCGGCAGGATCGCCTGATGCGAAAGCTTCTACAAGCACGCTTATGATTTCGGCGCCTAATTTCTCGATTTCCGTATGCTGCTCCTGCGTCATATTTTTGACGATTTGATTAGAGCGTTCTACTTGCTTGTCTCCGTATTTTTCTCTGATTTCCTTGCCGTACTTTTGCTCGTTCTCATCGAGCATCTGCTGTTTGAAGCCTTCGAATTTCTCTTTGTCCGTCATCGTTATTCTCCCTTCGTTTTGGGCTAATGTTTTGTCGACATTAGCGATTAATAGATCTAGCTGCTGCCGCTTATCAAGCAGCTTTTGCCGATGCTCACGCAGCGCGTTTTTACCGTCAAAGGCGGGAGCTGTTACGATCCTTTTGATTTCCTCGAGGCCAACGCCAAGCTCTTTATAAAATAAAATTTGCTGCAGCCTGTCAACTTCCGCTTGCCCGTAAATGCGATAGCCCGAGGAATTAATCCGTGCCGGCTTCAGCATTCCGATTTCATCATAATAGCGCAGTGTTCTTGTGCTGATACCAGCCAGCAGCCCCAGCTTCTGTATGGTGTATTCCATGTGCTCACCTCCTGACAACATCATCGTACACCTTCACGCTGCGTGAAGGTCAACAGTTATTTTGTATTTATAAATGCTTAATAAACTGCAATTTCTTCTGTGAAAACCGAGGTTTAGCAATTGGTGTCCAATGGTATTCTTGCCTTTTTGTAACGGCTCGACACTGGGAGCTGCTAAAGAAATGGAGGAGACCATTATTAAGTATAATTATGAAATCGCTCGCTACCGGATCAGATCCGGATGCGAGGTCATTGCAGCGGAAAGTTCGTATCGCAGAAAGCTGCATAGCGCGAGAGTTACAGTGGAGGAAGTAAGATTCGCGACCATCGTTGGACCCTATGAATCGGAGCGATCGGCAGCTAAGACAGAAACGATCAGCACATATCTAATTAGAGAGTGACTTGCAGATGGAAATGCAAGAGATTGCGTATCGAGTTTCGAAGGTTCGGGTGAGTATAGGAAGATTAGCTTAAAAGAGTATAACGCTGACGGAATAGTAATAGGTGAATAAAAAATGATTGCTCCACGGAAAGTTTGGAAGCAGCACGTTATGGATAACATGTGTTTTATACGATTAAATAACTTGTTAATGACGTTTAAAAGCGGTATTTAAGGGGATTTAGAAATTAAATGATTTAATTTTAAAAAAAGACTTGCAATGCTAGGCGGGTACATGGTATATTCTAATTCCGGCCGAGAGAAACACGCGGACGACAAGCAAAACAAGCGTCACAAACGAAAGAATAGATTGCTCTTTGAAAACTGAACAACGAGTAATAACTGCCCTTACGATCCTAACGGATCGTTAGAAAAGCGATAAAAAGTAATGAGCATTTCAAACACCAATTTGGAGAGTTTGATCCTGGCTCAGGACGAACGCTGGCGGCGTGCCTA
>NZ_JBFTPE010000049.1:0-9707 GCF_056398325.1 Paenibacillus sp. 01T443
ACATACCTTTACTGCTATTACCTGGACTCAGTTCTTTTCTATCATCTGGTAACGATTTTATAAAATCTCGCTCTATTAGGGTCAAAAATGCGTCTTCTATGAGCGGATCGGTTTTTCCCAGGGTATTTAAGAAAGTTTCTCTGCTGACAGGTGAAGCCAGCATATGTGTAACATCAACGAACAACCTTCCACCGGCTTTACGCATGGGTGCAGGAGTTATTAACAGGTAAAAAGACAATCCCAATGGTTTTATTGGGTCAGTCATCATTTGTTGATGACCGACAGATACATAAACGTGATTTTCTTGATCATTTACTTCAGGGATCGGGTATAAAGTCGTGATTGGCCGACTCTGGACAATATAAAATGTATCATCAACCAAACACCATTCGATATCTTGCGGGCAACCAAAATAAGCTTCGATCTGTCTTCCTGTGCGTGCTAGTTGTAAAATTTGTTGTTCAGTAAGTGTTTGAGTCTTTTGCTGATCAGGATCGATCTGCTTTGTCTCTGTTCCGCCTTCTTTTCGTCCGTAGATAGCTATTTTTTTGTTTGCTATCCTCTTATCGACAATTTCCCCATCCTGTACTCTATAACAATCGGCAGATACCAAGCCAGAGACCAGCGCTTCTCCAAGTCCAAAACTGGCATCAATTGATAGCAGCTTTCGGTTGGAAGTAATCGGATCAGCGCTAAATAAAATCCCCGAAGCCTGTGGGAAAACCATCCTTTGAACGATAACGGACAAATAAACCTGTCTGTGGTCAAATCCATTTTGCATACGGTAGATTACCGCACGGTCCGTAAATAGGGAAGCCCAACATTTGCTAATATGCTGCAAGATCGCTTCTTTGCCAATGATATTTAAATAGGTGTCTTGTTGACCGGCAAATGAGGCATGTGGCAAATCTTCAGCAGTCGCACTAGAACGCACTGCATATGCATGTTCATCGCCAAACTGGGAGAGATAGTGGGTAACTGCTTTCACAACATCGGTAGGGATTTCTACTTCCATAATGATTTGTCGAATTTCCCTGCTGATTTCACCAATTTGATCTCGATCTTCTACTTTTAGCATGGTTAGTCGATCCAGTAAAGCATGATACGTTTCGTTTTGTTCGATGGCTTTTTGATATCCCACTGTTGTAACGCAAAATCCTTCTGGTACTTGTATTCCTTCAATTTTTGATAATTCCCCTAAATTTAACCCTTTTCCGCCAACGAGCAAAAGCTGCGTTTTGTCCATTTCCTGAAAACCGAGAACCAAAGAACTCATTCAACATCTCTCCTAACTAAYAAATTAAGAAAACATTTGACAAGAGTTTACCGGCATGCTACAATTTAATTGTAAGATGAATTAATTATGTCTATTTAAATTATCGAAGTCGCAACATGATTATATCATCGTGTCTATTTATATGCAATAATAAAGAACCTGATAAAACTACCCAGGTTCTTTTTTGATTTCCCACTATCATTAGTCACATCAAAAACCAACGTTCGAGCCGAACTCCGCCACTTCATAGTTACCAGCGCTCCTATGCAGCCTAAGGAAATCCTATAGTTGCGTCGGATTCATATTAGTTCAACGATCTGAACTTTTAATACTTCGTAGTAAATCGTACACATTTTTGGAATATCCCCATCTCTATTCTATCCGTTCAATAGCGACCTTTGTTCACCATAATCCTTCAACTGTTTCCGCGGATTTATATGATGAAGCTGATCGTTTACTATTTCGTGACTAAAAATCAAAAAAACCGACCTTATGAGGTCGGATTCTTCCATGGAAATACGGTGGCGACGGGATTTGAACCCCTGTTCAAAGATCACGCCACATAGGCTTCTACGGTATGATCTTACGTCTAGGAAAAGCGAAGGGCTTGCCTTCTCATCCACATCGTTGCAACCCACTTTTCCCCTTTGATCACTGGTGTACCTGCATGCAGGGTGAAATCGTTTAATTCATGATTGCTGTAAAAATATTCAAAGTAGACAGCCATGCCTTTGTTAGGAATAACTGAGATATTAAGCTTGGGGAACGCCGTTTCTCCGCCTTCCTCCACATCATTCAAATACATCACGAGTGTACTAATCCGATTGTTAGCACTTGCTCGACTCGTTTCCGCGAAGAAATCATAATGAGGTTGATACTCTTGGCCAGGGGTATACAGCAGAACTTGTAAGCCGTCACCATGCTCGATAGGAATATTCATAATTTGAGAGAATCGCTTCTCGATTCTTGTAATCGTCTCATTCTCCTCACAGAACACCCCACTGCTCGTTCTAATTTGATTGACAGCATGATTTCCACCTATTTTTGAACGTTGTAATTGTTCCCTAGAATGTTTAATTAGCTCATCGCATTCCTCATCGCTAAGCACATTTCCTAGTACGACAACCAATGGCGCCTCATACTTGGCAAGAATACGAATCTCTCGATCTTCTGTCTTGATCGTATTTCCAACATGATCAAATATCGACCGCTCTATTTCTGTCGTATCCCCATTCATCCTTATACAGCCCCTATAGTATGACATTCATCACAAAATACCATACCATAAATTTGAACTATTTACTCTTTTATATTCAGAAAAATCGAAATAATCAAACTGTATCTATGTCGGGCAGCCTGTGAAATTCATCAAAAAAAAGCCTTTGGAATAAAATCACAAGGCTTTTTGTATGACTATTTTTTTCGAGACCAATATTGCCGGAAAGCTGTTGTCCTTACAGTACCATGTCCCGTTAGTTAGATGATAACAGAAGAAAATGGCTGTCATTTTCTGAATTAATATTAACCGAAAAACCAATAAAGCGATAAAATGTGTCTGCAATAGGGTTATCAGTCTTTAGTACAAGCATGTTATAGTGCTTTCTAGCTTCTGTAATAACAGAATCCATTAACATTCGCCCTATCCCAAAGCGACGTACCTTTTTGGAAACATAAAGCCTAYGAACACGACCAACTTTTTTGCTATTCATATAGGGGTCTTGATTCAATCCGCAAACTCCAACAACTTCGCTGCTCTGATAAGCGATAAAGAGTGCTTCTCCATCTTTATCGAATTTATTAGCTCCTGTTTCAAAATCGGTTACTAACCGTTTAATATGACGAAATCCTTCACCAGCACTTTCTACAACCAACTGTTTTAATTTATGAGTATCTAGATGATTAACTTTTAGGATAATAATTTCATTCACCTAAACCATCTCCCCCAAAATCTTCTCTAACCTGAATTCTTCAACTATGCTGAACTATCCTCCCTCTATGAGGATTCAACACCGTAAGGAATTCAGGAAAATAGCGGACCAGCCAGTAATAGCCGGTTGGTTCCATACTGACTAAAACAGGCCACATATTTGAATTTGGCGAGATCCTTATATAATTTCTTGATTCTTAAAATTCTGAATAGATTGTGCGTACTTCCTTAATCTTTCGGGAATCTCCTCAATATTTTTGCAATAAACGGCCTGTAAATAACGGGACAAGTTCGTTACTTTCTCTTCCACAAGGACCTCGCGTATCTCAGAAGGTTTTGAAGGCAAAAAACTTTCCTTCACAATTTCGAATTGGTCTAGTGGCAAAAACATTTGCAGACTTTTTTTATAGGAACAACGAGATGGGTAACGAGGTGAGCTTCCGGAATCGTACTTAGACAACTTAACAGTGTCATAGAAGTCATAAAGCAACGAATGTGCATCCAATTGAAGGATAGCAAAAGCTTCATCTGGTTCTCTTTTTGAATAAATCTCCAGCATTTTTTGACAATCTCTTTGCGTCGGCCAAAAAAATACGTGCTGATCCAGAAAATTATAAAATTGTTGATGAGTTGTTTTTGCATCCATAACTTGATCTGCAATTCGTAGATGAGCGTTTGCTACAAAAGCATTTCCGTGAAAATGAATTTCTCTACTCACTATCCGTCTTTCATTCGATAAAGTAGGATCAGCCTTATTACACGAGTACAAAGCATCGAGATGCGCAATTGAAGGCAAGTTTCGGACCCTTGTAAAATGAAATAGCGACTTCCTTTTTAAACTCTTCGTTATTTTGTTTACAACTGAATCGTTCATACCATAATACCTCTTGTCCGATCTCATTTCTTTGTAATTTGGTCAGTCATCTCATTGCATTGTAGTAAAAGAATATAACACAAAAAGCCTTGATGTCTCCATCAAGCTTTCGCTTCCTGATCGCAATATGCTGTAGGTTCTTCTTTCTTAATTGACTTAATGTAAGAAAGAACGAGATCGATAAATCCGCTTGCTGCCCGCCCCAAATACTTATCTTTATGATAAACTATCCCTACTTCTCGGCAGAGCGTTGGGTTTAGGATTGGAATGATGATCAAATCCTCATAATGATACATCTCGATTAATGTTTTAGAAAGAATAGTGGCCCCCGTCCCGGACCTTACTAAATTAAATAAAGAATCGATCGTTGTAGTTTCAATAAAAGGTTTTAATTCTAGACCTGCATTTTGACAAGTGAAATCAACCAACTGCCGGCATCGGTGTGTTTCAGGAAACATCACAATCGGGGTTGATACTACTTCCTCAAAATCAATTTGAGGGCGGCTGGCCAAAGGATGGTTGGCGGTAGTCACGAAAAAGAAGACTTCTCTATAGAGAGACTTAATCGCTAATTTATCATGTTCTACAGGTAAAATGGAGATGGCAAAGTCCAGTTCATTTTGCAGGACCCGTTCAACGACATCTTCATTAGCAATCAACTTTATGCGTATATTAGGATAATTACGATGATAGTCGATTAAAAGGGATGAAACGAGTTCATTTAATTCACCTGGCAAGGCGCCAACCGATAAAGTGCCGCGTTCTACTTTCTGCAGCTCTTGAATTTGCTCGCGTGCACTTGCCAAGGCTCCTATAGCTTTATGGGATTGCTGGTACAAGATCATACCCGCTTCTGTAATCATCGTCTTCTTACCAATTCGATCAAACAATCGAACACCAAGCTCGTTCTCAAGCGCTTTAATTTGATGACTTAACGTAGGCTGTGTAATTCCAAGCTTTTCTGCAGCCCGAGTGAAATGGAGTTCTTTGCAAGTCGTCATGAAATATTCGAGTTGTCTTAATTCCATTCTCATTCACCTCGTGTTTCTTGCTTCATTATCTCAATGAAATAGATGCCGATTAAGATGTAAATTCACCCGTAGATATTGAATGGAGCCGATTTTCTCCATATTCTGTTGCTTGCATGCTATTAATTCCATCTTGCCCACCACTTTCGCATCAAAAAGTCTTCGTAAACATACCAGTAACGGTTGTTATTATTTGTTACTGACAGGAGGATAATACATGCGATAAACCTCACCAACACGATGAGGTTTTGGAGTTAAACCGCTGTCTGTCCGATAAACGATTGATTCTTCTCGTGTTGCTTTCCGATATTTCGAAAAGGTGAACTAATTTGTGCACGATTACTTACGCCTTTATTTGAAACTTGAATTATCCTCTAAGCAATTTGCCATTGAACAGAATATTTAGCGTTCGAATAAAGAGTACGACCACAACGATACTGAGCAAAGCCAGAACGATCGCGGAAATGGCAATTAACAGCCAAGAATGCACGAACATCGCGTATTTTAAAGCGGCAATGCTGAGAGCAGCCATCGGAAAGGTTACAGCCCACCAGGAAGCGCCAAACGGAACAGACTTGTTGAATACTTTGAAGAACAAGACAATGAACAAGAACAGACCGAAGTAAAACAACATGGAGGCGAACGGATCAATTCGCTGCACGAAGTTCGTATAGCCAAGAAAACCAACCTCAAACGGCGCACTCATGATAAACATGGAGGGCATTAATCCTGCTGGCAGTGGAGCATGATGAATCAACCTGGATAAGATCAAGGTGAAGAATACTAAAGCAACAATTCCGCCGATCGCAAGGGACAACAAATTAATTTCATGCGCCCATGGGAACGGCATTGTCCCGCCGGCAACCGCAATATCTATGGTCCCTACCACAGGAATCAGAGAAGCCGGAACCGCATTACCCGGCTCGTGATTCCCGTTCAACAAGCGTGTAACGAAAACAAAACTAAGCGCTAACGTCGCTGCTGTTCCGATGATCCAAATCACTTGCCCCGATATTTGACTGTAGTTGCCGATCACCGAGGAAAGCAAGAGCATGGCAATCGTGATCGTACCGAAGAAATTGCCCAAGATGGGATGCGTAAATTCATCTTTGACTTTCTGCGGGTATAAAACCCATTTTGAAAGATAACCTACACTTAACGCGATAAATATCACAAGTGCAACAATTCCACTGATATCGGCGATGACGGTGGAAGTACCGAATAGCTTGCTTGCTTCTCTCCAAGCCAATGACAGACCTGAAATTCCCATAACCGATGCAAATAGATTAACGGGTAAGAATTGAATAGAACCGATGCTTCTTTGTTTCTGTACGGCAGCCATGGTTTGCATGGACGGTCACCACTTTCTATATAAATTATTGTTTATCGAATGCAGCGTGCACCTCTCCTGGAAGCGCAATGAGGAACCTTTATTTCTTTTCGATTAACGCTACTCTCTCTCCTGATGCCTCATTCTATGAGATTAAAGATTATTGATCAATATCATTTTTTCAATGATAACGATAGATGAGATCTATGGTTTTTTCGAGGTAAACCAAACGAGGCCGCTCGTTGTCATCAGATACTATGGAGAAGTTTTGCGCTTCCGGAAATCGTACGGCCGCAAATGTGACAAGAACTTGATCCGATAACTAAAAAAGCCCGCGATTTACGCGGACTTGTAACATCTAGAATCCATACACTAACACTTACTAATCTCAAATTAAAGCTTGGGCGAATAAATTACCGGTGAATCGGCATTTTTCAGCCATAGGCTTGCTTCACTTCCGTCAGGATTGGCAATCCAGATATTAGCGTCTTTATAATAATATTTTCGTCTTATCCAAATCATTTTATCGGCGGAACGGATGTAATTGGGACTGTAATCAGCATATCCTTCCGGAGGACTCGTAATTTGGCTTTGCTTACCCGAGACTGTGTCAATAACAAATAAAGCCGGAAGAGGATGCTTAGAAAAATCATTCGACCATTCAGCTTCTCTAATTCGGGAGACAAAGATCGTATTGTCATCCTTCCATGCGAAATCCAAGTCGGCATAGTTCTCAGGTGTGTAGGTTGCGAATGCAGGGAATTCCTTCGTTTTTAAATCTTTATCCTTAAATCCGAACACCAGTCTTCCTCCCCCTGCGATATACGCTAAAATATCTTTCGAAGGCGCCCATTTCGGAAGTCCAACTTCCAGAATGATCTCATCCAATACTTCAAAATGAAGGCCGTCCGCTGAGATCGCGCAAACCATATTGCTGTCCATAGACCAAGATTCGGTCGGTGATACAACAAAAGAAAGCCAGCGACCGCTCTTTGAGAAAGAAAAATTACTGGGATCGACCGCAATAATCTTTGAACCGTTACTTGATATCTCATTCGGCAGCATAAAGAATTTGTCGACATTCTCCAAATACCCCGCATCCGCCCAATTCTGTGGAAGAACCTTCCTATAAAGTGTCCCTCCCGTCCATCCTTCCGGCGTGAGAGAGCCACTCTTTGATAAAATGAATCCGCTGCCGTCAGGAATCCAGATATATTCACCTACTCCGATTGCAGCGTTATTGAATTGCTTGAAGTCGGAAACGTTGAGAATGGTACCGTCTTTATAGGCGAGAATTTCACCGCGGGGAGACCACTTCGGAAAATAACCTCTTTTATAGATTTTAATCGTTTTCTTGGCGCTGACATCATAGATCTGAACGCTCTGCTGAGGCAGGTCCCCTCCATCTTCTTCAACATAGGAAAGTAACTTTCCATCAACAGACCATTCCGGGCCCATCGCTCTCCCCGATTTCGATACCTGAATCTCCGTACCATTCACATACACCCACACGTTGCCATCCCGCATAAAAGCAACTTTCGCTGGCAACTTCCTCGAACCTTGAATTGAATCAACCGGATGATATACCATAAAAAAGATGGACATCGTTAGGACAAGTTTTCGAAAAAACATAAGCACTCACCTACTGGAAATTTATTTTCCATTATGAATGCCCTTTATTATCGAAAATTAATCTGTTTAATATACTTGCCATTACCTCATGGTAGATAATACGACTGTTGCGCTTTCTGAGTAGTTTCAGAGTGGATACTCCACCACCTACGTCATGGCCTCAAGACGCTGGAAAGCTGAGGGTGGCAGATCCTCTTCGAGGCGCTGGCGGATCAGGCGTGCACACTCCTCGGAACTTAGCACTGAGGTGTCAACGTTCAGGTCATAGATACCTGGCACATGCACAGCCTGCTGCCACAATCTCACCGGCTTTGGCACAGAGCCATCCTCTTCGTACCCGGAATTCCAGGTAGCGATCCTCCGCTGCATGACAACCTCTAATGGGCATCGCACACCCACAAACAAAACGGGCAGTCCACTCAGGATCCGGGCACAGCTGGGAAGAATCCCCCGCGGGATCGAATACGCATCGTGGTGACCGACATCAACTACAACATTCAGCTCCAGACGGCTGTGCGCAGCAATAGCCTCATACATGGCTTGATACAGGCTCACAATGAGTGGTTCAAGGTCGAGGCGTTCCCCACCAGGCCGAAGCCCAATCCCTGGCCGGTAGCGTTCAGGGGTCATCTGCATGAACCGGTCGACTCCAATGTTCATCCACACACCTTCGAACGTATTCTGAATCACATTGGCTATACTGGACTTCCSTGACCGCGGAGTCCCATTTAAAATAATAATCTGTCCGGTCTTATCTACCTGTAACATTTGATTCCCCCTTGATTGTAATGAATAGAAGTTACTGTTCTAAACCTCAAGACGCTGGAAAGCCGAAGGCAGTAGCCCCTCTTCGAGGCGATGGCGGATTAGGGCGGCACACTCTTCGGAACTGAGCACCGAGGTGTCAACCTCCAGGTCATAGATACCTGGCATATGAACAGCCTGCTGCCACAATCTCACCGGCTTTGGCACTGAGCCGTCCTCTTCGTAGCCGGAATTCCAGGTAGCGATTCGCCGCTGCATGACAACCTCTAATGGGCATCGCACACCCACAAACAAAACAGGCAGTCCACTAAGGATCCGGGCACAGTTGGGAAGAATCCCTGCGGAATCGAATAAGCATCCTGGTGCCAGACATCCACCACGAYATTCAGTCCCAAACGGCTGTGTGCAGCAATTGCCTCATACATGGCTTGATACAGAGTTACAATGAGAGGCTCAAGATCAGGGCATTCCCCACCTGGCCGAAGCGAGATCCCAGGCTGCTAGCGCTGGGGGGCATTTTCTTGAACTGACTGTTCACTTCTTCAGCCACTCAGGATTGGAACTCAATAGCTCTAACCATTCCTCAAGTGTTTCTTTGATATCAAACCGATTTTTTGTACGTTTTTCTTTTAACACATCCCAGTACCCATTATCTTTTACAATTTGTAAAGCGTATTCTCCTTCGGGACTTGAATCTGGATACCACCCTAAATCAATTATTATTGATTCTTCTCCCTCTGTGGGTATACACATTTTCCCGTTTGTATATTCCAATTTGATAATATGAAGAATATCCTCGGTGAAGTAATCCCAATTCTTTAGAAAGTCTTCTGTTTCTAAATCAGGTTCAGGTTCAACATTAAAGAACTTATTAA
>NZ_JBFTPE010000050.1:0-7868 GCF_056398325.1 Paenibacillus sp. 01T443
TGCCTTAAACTTCATAGTAGAGTGCCTTAAACTTCATAGTGGAGCGTCCTCCTGGATGATGGGATTTTAAGGGCTATGACCCGTTGCGTACTCCCATCGTACCGAGGCGCTTTTTCTTTTGCAAAGACGAAATTAATCCATCTACAGGAATGCTAACGGGACACGATAGTTGAACAAACAAGGGGGGGGTGCTGCCGCAGCTACTCCCTTTCTTTGTTAAGCAAACGGGCAGGATAGCTTGGAAGTATGATAAATCTGATAGATATTGAAGACATTTCTTAAATAATCATTGGAGGTAACCAATGTTAGAAAAAATTGATTTTAAGTCTGGTCAAGTAATCCTTAATGATTTTGATTTTGATGATACKATTCCTCTTGAAAAACAAATCTGGTCGTTTAAACACGATATATTTCAGGTGAGATATGATAAAGGTTTAATTTTGGATTTAGGATGGTTACCAGAATTCAATTTAGAAGATGGGATATTTACATTAGTAATAGTAAAAAATCAAGATTGGTCAAATCCTATATTCACCAAGCGAACAAAATCACTAAAAGAAATTTACGAATATATAAAAGAAGCAATTGATTTAGTTGAATCACTCAAAAATAGAAATTAAATATTAGTGAATATTATCAAATGCATATAAGAGGGGAAGAGCATGCTGGTTTCTATGAATTTGTATTGAAGGAAATTATTAATGAGCAGGAATTCATTAAAATTTTAGTTGAAGATAGACCGCCTGAACGTGATGAGACTCCTAATGTGATTTATTAATCCAAGGCTGCTCATGTTTATCGAATGTACAGTTATAGAAATTCTCCAAGAATGGCGTTAAACTAACGGGACACGATAGTTGAACACCGAAAGGGCTGTCATGTGGTAGCCTTTTATTAATCTAACGGGCAGTATAGTGCAACAATMCCTAATCTTTTTCGTATGTAATTGTACGTGCATACTTATGAATGATAATGTGATGGATGGTTTGTAAGTCACATCATACCCATTTAAGTGGAGGCAAATATGGCAACAAGGGTTTATTTGTTTTTGGAGGAGAAAGAATTTGTACTGGAGGCATGGGAGGATGCCAATCTGGAAATTAAGCGTTGCGTAGATAACCATCGAATAACGGTTCATCCTGAACGTAATTCCAACCACGCTGATATTGAAGTTAATTGCGAAAGTATAGAACTGGCGCTGAAGTTTAGCCTGCGCGATTTGAAGCAGGAAAAATCGTCGATGCTTGCTTCCATGGAGCAAAGCGTCGTAGAGGATATAGAAGATAAGGATTTTGATTTTTGGGATACTATTCCACCGTTTGGAGTAGTTGAGCTATTTGGGATTGGATTCAAGCGGGGGAAAGAAACGACTGAAGCTGAAGTTGAGGCTTTTTTCTTATTGCTCAATAATTTTCTGCTAAAGCATTTTATGATGTACGTCTTTCTTGAAAGTGAGATTGAGTCGGTTTTTCCATATATCATTGAATGGAACAGCAGTCTAAAAGAGTTTTCTCATAATGGAGTGAAAGGCTATCGGATAGCCAATTTTTGATGAGAAACAAAGGTTATTGAACTAACGGGTAACGATAGTTGAACAGATATGGAGCAGTTTGCTGCGGCAGCTGCTCCTTTCTTCGTTAAGCTAACGGGCAGTTTAGTTTAAATAGAAACATCACGAATGTTCTTGATAATTATGCTATATTTTAATAAAAATTCACTCTAGAAAATGAGGGGGGAGTATTCTGAACAAGATCAAAATATTATTTTTTGCAATGTTTTTATTAGTAAGTCTTTCAACAGCGTGTTCACCAAAAGAAACACCAACATTAGAAGAGCAATTTAAGAAAATTATGGTTGAAAACAACATTACTTTTGACTCTGTGTGGCATTTTGAAGTTAAAGATAATGTAGTAATCATTTTTTATGAAAAAGAACAAACATTAAACTTAGGATTTATAAAAAATAATCAAAGTAAATGGGAATGGATAACTGGCAGTGGTTCTATTGACCTTCATGAAGGTGGTTATATAGCAACAGCTGAAATGAGGCTTCCAATTTACATAACTGCTGTTGTTAAACCTAATGAGAATGTCCAAGGCATTTCTGTTCAAGGGGAATATGCAAAATTAGTACAGATTAATCCTAAAGATAAGGTTTGGTTTGCTTTTACTAATAGACCAGCCAACGGCAATGATATAAAAGAAATAAAATAATTTCTYGTTAAACTAACGGGGAACGATAGTTGAAAAACACATGGATGAGCAGGCGCTGCGGTGGCCTGCTCATTTTATTAAGCGCGTGCCCAGAGGCACGCATCTTCTAGCCGTTGAAAGTCCGGCCATGGGAGGGGCCAAGCCCTCTTGTAGTTAGGATGTCTGCGTACGGCGAAAGTTTTGCGTAGAAGCGTATCGACAAAAATCCTGAGACAGGGCGAGCAACATGCCAGACTGTAACATCAAGTGAATCTTGCCGCGTCGTTAAAATGGCCTCGCAAGAGGGACAAGGGGAAGCCGAACCTCGGCTTAATGGGTGAAGGCCAGGGAAACTGCTAAGAACTTGGAGCGGCAGTGAAGAATCCTCCGGCGTAAGGGGATCGGCATGGTATGAAAGAGGATGCAGTGAACTGGGGAAACCCTCCCCTGCACGGAAATTTTTTTTTGAAACCGTAACGAAGTGATCTATAAGTCCAAAAGTCCAAGTTATAAAAGACTTACAAAACACATAAAAAATGGTATCCTCTATTAAGAACTTTATGTTCTTAATAAAAAATAATTTAGAGAAATGTGAGGTACAAGGATGAAAAAAACGAATGGGTCGCGAACCAAAGTTTTAGCATTAATCTTATTTTTATTTGTAACATTCATGACAACAGATGCGAGCATCATGTATGCAGATGAAGCTGATAATGTTCCCAGGTCACTTCAAGGGAAAATAACAGACGAGAATGGAAATCCCGTTGATGGCGCTTCGATTCGAATTGGTACGTATGCTATAGGATTCGGATTTCGTTTTGTCGGTTCTGCTGTAACGAACGAAGAAGGCGAGTACACTATCCCAAGCTATACGCGAAATTTCGGTGATGCCGTATCCACGATCATAACGGCAAATGGTAACATGGTGGTCAACGCACTGACGTCTTCCGAAACGTTCAACTATCAATTCCCAGTGCAGCGAGCAATCCTCACAGGAAAGGTTACTTACGGGGATATGTATGAAACACCTGTTGCTGGTTACCCTGTACATTTAGGCGTGCATTTAGGAAGCGGCGGTCGGATTAATGTGGCTTCTGCAATAACGGATGCAGAAGGTAACTATACCTTTTCCATCATCCCTGGCGATTTTAGTTCGGCTTTAGGAGAAAATATGTTTAGACTGATTTTTGACAACAATTACGAGAGACATGTTGAACTTCATTTGGGGGATAACAAAAGCGAGCAAGCATTTGGTATTCCTATTCCTCAAGGCGTGAAATTAAACGGACGTTTAGCAGGTTATGTTACGGACGAAAACGATATTCCCATTCCTGATGCTGCAGTCGAATTGGTTGAACTGGACACCCCGATCATCACGAGTGAAGGATTTTTTGTTACTAATATTATTAAAGGTGGAAATTATACATTAAGAGCAACTGCTCCAGGATACACGCCATTAGAAAAAGTAATAGAAATTAATGGCGGGGACAGTTTCTTAACCTTTAAGCTTATCAAAAGCAGTCCACCTGTTGTTACGGCCACTGCGGACCGAACGCCTGATCATCATGGCTGGTATAATCATGATGTGACGGTCTCATTTCAAGCGACTGACGATGATTCCATTCTAGCGATTGATCCTCCCATAATCGTTTCGACAGAAGGTGCTGATCAAGTCATACAAGGGATTGCAAGGGATACTGCAGGGTTAACGGGGATCGGCTCCATTACTATTAACTTGGACAAAACGCCACCTGTTACACAAACGTTAGTTTCAGAAAGCGTTCAAAACAATTGGTACAATATCGATGTACATGTTACTCTTTCTTCAAGTGACAACCTCTCTGGTGTGGAAAACACGGAGTACAGTCTCGATAATGGACAAACGTGGTCTGACTATAACGAAGTTATCACCCTTAATAAGGAGGGTGAAAATACTCTCCTTTATCGAAGTTCCGATGCGGCAGGAAATACTGAACAGTCAAAGTCACTAGACGTTAATTTGGATAAGACAGCTCCATCCTTAAATGTAACGCTTGATAAAACCGTGCTATCACCAGCTAACCATAAGATGGTTTCCATACAAGCAGTCGTTAATGTGATTGAATCTGGCTCGGGACTCGATTCCGTCGTATTAACATCGATTACAAGTAATGAAACAAGCAATCAATCAGGCACTGGCAGCACCGCAATCGATGTTCAAAATGCTGATTTTGGTACAGCCGATACTACCTTCGATCTTCGTGCAGAAAAATCAGGAAAAGGTGAGGGGCGCGTATATATGATAACGTATACTGCCACAGATAGGGCAGGCAATTCGGCCGTGGGCACTGCCACTGTCACAGTCCCCAAGAAAAAATAAGCTGCCTTGAGCTAACGGTCAGGATAGTTGAACAAGTCATAAATTGAATAGTTTATTTATAGAGCATTTCTCTTCAAGAGAAATGCTTTTTATCTTTGTATAAAACTTAAGGGTAAAAAACTTCAAATATAAGGTGTAATCAGAGAAAAAGTTTTTAATAATTTTGAAGGAGAGTTTGATTTAGATGAACATCCTTAAGTTTTTTGTTTATCAAGTTTTACTTTCATTTCTCGGTATTGCGGTTGATATTCTGTTTAGAGAGTTTATATATGAATCATCCTTTTTTAATAATAGATATATTCCAGCACTAATTGAGACATCAATAAATGGTGTCTTACTATATTTTACGTTTAAATTATATTCTTCTTTAAAAACAACTAAGTTACGATACAAGATTTTAATACATATTGCTGCTTTTATTTTAGGTGCAATATTGGTGGGGTTAACGGGGAGTTTTGTGGGCATGTAAAGGTGGGTGTTCTTATTTCGTTGAACTAACGGAGAACGATAGTTGAATAACACACATTCTTGAGCAGGTGCTGCGTTAGCCTGCTCATTTTATTAAACTAACGGGTAAGTTAGTTTTAAATGAGTACATAATAAAAGGGTTTAAGAGGTGATGATATTATGGATTATGCGGAGAGGTATGTTGTTGAACTTGAAGACGGTACTTTTGCATTATGGGGGCAATTTGTTGATGGTGAAACACAAAGCATACTGGCAATGGATGAATTTTATAATGGAACTTTGCTACGAAAAGAAAATGCAGAAAGGAAAATTGAACAAATTAATAAAAGAGTATGGAAATTTTCGGGTGATATAAAGAAAGCAATTGGTATTCGTAAAGTTGAAATGAGGATGATTTAAACGCTCTAAACCCTTCTTCATAAGAAGCTTAGTATTATCCTTATTAAGCTAACGGGGAACGATAGTTGAACACCGAAAGGGCTGCCATGTGGTAGCACTTTATTAATCTAACGGGTACTTTAGTTTGACCATAGCGAGTTTGCCGCGGCGTGGCGCTGCTTAATGGGTGTAGGAATGTTATTACTTAGAAATTGCCCTGTGAGCAGGAGACTTGCTCCAGGATTTTAAGGAGGAATTAAAATGGATAATAGTATATCCGAAACAAACGATACCCCTTGGCAGAACATAGACGATATTTATAGAGAATCAGTGTTTACAATCTCTAAGGGAAATGTAATCAATCTTTATGTTAAAGTCGAAGGTGATTTTGAGCTGTTTGAATCGTATCCGATAGGGGTAAGAGCTATCTTAACCGAATAGGAATATCTGGATGAAAAATATATAAAACCTTTTAAGCTCCTAGACTATACACGAACGGATAAATCATTTCATGCAGAATTAAAAGTAATTAAGAAATCAAAAGAAGTTGATGAATTAAAGCTACTGTGTGAGGATCTTATTAGTATATTTAACAATCTATATCTTTTGATCTCGGATTGGGGAGTAACATTAAAAGAATAACACTGTATTGTGGCATTCCCTTGCGAATCATCTGAAGAAGTTAAAAGGACTTATGACGAGTTAATCGCAAAGGGAGCGATGAAATATTTGCAGACAGAGAATTGAACTCCCTCAGTACGATTTAGTTTTCTCACGAATGCTCGCTTATTCGCAGGATTTCACCCTTGCCAGAAACACAGAGAGATAGTACGAGAACCCTTGTTGAAGACCAGGACAACATGAAGGCGTGAGGAAATAGTGGGGGAGGTTGGAACCCCATATYCTTCCATATGCTGCACGCATTCTCCACGCCGCCCCTGGAGGTTTTCACTCCCATGTCTCAACGGGTCTTTGCCCTCTCATTCCTTCGTTACGCCTATCCAAGGGGTGGAGGCCGGTCTTGCTAACGGTACGGGTCGGTGCCCTTTGGTTCAATATATCCGGTACTCCGTGCTTTCTTTTGAAATCCTGCGAATAAGCCAAAATTCGTACGACGAAACGGTAAGATATCGCTTAAGCTGCTAGCTGCAGTGGCATCGTTTTTCGAGGATTGTAGGCTTCACGGYTGCGRGCCATTCCTACGAGAATGCGAGCTAATTTACCACATAGTTTCATAAGGGATCTCATTTTCTTCATCTTTTTTACCTGAACATTGTACGTATGGATCGCTTTGAATTCCGGATTGTTTGCAACTAAACTCATGGCCATCATGAAGATGAAGCGGCGGAGGCGAGATCGTCCACGTTTACTAATCTTCATCTGACCCGTCCATTTTCCAGAGCTTGCTTCTGCGAGGTTGAGGCCAGCATGTCGCAGCAGAGCATTGCCATGAACAAATCCGCTTAAATCCCCGGCTTCACCAAGAATACCAGTGAGTGAAATGGCGCTAATCCCTTTGACAGCAAGCATGGATTTAGCAAAAGGTATACGATCTAACACGGCGATAATCTCCGTTTCTACTATTCTTAGCTGCTGGCAAGCAAGGTCGTATTCATCGAGTAGCTGCTTCAAATGAAGCTTGTAGGCATTCGTGGCTTGTCTAGAACCCACAGAGCTACTAGCAAGGGCGATAAGATCTCGAGCTTTTCGCTCACCAGAATGACGCTTCATCAGTGATTTCCAGCCTTCGATGATGTCTTGCGGCTGTAGTTTCCGAAGATCTTCAGGCGTAGGGAAAAGACGAAGCGTGGCCAACGAACCGGTGCACATCAGGCTCTTGAAGACCTGACGAAGCTCGGGGAAAACAACGTCAACCCAACGATGGATTTGGTTTTTAGCGCTAACGAGTCTCGTCACGACAGWGTCGCGGTTTGAGAGATAGACACGCAGCTCTTCAAAGGCCTCAGGCGTGCTACGAATGAAAGAATAGTAGCCGTTTTTGACCATATCTGCAATAACGAGRGCATCCTTTTTGTCGCTCTTGGAAGGTGTATTGTCACGGTTTTCTTTATTCTTTTTAACGAGATGAGGATTAACGAGAACTACTTCAAATTGTTGCTCAGAGAGCCATCTGGAGACGTTAAGCCAGTAGTGACCGGTAGGTTCCATACCGACAATGGCTTCAGTTAGGCCGTTTGCTGCTTGGAGTGATCGCACCCACTGAAGAAGATTGTTGAATCCTTCTTCATCGTTTGAGAAGGAAAGAGGATTTCCGATGGCGATTCCTCGAAAGTTCACCGCCCGTGCGACATGAATTTGCTGGGCGATGTCGATCCCAACGACAAGGTGATGGGCGGTAATCTTTTCAATGAGTTGATTTTGCTTCTCCTGTGCCTTAAACTTCATAGTAGAGCGTCCTCCTGGATGATGGGATTTTAAGGGCTATGACCCGTTGCGTACTCCCATCGTAC
>NZ_JBFTPE010000051.1:0-7762 GCF_056398325.1 Paenibacillus sp. 01T443
TTAGGGGGTAACGGAGCTGGGACAAATCCAGAGCAACTGTTCGCTGCAGGGTTTGCCGCATGCTTTGAAGGTGCGATGGGTACGATTCTTAGAAAAAAGAATATTAAAGCAGAAGGTATAACTATCGCTTCTAATGTTACGCTTGGCAAAGATGCGAACGACGGCTATGTACTTGCTATTACTTTGGACATCACGATAAGCGGTGTAGAAACCAGCGTGGCTGAGGAAATCGTTGCGGAAGCCCATCTGGTTTGCCCTTATGCTAAAGCAACCCGTGGCAATATTGAAGTAGTAACGAACGTAGTTGGTTAATCAGCGCAAATGAATTCTTGGTGATTATTATTTATCTATTTTTGAACGATTGTTCAAAATTGGGGAAGGGTCCGAGTATTCGTTTTCCTTGGCTTTGGCCCTTCCGACAAACCGGCTGGCGCAAAATATAGCTTCGAGCAGCAATTGGACGATCTCCATGCAGTAGTTGAAAGCTGGGGGCTCGTGAACAAATTTGGGTGGAGGGATCGCGAAGTGAAAAATAACGCAAAGCAAGTCTCCAATATAGATTTTGACAAAAATGAAAAGTTGAAGACGCTGACCAAACTTCAGTATAACGTAACTCAGCATGGCGCGGACGAGTCGCCATTTAATAACGAATATTGGGATAATGAAGAAGAGGGTATCTACGTAGATATTGTTTCGGGTGAGCCGTTGTTCAGCTCGAAGGACAAATATGATGCGCGTACAGGCTGGCCTAGTTTTACAAAGCCTTTGGATCCAGACAACGTTGTGCTTAAAAGCAAATTATTTTTTGGGTCCGAAGTCAGAAGTAGGGATGCCGATTCCTTCCTAGGCGATGTGTTCAAAGATGGACCTGGGCCAACGGGACTGCGATTCTGTGTGAACTCTGCAGCCATGGAGTTTATTCCGAAAGACGATCTTGAAAAAAGAGGATATGGCGCTTATGCCGCCCTATTTAGCGAATAGAAGCTTTGAAAATCCACGCGCCTTCGTTGCATTTGTTCTATTACAAAGGCGTCGTTACGACAGGATTAATGCGCTGATATATCAAATAGAGTAAAAATAGGCTGCTGAGAAGCTGGAAGAGTTCTGGACGATTCATGGTACAGTCTAACTAGTACGCTTATTAGCTGTTCGTGCTTAAACAAAAGAGAAACCCAACGTCTTTTTCAAGACGTTGGGTTTCTCTTTTGTCTGAGATGATAGTCAATCATTGCATGTATTAATTGATTAAGATTCGGTCCTACGACGCTTGCTTGATATACTTTCGCAATTTCTTCAATATCCTCTCGCGACTTCCTTAACACCTCCTTGAATATACTCGAGCAGCTTATCAAAAATAGAAATGAAACATAAGAGGATTAACCTAACTGGTTACTATAGCTTGATAATCACGAGGACGAGGCTGCCGGCATATAGAACGGCAGCCTAATTGAGCTAACGGGCAGTTTCTCGCAACATAGAAAGGTGCAGGATTGTTTGATCATTTCGACGAATACTCTAGGTATGGAATGAAGTTCAGAGTTAATGAGGTGACCTTTATGAATATAAGTTAAGATCAACTAGTTGAAGTAATAAAAATTCGTGATCTGGAACTTCCTTTTTTGATCATTTCATTATTCAAGACAACAGACTTCCAATTGATGAAGAATCTTTTTATCTACTAACAGTATAATTCTATAATATGGCATTCTACTTACAAATCAAATCGGGACATGAAGCCGTCGAATCGGTTATGGAGGATACTATGAACATTACGGGTATACATTCTGATTGGAAAGTGGAAAAAATCGAATTCGCCAAGTTAACGGGAGAACGAGCTAGAAGCGCGGGGGCTAATGGCAGAATCGGCATTCATGGCAAAAGCTGCACAGTGGATATCGCTAGAATTACGATCGATGGGCAAACGGGTTACGGTAGCTCGATTCATATGACGCCGAAATGGGCCGAAGACATGATAGGCCGCCGATTGCTTGACTTATTCGACGAACGGGGAAGACTGCGCGAAGAATATCGTTTGCAATTGGAATATTCAATATTCGATTGGTTAGGACAGAGACAGGGCAAACCTGTTTATGACTTGGTGTCGGGTGCCCACTTGGAAAGGGGAGTACCATTAGTTGTCCCCTGCTATGATACCTCTCTATACTTCGACGATTTGCATCTGCCCGATGAGAGAGCCGCGGTCGCGTTGATGCAAGAAGAAGCGATACAAGGATATGCGAAGGGCCATCGTCATTTTAAGATTAAAGTTGGTCGAGGCGGACGCCATATGCCACTCTGGGAAGGGACGAAACGAGATATCGCGATCGTACATGGGATCGCGGAAGTGGCAGGTCCCACAGGCAAGATTATGATCGATGCGAATAATGCATATAATTTGAACTTAACCAAAGAAGTCTTAGTGGCTTTGGCGGATGTGAATCTGTATTGGCTGGAAGAAGCGTTCCATGAGGACGAAGCCTTGTACGAGGACCTGAAGGAATGGCTCCGGCAACGTGGGCAGAATGTGCTTATCGCGGATGGGGAAGGGCTTGCCTCACCGCATCTTATTGATTGGGCGACTCGCGGCCGTGTCGATGTGCTGCAGTACGATATCATCTGGCCCGGCTTCACGCATTGSCTGGAATTAGGCGAGAAGTTGGATGCGCATGGGTTGCGGTCAGCACCTCATTGTTACGGCAATGCTTATGGCATTTACGCATCGGGACATTTGTCAGCCGCGGTGCGCAACTTCGAATTTGTGGAACACGACGACATTACAATTGAAGGAATGGATGTATCTGGGTATCGAATCGAAAACGGAGAGATTCATATTCCGGCCACGCCGGGTTTCGGAATCGTTTTCGACGATGAACTTGTAACAAACCTTATAAAGCGATCCGGCTGGTCCCTGGGAATCCGATAAAAAGCCAGAGAATTTAATGATTTTGGAGTACGGATTTCTATTATATTGTGGATAAGCGCTATTGCGATGCAATAGCGCTTATTAGTGTGGACAAGAGCCGCGGGGATTGCTGTTTATGCGCGGATTTTTTTTTATGTTTCCAGTTTCTTGTCCAAGTTTAAGTACAAGAGCCTGATAACATTGCCGTATAAGGACAAGAACATAATATGGCCCGGAGTGTTCCACTGCTCCTGCTTAAGCTCCAATGGGTGTTGGTAGAACTGTCCGCCGATTCGATAAGCTTAAGGCCGGTTAGTTAGAGATAAAGTGTAGAGCGCTAGCCCCGTAGGTAGCGCTCTTATTCTATCATTGGGCTTTAATAATTTAGACGTTATCGCGTATTAGGCGAAACGTATTACAAATAGTGGTAAATCAGAAGGTGGAATTAGAAGATAGTTTAATTAAAACCTAATAATGCAGGAATTTAGGGTAGGGTGGTTAGTTGGAAAGATCCAATGCTGAGATTTATATGGCTGTAAACTAGTGCTAGGAGTCCGTTTTGATAACGGACTCCTTTTTATTATGTTGTAACTTTAACTACGTCTATCTAGCCCAGCATATTTAAGTTTGTTTCTACAAGCGAAGGTATAAGGAATTTATGATCGATAGGCGATGACATCACGATTAGAATCGTATAGGTCCCGTATTTATCACATTGATTTCCGAACTCCTCGAGGGCTCGCGTGGAGTCGGTTATTACTTTCAATAAGTAGTTGTGTTCTCCACTTATACGGTAACATTCGACGACCTCGGGAGTTGAGCGGCAGAAATCAAGGAATGCGTGACAATCCCTTGAATGAAACAACATGTAGGCAGCAGCATGTTTACCAATTTTATCAGGAGAAATTATGGTGCGATACTCGCTGATGATCCCTTTTTCCTCCATGCGCCTAACTCTTTCCGTAACTGCGGGTTGTGATAAACCGACATATTTACCTAGTTCCGTCATAGATATTCTCGCTTGGCTTTGAAGGTGGAAAAGGATTTGCTTATCAACGTGGTCCATCGAAATCGACTCCTTTAATTTTAATGTATTCCTTATAAACTAGCTTGTAATTAATCGTTACAAGGCTAATTTAACTTAGTTACCTTATGTAATCAGGATAACTTATTTTATATAATAAACTTACAATAGTAAAGTGTTCAAGGCTTTAACTATTCCGAAAGGATGAAGACTTTTGAGTATGTTGTATTCAAACAAAATTAATCCAGATTGTTTACCAGGTCGCATCGATGAAGTAATCAATCGAACGCTTGCCGACAAACGGTTGGTCGGCGCTGTCATTAAAGTGGCGATAAATGGGGTACTGGTTTATAGCCGCGCTGCTGGTCTTGCTGACCGCGAGATGAACCGGCTCATGCGAGAAGATGCCTTATTCCGGCTAGCATCGGTTACCAAACCTATGGTTTCAACGGCTGCCCTAGTACTAGTTGCGCAAGGTCTCTTACAACTTGACGACCGCGTTGATCGTTGGCTTCCAGAGTTTCGGCCACGTTTGCAGAACGGCGAGTTCGCGACATTGACGATTCGTCATTTGCTGACGCACACCGCGGGCCTGTCTTACCGATTCTTTCAAGAAGAGAATGGTTCCTATCAGCGAGCAGGGGTATCCGATGGCATGGATCAGCCCGGCATCACGTTGGAAGAGAACCTGCGACGTCTAGCATCTATACCGCTCCTCTATACGCCAGGCACCGAGTGGAAATATTCCATCGCGACAGATGTGCTGGGAGCAGTAATTGCAAAGGTTACAGAAACACCGCTCAGCGAGGCCATACATTCGCTGGTAACAAAACCGCTTGGCATGAGCGACACCGGCTTTATTGCAGTCGATCCAGAACGACTAGCTACTTCTTATGCCAATGATGTTCCAGAGCCACGGCCTATACATGATCCGGACAGCATTGCCTTTTTGGAGGGTACGGCTGGCTTCCTACTTTCCCCTGGCCGAGCACTTGACGGCACTGCCTATCCTTCTGGGGGAGCTGGCATGGTCGGCAGCGCAGGGGACTTTTTGCAACTGCTGGAAACATTACGCAAGGGCGGAGCCCCCCTTCTGCCGGAGTCTATGGTTCGCGAAATGACTACCAACCAAATCGGTGATCTGCCAATGGCCTTTTGGCCAGGGCGAGGCTTCGGGCTAGGTATTACGCTATTGAAGGATCCTGTCGCCGCAAATACTCCGGAATCCCCGGGTACATGGCGCATGGGTGGCACCTATGGTCATTCGTGGTTCGTCGATCCTGAGCAGCAGCTCAGCGTCGTGGCATTCACCAATACCGCACTGGAAGGCATGTCTGGTCAGTTTACTGTTGACCTTTGTGAAGCCATTTATGACAGGATCAAGAAATAGAGAACGAACACAAGAGCCTTGGTCCGGTATGAACCGGCCAAGGCTCTCTGTGTAGTAGGATACTGAAGGAGTACTTTTTGTGTTGTAAATAGAATCTAGATTTTATAAAAGTGAGGTGCTACTGAAATGAGCCAAAACACAACTTCTGTCACACAGAGTGCCTTCAGCACTCCCTCTTCTGAACGTCTACCATGGGCTGGATTACTAGCCCTTGCTATGACGGGGTTTATTTGTATTCTTACCGAAACGATTCCAGCCGGCTTGTTGCTCCAAATAGGTGATGGGCTTGGAGTCTCGGAGGTCCTTGCGGGTCAACTTGTCACCTTGTACGCCTTTGGTTCACTGTTGGCTGCGATTCCCTTAACCATCGCGACGCGCAGATGGCGGCGACGACCACTGCTGCTAATGTGCATCCTTGGTTTTCTCGTATTCAACACCGTCACCACTCTTTCTTCCAATTTTACACTGACGCTCGCTGCTCGGTTCTTCGCGGGCGTATCCGCTGGTGTCTTATGGGGTATGATAGCAGGTTATGCCCGGCGCATGGTGCCGGAGTCACTCAAGGGACGTGCTATGGCGGTTGCGATGGTTGGAACGCCTCTCGCTCTGGTACTCGGTGTCCCTGCTGGAACACTTCTCGGTACCATTGTGGGCTGGCGCTCTGTCTTCGGGATCATGTCACTTCTGGCTCTGCTGCTAATCGCCTGGGTGCTTTGGAAGCTACCGGACTGTCCAGGAGAAGCCCCTGATAAGCGGCTCCCTCTCTACAAGGTCTTTGTTATTCCGGGGGTGCGGCCGGTACTATTTGTCGTTCTGGCTTGGGTGCTAGCACATAACATCCTGTATACCTATATTGCACCGTATCTTGCTCAGGCTGGGCTTGTCCAGCGCGTTGATTTGGTACTGCTTAATTTCGGCATTACAGCGCTTATTGGCATCTGGGTCATCGGTGTTTTGATCGACCGCAAACTGCGCCTATTGGTTCTAATCAGCCTCGCTGCTTTCGCCCTAGCATCCGTCGCACTAGGCATTAGCAGCAGCCAGCCCGTCGTGATCTACCTAGTGGTTGCCGTGTGGGGATTGACGTTCGGGGGCGCGGCGACTTTGCTACAGACAGCAGTTGCTGAGGCTGCTGGCGAGAGTGCAGATGTGGCCCAGTCGATGCTGGTGACGGCATGGAACCTAGCTATCGGGAGCGGCGGTGTGATGGGCGGGATTCTTATTGAAACACTTGGTGTCGGCTCCTTCCCGTGGATATTGTTTATTCTATTGATCCTTGCACTACTAGTAGTGTGGCACGCTAGAGAATACGGATTTCCTTCAAAGAAGAGGAGACATTAGTTGAACAATCAAGGATTAGTTTGCTGCGGCAGCTTCCTTTCTTTGTTAAGCTAACTGGCAGGATAGTTATAAGGAATAATATCTTTTGCCACTTAGATCCATGGCGAGAGAAGCTGAATATCTGCAATAATATCCTATATGTTATTATCTCATTGATAATAAATCCCAAAAACTCTTCAATAAAAGTTTAAAGCGCATGCTAAGGTTATTCGTTTGTATTTAAGCACCCGCGGTGTTTTTTCTTTATAACCTTTGGATTTGCATGAATGTTATAAAATAGAAGGGAAAGTGAATCTCAAATGAAGGGATGTTTTGGGGTGGGATCAACAAACTTGCTACAAATTGTATTGGATGAGAGCGGTGAAGCTCGCATCAAGAGCATTTCCCGCTTCATCAAGGAGCATATTTCCTATAACTGGGATAAAGTGCTGGTGAACCATCGAGATAAACTGCAACAAGCTTACGTGGAAGCAGGAGACGTGGCCTATGGAACGTATTTGAATCTGTTGTTTCTTCCCATTTACCGTCAGTTTAAAGAGGCTGGTCTTAATCCGGAGCCCCGGTTCCCAGGAGATTTTGACATCTCACGGGAATGGGGCAATGATCTGCAGGATAACCAGCAGCGCTGGATGTGGAGCACAATTTACGGTCCGCACCAAGAGCCAATCGGCACTATTGTCACTATTGTCTATCATGATCACACGCAATTTCAAGTACCACGGCAACCAGAAATCCTGGCATTAAGAGAAGTGGGAAAGGAAGCTGTGGTTGAAACATTGTCTGCTCTCTCTCCCGAATTTTCCCGAGCGCTTGAGTTTACAATCGAGTATGAGCTTTATTTGCAGAGTCTTGAATAATCTATTCATCGTTCTCCAGCGAATAGCAGTTAACTCTAGTTCCTGTTGAACTAATGGGTAACGATAGTTGAACAACACACATTGATGAGCAGGCGCTGCGGTGAAGTGACCCCTTAAAGTTAGACAAATATTTTTATGCAACCTGTTGGGCATGAGCTCGGTACTGTACCGGGCTCATGCCTTTTAATTTTGACTTGATACGTTTGTGATTGTAGTAATCAATGTATCGTTCTAGTTCTTGCTTAAAG
>NZ_JBFTPE010000052.1:0-7579 GCF_056398325.1 Paenibacillus sp. 01T443
TTCGTAATTTTGTTGCTTATCTCGATTAGTACGCAGCATCACGACACCATCCGTTCGTTTTAATTACTATAATTATACTATATTAACGCGGTGTCGTGTTAAATTAATTAAACAAAAAGAAGACTGTCGAGACTTTCTCGACAGCCTGAAGAAACACGCTCTGAATGAGCGTGTTTCTTTTTTGGCTACTCGTTTAATATTCTACTGGCCAAGCGCTCAATGCGGAGCACTAATTCCTGCATATGAAAGGGCTTGACGACATAATCATCGGCGCCGATTTGCAAAGCGCGCACGATATCATCCGTATTATTGCGTGCTGTCAACATGATGATTAGCAGCTGTTGCTCGGGAAAATGCTTGCGAAGCTGCTGCAATACCTCTAAACCATCCATTTCAGGCATGGAGCCATCCAGCAAAATAATATACTTTTCATTCTCGGAGTACCAATTCGAAGACAAAAAGGACCTTCCATCTGCAAACCCTTGAGCCTTAACCTTCGTATGATTCGTCGGCTTCCAATTAAAGAATCGGTTAATCAAGATGTCTCGGATTAAAGGATCATCATCCACGACGATTAGATTTAAAATGATTTCATTTTTTCTTTCGAGCATTTCCGTTGCATAAACCACTGTCTGGTTTCTACCGGCACGTTTGGCACTATAAAGTGCTTGATCAGCCTCATCCACCAGTTTTTCCGAATGCCCCGTTCCCTCCGAAAATTGCGCGATGCCTGATGAGAAGGTAACCTGGAAATCAGTTTCCTTCGCAGGGAATTTAATGGCATTAAACTCTTCTCGGAATTGTTCGATAAGACGTGCTGCTTGGACGCTGTCCGTTTGCGGAAGAATCAAAGCGAATTCCTCTCCCCCATACCGGCAAAGTATGCCTTTGGATTTCACCACATCTTGAGCGGTTGACACGAAGGCTTGAAGCACCTGATCTCCTTTCAGATGACCATGTGTATCGTTCACATGCTTGAAGTAGTCCAAATCGAGCATAACAAGCGAGAAGACATGTCCAGAACGTTTAAAATCCTCCATTTGCTGCCGCATCATATGGTTAAAATGCTTTCGATTGTATGCACCGGTCAGCTCGTCAATTATAATTGATCGTTCCCAATCTTTCTTCATCGCAAATCGATTGTCGATAAGCGCAGTAAGCAGTTCGACTTCAAATGGTTTCGCAAGAAAATCCATCGCACCCGAGCGATAAGCGTTGACTTGATTTTCAAGTGAGAAGTTTCCGCTGACCATAATGATTGGAATATGCTCCAGCTTCGCTTTTTCCACGATTTGATGAAGTACATACATGCCGCTTTGATCGGGTAAGACGAAATCTAAGAGGATTAGACTTGGCTTCCATTCGTAAAATATTTTCAAGCCCCGATCAGCGTTTAAAGCAATCATTACCGGATAGCCGTTTTTCTCCAAAACCTCTTTTATGTAAGTAACAAATTCCATATCATCATCGATGACAAGAACACGTTTTTGATTTAGAAGGTTCTCATCAATAGTTTGGGTGTGCATCGGGCCTTTGCTATCAGATTCCGACCATTCCGCTTGCTGTGAAGCATGAGGGAACATATCCGATAAAGGAAGAAGATGTCCAGACCAATCTTCTCGACGGAATGCCTTAATGCTTTTTTCAGAAAACATCCGCTCTTTAGCTTCAGAAAACTTTTCAATCTCCATTAATCCTATGGTGCCGCTGGTTCCCTTTAGATTATGGAAAAACCGATGAATATCTTGCTCCATCACGGCTTCTTGAGTTGACCATTCGTCTATCGTCTGTATGATTCGTTGGTGAATGAGCTTTTTATATTTTTCAATTTTCATGACAATGTGCTCCCTCAATTATCGCAGCATGCGCGTAATAGCTGCACTTAGTCTGCCAGGTAAATAAGGTTTCACAAGAAACTCCTTTATTCCCCACTGTGCGGCCTTCTCCTTCTCTTCGAATGCACTGGATATGATGATCGGCTTATTCAATAGAAGATCAGTCTTTTTGATTTTGCTAATAATATCCCAGCCTGTAATACCCGACTCCAGCATTAGATCAATCACGACAATATCGGGGTTAAGCCGTTCAATCGCAGCAATAGCCAAGCCGCCCTCTTTAAATAAGTGAACCTGATAACCGCTTGAATGCAGTTCGTCGCAAAGCAGAGCGGCTAAATTATGGTCGTTCTCAATGAGCATGACCTGCACGGATGCATTTGAGTTGGCATTATTTTTCCCTTCGTCGCTATCCATTTGATGGGTTTGTTCTGCAATGGGCAAAGTAACGATAAAGGTACTTCCTTGGCCAAACTCTGAAAAAACCTCGATTTTGCCATCATGCTTAGAGACGATCTCCTTTACGATGGCTAAACCTAAGCCTGTGCCGCCGATTTCTCTCCGATCCGAATTATCGACCCTGTAAAATTTATTGAACAAATTGGTCATCGCGTCTCTTGGAATTCCTAAGCCCTGATCATCAACACGTATGAATAATCGCTCATCGTTAATGCCGTTAATTATTCGAATAGCTCCGCCGTTTGGTGAATACTTAACGGCATTGCTAAGCAGATTAATGATTACCTGATACATCTTGTCACGATCCGCTAACACCATGGCGTTCGGATCCTGATTTTCCCAGTGGAGCTCATGAATGCTTGTCGACAGCTGTTGGTTCTCGATGGCCTCTTTGATTAATGGCATTAATGAAATCATCTTCATATCATAGATTTGTTTGCCGGACTCCATTCTCTGCAAATCAAGGAAGTCATTAATTAATGCCGTTAATCGCCTTGCTTCCTGATGGATGGTCGTTATGTACTTCCGTTGTCGTTCAGGTTTTAACTCGCGGTGAAGAAGCAGCTCTGCAAAGCCAAGAACACTCGCTAGCGGCGTCCGCAGCTCATGGCTAACCGTACTTACGAATTCTGATTTCATTCGGTCAACTTCGTATTCCTTCGTAATATCCCGATGGACAAGCAGTAAGCCGAATTGCTGACCGTTACGGTACAGCGGCTCGCAATAAATCTGAATGAACTTTCTTTCCGGCTCCATGATTTCATAGTTCAAACTACGCTTTCCTTGATGATGCCCGTGCTGGATAAGTCCCTCCATAAATTGGATGAGATTCTCTGATTCAACGACAGCAGTTCGGATTTGCGCTTTAAACGGTTTAAATGGCAGGCTTGTCCATTCTTCATTATGCTTGAAAAAGGGTAGCAGCTCTGACATTTTACGGTTGATTTGCAGCGTAGTTCCGTCCAAATCGAGCAATTGTATGCCTTCTTGAATGGTATTTAGCATATCGCTGGTCATTAACCGCTGTTTCTCCGATAGCTCATACAACTGCAGCTTGTCGAAGGCCAAGGAAACCTGTGTCATCATGCCAACAATTTCTTCTTCCTCCAGCTTGGTGATGTCACGATTTACCTTTGTGATCACTAAACAAGCAACCATGTCTTCACCGGCATTTAAGATTGGTAAAATTA
This sequence comes from Paenibacillus sp. 01T443, assembly GCF_056398325.1. Lineage (NCBI taxonomy): Bacteria > Bacillati > Bacillota > Bacilli > Caryophanales > Paenibacillaceae > Paenibacillus > Paenibacillus sp. 01T443. Next base: position 3,485 of record NZ_JBFTPE010000052.1, read on the forward strand.
GATCGGTGGCCTGCATAGGCATATCATGATAACCTTGCTCCCCTTGTGAACAATCTCTAATGATACGGTATGCCTTCTTCGTTTGCGATGCTCGCAAAACAATGCCGTCATTCATGTGCTCGATAAATTGCTGCGCAGATTGATTGGATATGCCGACTGAAGCATAAGCATGCTCCCTGTCCATCATGACGATTAACCCTTTATCGCTCTCCGTTATTGTGACGATATTGCTAACAATGCTTTCCAACAATTCTTGTTGGTCAAGCGTATTAGCGAGCGATTGTACCAATATATTCCGCTTCTCTAGATACTTCTCGTTTTTTTCCATCAATTCAACCGCATTTTGAAGCTCTTCCTGCTGAGCCTGCAGTTCTTCCTGCTGGGCTATCAGCTCTTCATTCTGGGCCAGGAGCTCTTCTTCCTTGCTTTGAATCTGCCTCATCATGGTTTGGAAGGTGCGGGCCAGCTCGCCTAGCTCATCTTCTCTATCCTTCAATTCAATCTCGGCATGCTCGCCGTTCGTAAATCGTATTGCATGATTCGTTAATATCATAAGAGGTACGCCGATCGCAGTGGCGACCTTTCTCGTAATGAATGAGGATACAATTAAGATGGATATGATATAGCCGATGAATATCAAAGCTTGAACAGATAGGTTTTTTATTAATTGGTCGTTTTTTTGGTCGGCAATAACTTGTACTTGGTTCTCAAAATCTTGTGAGTAGCTGATCAGCTTGTTTACGGGATTATCTTCGCCTGCTGATACCAGCGCCCGAAGCGATTCGTAATCCTGCACCTTCGATAACGCAATGGCTTTCGGAAATATCTCATCAAAGTAATTGGTGAAAAATGATTCGATGTTTTGCATAACTTCTTTTTCGGAGGAGTTCAGCTTCATTACCTTAATTTCAGCCAAAGAGTGATTTAGCAATTCCTTTTCAGTGAGTACCTGATCATATTCATAATCCGACAAAAATACATAATAACCGCGAGCACGTAAAATAATTTCAGTGGAATGATCGGCAATTTGCGCAACAAGCTTCTGCTTTTCTCTTAACTCGGACGTTTCAGTCTCATAGTTTTTCAAAATCAATACGGTGCTTACGAATACAACAACAGCCCCGACAAGGATTAATGTCAAAGCAAGAATCATCATAGCTACTAATTGTCTAGTAATTCTTTTTTTGAAATAGTGGCGCAGCCTATCCACGAAGCATCTCCTCTACCTTATCAATGAGCTCCAATGGACTAAACGGTTTCGACATGAAACCGTCCGCGCCGGCGATAAGAACCTTTTCTTGCTCCGATTGCTGGCTCTTTGCCGACAGCATTAATATCTTCGACTGATGGCGGTTCTCCAACAGCTTTGCTTTTTCAATAACCTCGATACCCGTCAATTTCGGCATCATGTAATCTAAAATAATTAAATCGAAATTCGTTTCTATTATTTTTTGTAATGCTTCTTCCCCATCAGCAGCTTCTTCAAGTGTATATCCTTCGTCTTCGAGCGTATCCATAATGAGCATTCGTAGTATAGGTTCATCTTCTGCGATTAATAATGTCTTCAAATCGTAAGCCTCCGTATTTTTATCTTGAAATATTTTTCTACAAATTGCGCTAAAAATCAACAGTTATACTCATTCGACATTCGACAAAAAAATCCCTTTTCACCTTTGTGTTTTCTTACAGGCTTATCAAATCAACATGATAAAAAAGCAAAAAAAGCAGTTGCTTCGCGCAATCTGCTTTCTTAATTTTGTTTCATTATCGTGATTTTACAATAATTTTCCGAATGCTTTCGCCTGATAAATGATATTTACGTTCCAAATCCGCTACAGACCATCCATTCGAATAATAAAGGTAAATCTCCTTATTACGTTCAGCCAGCAGCTTCCTTGTCCCGCTTACCTCGCCCCAATGCGCGCGCTGCTCCGCTAGTTTAGGCACATAAATGAGATCGCCTTGAATGTATTTTTGCAGCTCCTGCAATAGGCTAGGGGGAAGCACATCTCTCCCATTTTTGTAGTTCACAATAAACGTCCTCCTCGAACAAGCTCATGTTTTTAAGATCATTCGTTTCCGCAATCATCAACATCTTTATTTCCTCCCTTCGATTTTTGGTATAGCCCACTTTAATTTGAAAACACAAAAAGCCATGGATGCCACTACTCTCCATAGGAGCTTAATTCATGCTGTACTCTGTCATTATATTGTAAGCCTTTTCAGTTGACAAGAAATGTTTAACAATATTTCCATTAATCCGATTTGCGATGAGGTTAAGCAATAAAAGGAGACCTTTCGGTCTCCTTCATTTAGGTGATCTCCGTTTAAACGGAGATCACCTCCAGGTTGTTAATCAATTCGATCAGCTCCTTTCCTCATCATTCGTCGGCCCGACTTCATCAGTATATACCGGTTACTAATCCCTGCGAAAGTGAAAGAACAGTTATAAGGAATCTTTACCAATACGTTGATTGTCAAGGTAGAAAAGTTAGTAATCTATCATCGCTTTTTTAATAAAGAGGATTTTACCCAGTATTGGTAAGGGATTGGTTTCTCATAGGTAATTAATGTCTATTTAAACTATGTTATGGTATTTCTAGCCGCAACACAATCAACACAAATCAAGGAGGATCATCATGAATAACACACAGAAAAATAGTATTCGCAAGGTCATTGCAGGTATTGGTATAAGCTTATCCATAGCTATTTCCGCAGGAACAGTGGCCATGCCGCAACCCGTAAACGCTGCTACGTCTTCCACTGCACTAAAAGCGAGCAAAATCATTTCCACAGGCAAAAAATATATTGGGGTTCGTTATAAATTTGGCGCCAAAGCGGGTATTACCAGCGCTTTCGATTGCTCATCCTTTACACAATATGTTTATAAGAAAAATGGAATCTATCTGCCAAGGGGTTCGAGGGATCAAGCAAAAGCAGGTAAATACGTAGCTAGAAAAAACCTTAGAGCCGGGGATCTTATTTTCTCCGACACGAATCGCGACGGTAAAATTAATCATGTTAGCATTTATATCGSCAACGGCAGACTTCTACACACATATAAAGTAGGCGTTGGCGTTACGATTTCGAAATTTTCCGGCAGCGCATGGGACAAGACTTATGTAACGGCGAGACGAGTTATTAGATAGTATCGAACTAATAATATATTTAAGCTTAATAAATAAAGAGGCTGATCTCTCGTTGGAGATCAACCTCTTCTTCGTTCATGGTACGATAATCAATATCACATCGCTTAGCATGAGGCATGATTTATTCTTTTAACAATCCAAGCATCCTCAGGCCATACATAATTCCGTCTTCGGTTACATCCTTCGTTACATAACGCGCAGCTTGCTTCACTTCATCTGAGGCGTTCCCCATCGCAACGCTATGATAGACATATCGCAGCATTTCCAGATCATTTATCCCGTCGCCAAAGGCGTACACATCCTCGCTCATGACTCCGGCTTTTTCAATAAGCGCCTGAATCCCTTTTGCTTTTGAGCCTCCCGGCGGAAGGATATCGCTGCCGAACAAATGCCAACGGATAAAGCCGAGCTCTGGAAAGTTTTCTTTATAACAGCTCTCATCTTCTTCCTTGCAATAAAGCAAGCATTGGTATATTTCTTTCCCTAAGTGATATTCGGGATCTAAAGGCGGCAGCCTCTTTTTTAAAGGTTCATTCGCTTCGTCCACGTAAGCCGTCTGATGGGTGCTTGAACGCATCCCTTCGGGAGTCATATAGACTAAAGGATGCTTATTCTTTAATGTGATCTCCGATAGTTCAGCTAATCGAGCGGGATCGATCGGATGACTGTAAACGACTTCTCCTTTGTAAACCGCGTAGGATCCGTTAAAGCAGACGTAGGATTCAATGTTTAATGCTTCAGATACGGGCTTTAACATAAATGGTCCTCTGCCTGTCGCGATGACTAGTTCATGACCATCCTCTTGCAGCTGTCCAATTGCCTGCTTCGTAGAAGGCGGGATTTTTTTCTCGTGATCGACTAGCGTGCCGTCTATATCAAAAAATATAAGTTTTTTTGTCATATTCCTGTGCCTCAGTCCTTCATTACCTTTTGCTTTATTATAGCT
>NZ_JBFTPE010000053.1:0-6202 GCF_056398325.1 Paenibacillus sp. 01T443
TGTCGAAGATATTTATTGGCATTACAAGTCTGAAAAACACATTTATTTTTTAATCATTGATGGTAAGAAAAAATCAAGACGATTTTATGAGGAAGAGCTCATGTAAGTAAATCAGTGAAGAAATGTACTTTAAATAACACCTTTCACGCATCGGGCTATTCGTCCCTTGGTCCGCCAGAGGTATTCCGTTGAGGTGGATTAAGACGGAATACCCTGTGAAACGTAGTTACTTGTATCGCAGTAATCATTAAGCTAACGGGGAACAATAGTGGAATGAAGCGGATTGCAGCGACAGTCTGCTTTTTTATTGTAGTAACAGGCAGGATAAAAAACTCCTCTACTAAGTGAATGATGGTAGCTATTCTTAGTATGGTAATTTGTATCAAATTTTTTAGGAGGTTGAAATGATAACAAAAATAATCGATGGCGTATCAATTGATTTGAAAGAAGATTTTGATTTTGATTTTCTATCCGAGTATGGCAGGGTCTTTACTGTCTTCGATAAGCAGGATTCTGGCTATTTATGCTTTGGAATTCAGAACGAAAACGATAAGCTATTCTTGAAGATGGCAGGTGCAGCAACTTTAGAAAGTAATGTAAGTATTGATGAAGCAATAAATCGACTTCAATCAACAGTATCTGTTTACGAAGATTTACGTCATCCCAAGCTTATTGATATGATTGAACACAAGGAGATAAAAGGGGGATATCTTACTGTCTTTGAGTGGTTTGAAGGCGAATGTATGGGCAAACAATATAGTTTTTTTGGTAAATTCATATATTTGCCGCTCGAAGAAAAATTGGATATTTACAAGGACGTATTATTATTTCACATACATGCAAATAAATGTGGTTATATCTCTATTGATCGCCTGAAGAATTTCAACTAGGAGCAGAGATTGATGAAAGGTCAAATGTCTTTTTAATGGGGGCTACCGCTTTTCAAATGATTGGAGGCGGAAAGGATCGTTCATTTGATAAATGGCAAGCTACTGAGCAGCAATATTTGACAGCTCTAAAAGCTGTCAATACTGAAAAAGGCGATCGATATCAAACAATTGATGAATATTACAAAGCATGGAATAAGGCTTAAAAAACGAGTGTTACGCTAACGGGGATACGAATCTCGACGTGGGCGTGCCGAATCAGGTGCGTATTACGCAGTATACGGTTGAGGGTGACCCCATCTTCTATGAGCTGATCTATGATGGGGCTGAGGCGATTGCGTATACGTACGACAACTCGAGGGACGGGTTTGGCAGCGATGCAGGTCGTCCGAGCACGGTGTGCAAGGGTATTGAGTTCGAGGAGAACAAGGAGTTCGGCTCCCATTACAAGCTAACCGGATGTGATAATGAAACCAGTAATTCGTTCTGGTTCACGAACATAGAGGCGGAAGCCGAGCAGGGCAGCCAATAAGCACAATAAAACACATAACTACACCGGTAGTTCAGAATTAACCGCTCAGTAAAATGGGCGGTTTTTCCTATTGCACGAAAATCAACAATCAAGAATAACAGAGCCTTTAAATAAAAACAGTGAGGTAGTCCGTCAAATATCATTAATGAATATTTGATCATATACCCTTCCTTCATTAAATTAACGGGGAACGTTAGTTCTATACAGAATAACTAAGACGAGGCTGCCGGCAGGAACGGTGGCCTCATTAGGCTATTGGGCAGTTATGTGCCATTATTTTATGGCCATGGTACACTTCGAATATACTGGGAATAGTTTTGAGGAGGAGGTTACTGGTTTATGGAAATCTGGGTTCCATATGAAAAAGTCAGAAATCATCCTCCTGATTTTAGAGTACTAATTCATTATCGGGACCCGAAAAGACCACTGGAATGTTCGAGAACGACGACAGGCAGCCGGCTTCTCACCAGCTGCCTGTCGTCGTGCTATTACGGTTCCGGCGGCGAGGCGTTCATTGCGGCGTAGTCCCGACGAACTCCTGCATCAGCTGATTGAACTTGTCGCGTTCGTCGTAGAACGAGCCGTGCCCGCTGTACATGAACGGCACGAGCCGCGAATGGGGAATTTTTCGATGCATCTCCTCCGCCTGGCTGAACGGAATGACCTGGTCATGAATGCCGTGCACGATCAGCGTCGGCACCTGGATGCGAGACAGGTCAACATTCAAATCGAAGTCCCGTAGCATGACGATAATCGCGGCCGTCGACCAGCCGGCGGCTTGCATGCCCATCCGATTGAACCAGTCCGAGAATGGCTTTGTGATGTACCTGAAGAAGAAAATGTCCGTCACGCCGAGCATCATGTTCGCCCGGTCGTTCAACGTTTGCTTCAGCAACTGTGCGGCCGTCTCCTTGGTGAAGCCGCGCGGCGCCGCCGCGTCGATCAGTACGAGCTGGGATACGCCGCCGCCATTGTACCGCACGACGTATTTGATCGCGATCGCGCCTCCGGTCGAATGTCCGGCGAGCACGAAATCTTTCAACTGCAGCGCATCGACGACGGCGCGGATATCGTCCGCAAGCCGCTCTAAATTATAGCCGCCGTAGGGCCGGTCCGACTTGCCGAAGCCACGCCAGTCGATGCCAATGCAGCGGTAGCCCATGCCCGGCAGCACGTCGAACTGATATTCGAACTGGTCATGGCTGAGCGGCCAGCCATGAAGAAACACTATCGTCTTGCTTCCCGTCGGGTTGATATCCTCCACGTAGAGATTTACCCCCGGCTCTACTGATACGTAGTATCCCACCGTCAATGCCTCCGCGAATCAAAATCCTATCTCGATATGATACGCGCTCAGCGCCCAAATGTGAATGCCCGAGCGGAAGCGCGGCGGTCCCGGTTCGTCGATTCTATAGACTAGGGATTCTCGCCATCATCTCAATCCCCTTGTTCTTCTCGCTGAAGACGTGCAGCGTACCCCCGAACGATCGGATGATCTGAAAGCCATATTTAATTTGAGCAAAAGGTAAACCGCTAAATAAAACTACAATATCGCTGACGAAGTGGCGATTATTTGTACGTAAATAGTAATTTATTGCAGTTCCTCTCACGGAGTCGGCGACATGCCAGCAAATGAACTAATGGGAACGATAGCACAATATAAGGGGCTTCCGAGAACTGTCTACTGTATTAAGCTAACAGACAGTTTGGCTCAATACAGGAGGGGTGTGGTAAAATTAGTAAGCTAAGAGAGGTGAAAATGATGAAATCAATTCTAGGAATTGCTTTTTATTTTTGTGCCATTTTGTTTCTGGTTTATTATTTTGTAGGGGTTAGTTTTATTAAGGCTATACAGATGGCAGTGCTTATAACCATGGTACATATCTTAATCCATCTCATAGACAGATTTTACAAGAGAAAAGAGAGACGTAAGGGACGTAGCTGAGGGGGGGCAGTATTTCCTTTTTCATTACGCTAACGGGCAGGATAGTTAAAGAATTGTCGAGAATACTGTAGTTAGAAATTGTTCAATAATTGTATAGAAAGAAGACAGTGATAAGCGTTACTCTCCATAAAAGAGGTGGAAGCATGGCAATCCAGGATTCCGTTGAAGGTTATATTGAAATACAAACACAAGCAGAGATGGATTGTTATTTTGATTCTGTCAGTGGATTTCATAATGGTTTAATTAAGGAAGTCCACTTAATAAATGACGCATACATTGATAAAAATTTATCAATGGTTTGCGGTCTAAGTACAGTAAGAGAATCCTTATTCAACTTCAATGGGAAAAACCATCCACTGTCGAACTTCTTCTAGGTGATGTTGTCGAAATGAACTTACCTAAATTGAATTACGAAATATATAATTCTTTTGGTTCAATTCATATTTCTAAAGCCAATGAAACTCCTGAAATAACGATAAATCTCGATGGCAATGTATTTGTCTGTCGTAAAATGTTATTTCGCGATGTCTCCGAATGGATGGGAAGAGAAAGTCGATTTGGTGATGAAATTATAGTGAACAATTCTTTCCCAGTAGAGAAATTAGAGGATGGTTGGGTACTATGTTCAAACTGTTTTGAAGCGTGGCAACCGATTAATAGGAAAGTGTTAAAATGTCCGAAGTGTTTTTTTGGATGCAGAATTACAAACAACAGGCTGTCGGCGCTCGGCGGCTTGTTGAGCTAACGGGCAGGTTAGTTTAATGAGTGTTGCAATCCAAGTATGGTATAATTAAGTAGTAGTAGCCTTATTTGGATATTATTGGTATCAAAGGATTGATGAAATGAGTTCTTATTTAAATGGTGAAATTATTCCAGGGATTAGCATAGGAACGTTTATGCTTGGTTGGGGCATGACAGAAGTTATGAATCAGATTTCCTTCCCTTACGATTTTGAAGAAAGTGCTTATAAAGGGCGATTCCATATAATAGCAGGAGATTGTATTGATTTCTATTTACATCCCGATACAAAGATTCTGCAACAAATAACTGTACATGGTGATTATAAAGGTAAATTTAGAAATGAAATCGGGATAGGAACTATCCTATCTAATTTGAAAACAAAAATACCTTATGAGGTTGATAAAGAAGATATGGAATGTAGCGTAGTTTTGCCTGACTATAAAGGAATATTTATTAATACGGCAAATTGGGGTGATGATAGGGCTCCAATTGAATTTATTAGTATATATATCCCTCATTAAATATAAGTTAATTGTACGATTGTGAGGGAGATGATTAAGCTAACGGGACACGATAGTTCCAACCCTGAAGGGCTGCCATATGGCAGCCCTTCGCTACGCTAACGGGGAGATTAACTTGGCGAATAGTGAATGTGTATGGATGGTTATCTTATTTGAATCCGAACAATGAATCATAATATATAATCAATTAAGTTAATGGGACACTATAGTTTAACAATCTTCAGAACGAGGCTGCCGGCATGAAACGGCAGCCTCGTTGAGCTAACGGGCAGGATAATTGAGTAACTGTATAGAATTTCCTTATTCTGGATTGTTGTATTAAACTACAATTTAAATCAGAGGAGAAATGGAATGAAACGAATCATTTTAGTGCAACATTGTCAGTCAGAGCATCATATAAACGAAATGTCAGGGGGATGGACAGATACACCGCTCACAGAACTAGGAAGAAGACAGGCTGAGATTATCGCAAAAAGACTGAGAGACGGTTTAGACAATAGTGGAAACATTCTCTATTCTTCAGATTTATTGAGAGCATCACAAACAGCAGAGATCATAGGGGAACAAATGGGACTTGAAGTAAACATAAACAAGGAACTTCGGGAAATCAACACGGGTATTGCGACAGGTAAAAAAAAAGAATGGGCGAGAGCTAACAGAAATCCGAGAACAGGCAGTAGCTTTGACTTGGACTATCAAGAATTTCAAAAAGGTGAAACTTGGAGACAGTTGTATAGGAGAGTTTGTGACTGCTTAGAGTTACTATGTGAAACGAATGAGAAGAATTTACTGATCGTAACCCATGGTGGTACCCTAGCCTATATAACCGCATGGTGGCTACAATTTTCCGAACAGATGCTAGGAACTGCATACTTTTCTGCATCACCAGCTAGCATTTCTGTATTGACTCGAAACGGTTTTAACCAAAATGTCTTAGAAGTATTTAATGACTCCTCTCATTTGTCTTTATTAAACTAACTGGGAACGATAGCTGAATAAAGTCACAGCGGCAGCCGGTCAAAACGATCGGCTGACTTTGTTGAACTAACGTGCAGGTTAACTTTAAAAGAAAATGAAAGAGGCTGCTCCGCTTAGGAACAGCCTCAAATAAATTATTTCTTAAATATCTTCAAAATATCCAGTGCTTTGTTATAAACAAATCTTTCCCATCTCGCTAATAAACTATTTCCATTATCCCCGTTCGCGATTTGAGTAGCGTGTCGTTTATGAACCTCTGCTACTCGTTGATTATGTTTATTATGAAATGTGTTGAAACGTTGGTGGCGAAGGTTTGTTTTTGCGTTCATAGTTTATCCCTTCTTTCCATTTTTTATAATTATATCATGCATGATAATTTATCCTCAACAAGATCATCGTTACGCTAACGGGATACATTAGCACAACAATAAGACTGCTGCCGGCAATCAAATTTATAGAACTGACTAGACGCTCAATAACTCTTGCCGCTCTAATCTTTCCACCTCATCATCATGTAAAGCTGCTCGACGCTTTAGGAGCTCATATGTCTCACTCCACTCGTCAGGGTATCTTGTCCATTGAATTCGCTTATACAATT
>NZ_JBFTPE010000054.1:0-5013 GCF_056398325.1 Paenibacillus sp. 01T443
CGCCGTGCAGAACATGAAGAAGATCGCCCTCCACTTGGAACGGAGGGCGTAAGAGGTTTAAACCCTCTGTTTCTCACGAAAAGAGAGGATAAAAAAACAAAAGAGAAACMTGTCGTTTTGAAAAAACGTGGGTTTCTCTACAAGCTGAGCAGTCCGTATCGGACTGCTCTTTTGTATGTGGTCAGCAACAGTAAATTCTTCAATCACTATTAACCCGTTCAACTAACGGGCAGGATAATTTAGCATACCCTAGAATTGGGATTTTAGATTATATTAGAATATAGGAAATATATTAAAAATGAAAAGGAAGTAAAAATGAGACAATTGCATACTCTCTTCCTTATCTTATTTCTTTTGGGATGTGACAATAAACAAATGACAATCGAAGATACAATTTATGAATATTACGAAACCATGTTACAAGGAGAGATGGAGAAGTCTCAAGAATTTCTTAAATGGGACTCGGAAGAAGCAAGTATCATTGATTATTATGCAAACATGGGCAAATTACGCAAAGAGTATCAAATTATCTCGATTGAAAATTTTGAGATAATTAGCCTGAGTGAGAAGGATGAAACAGGTAAGGTAACTGTGAAAATTACCTATAAAAATAAAAATGGTATGGAAAAAATTGAAATTAACAAAGTTAAATTATGCATTGATTCTAAAGGAATTTGGAGAATAACATCAATAAAGACTAGCGTATCCTTTGAGGAGCTTTAAAGATTAAGCTAACAAGCAGGATAATTTAATCAATTAGCGAAGTTGTCAGATTAATGGAGGGACAAATAGCTCGATTTCATGTTGTTCAAACCACGATGAGGAATCCCATGAAAAGTTTTAATGACTAAGCCTTCTGATGAAAAATTTGAGAATTGGCTTGAATACGGGATTAATTGTGACTATGTTGAATATGAAGATGTATGCTTTAAAGATGGAGAGAAAATAAGATTCAAATCTTCGCAATTTAGGGATGTAGGGATATTCGTTTCGTATGAATTAAACTACGAATTTGAAAGCGGGGAAAAAGTAACCTTTAGGACACTCGGTATCCTAGGAGTACTCTTCCAAATGAATGACGGTTATTTATGGGAGGAATTTCTAAATTAAATTGTGCTATTTTTAATCTAGCAACCGCTAAGCTAACGGGATACGTTAACGAAATTCACAGCACAAATGCAGTCCGCCAGAACGTTCTGACAGACTGCATTTATCATCTACAAGTGTCGGAGGACAAGAACATATATACATTAGAAGCCGCGTAAACCGCGGTTTTTTTGTTGTGAGGATATATGTTCTTGTCCAAACCTGAAGACTAGAACATATATTCATCACCGAAATGGGCCCAGAACTTAAACCCTTATCCGGATTTTAAAGATTTTAGCATTTCCAGCGTCTATACAAACCGGTTGGTATGAAGGAGATATCTTTAAGTTAATTGGAAGTTTAACGCTATAGACAGCTAAATTTAATGCGAATACAGCATTCCTCGTTGACACTCCGATCGGAATACATTAGATAGAGCAGCAACCTTGCTCGTCCCAATGCCCCTTACGTTTCCGTCGTATGACACGCCACGATTTCCGTTCCCCGGGTGAGAGAATCGGGGAAGCGATTCTTCATGCGGCCATCGAGACCTGATCAAAACTCGAGAACGCAAAGAAGCACTTGCTGCTAGCATTGCATCATTTGCTTTTTCTGGAATAAAGCAACAAAAATCCACGCATAATATACACTTACTTTCTGGAAAGGGTGGTAATCAGCATGGAACCAAACATTCCCGTGGATGTGAGTGAAAATGTTAACATTAATCATGATGCGTTGAGATACATTTTTCGTAATTGTGCTGATATCGTAATCCGACCGTTAAAACTATCGGATCACTATAACATTCTGCTCGTTTATATAGAAGAACTGACTGATTCGAAAGAATTGGAGCAGATTATTTCGGCATGTATGATTAGTCGTGATATTGACCGACTGACACAGTATAAAATTGTAGTTCGCTTATCGGAAATTGTAGCTAAAGTTCTTAAAGGCAGTACGGCTATCATTCTAGATGGTAAGCCTTATGCTTATTTAGCAGATCTGACCGCTTTCAATCAACGCGCTATCAATGAACCTTCAAACGAGGCATCGATACGCGGTCCACGTGAGGGATTCACCGAAGACTTAAAAACAAATTTAAGCATGATTCGAAGAAAAATAAGTAATCCGAAACTAAAGTTTGAAAGCCATCAAGCAGGAGAACTGACCAATACAGAGTTTGTCGTTGCATATATCGAAGAAATCGTCAAACCCGAATTGCTTCAAGAAGTCACAAGAAGACTTGATGCTTTCCACACGAATCAACTGTTGGATTCCAGTTATATTGAAGAATTTATCGAAGACAAGACCTTATCCCTATTCCCGCAAATCCAAAATACAGAACGTCCGGACACCGTTTCCGCGAGTTTATTGTCAGGAAGTGTAGCCATTATCGTTGACGGCTCTCCAAACGCATTGTTGTTGCCAATGACATTTTGGTCAGGTTTTCAAGCAGCGGAAGACCATTATGAACGTTTCTTATACGTCTCGGCAGTCAGACTTTTGCGGTTCTTGCTGGCAATTATGTCTTGCCTGCTTCCATCCATTTATGTTGCGCTAACGACGTTCCATCCACAGATGATTCCTCTTTCTCTAATGCTTAGTATTTCAGCGTCTAGAGAAGGTATTCCGTTTCCGACCGTTATTGAAACTATGTTGATGGAACTTATGTTTGAAGGATTGCGGGAAGCCGGTCTTCGTTTGCCTAAAGCAATCGGGTCAGCCGTGAGTATCGTAGGCGCATTGGTTATTGGGGAAGCAGCCGTCCAAGCTGGATTTATCTCTGCTCCTATCGTTATGATTGTTGCAGGTACTGGAATTGCTTCGTTCGCTTTTCCCAGTTATAGTCTGGCATTGCCTTTTCGAATTCTGCGGTTTCCGTTGCTGATATTAGGGGGATTCCTTGGGCTGTACGGTGTTGCCATCGGGATTATGTTTATCATGATCCACCTTGTGACACTCAAGTCGTTCGGCATTCCATATTTAAAACCGATTGCTCCTATTGGACCGAATTTTTGGAAGGACACGCTGATACGAATGAATAAACGGTACGTATCGGCGCAACGAAAACAATGATGAAGGTCTGTTGTTCAATCATTTGTTTAGTACTGACATTGTTGCTTGCCGGATGTTGGGACAGAAATGAAATAAACGATTACGCTTTCTGGATTGGAACTGCCCTGGATTTATCGGAGAGCGGCAAACTTCAGAAAAGCGCTCAAATCGCAGTTCCCGCCGATATCAATAGCACCAAAGGAGGAGGGGGAAACGAGAGGGCAAATATCGTACTAACAGCGACTGGATCTTCTATCGTAGATTTGACTCAACAAATTCAAGACAAGCTGCCCCGCAGAGTTTTTCTTGGCCATCGTAGGTCCATTTTCATCGGAGAAAAGTTGGCACGTAAGGGGCTAACCGATATTATGGATCAATTTACGCGAAATACCGATACTCGAATGCGGACGGACATTTTCGTTGTAAATAATGGTAAAGGAAAGGATGTATTAAATATCAACAGTCCGTTCAATCAATTCTCGGCGATCGTGGCTGTTGATCAAGACCGATTTTGTCGATTAGGAGACACTGCCTTAAGAGATGTCTTGCTCGATGTAGGTCGGGATGGCATTCGGCCTTCCATGCCGATGGTCGAAATTTCTCCGAAGAATGAGCAGGAGAAACACGAAATCTTCGAAGTTAGATCCGTTGCTATATTTAATCAAGATTTGCAAATGGTCGGGGAAGTAAGCGGGAGAGAATCTTTAGAATTGTTTTGGGTCAAAGGGGTATTAAAAAATCAATTCGTGACTGAAGAGACGGGGGAAGGTAGCATAGCTTTATATGAATACAACTTAAAAAGATCCATTCGTATGGAATTCGAAAACAATAAACTGAAGGCCTACGTAAAACTGGTGGGCACTGGAAGGGTGGTTGAAAACAATACGGATATAGATCCTTCGGTATCCGCCGAACGCATCCGGTTAGAACGCAAACTTAATGAAATTAAATCAAAGAAAGTTGAAGCAACAATAAAAAAAATACAGCTTCAGTATGGACAAGACGTGTTCGGATTCGGAGAAGAAATTCACAGAGAACATCCTTACTACTGGAAAGAAATTAGGAACAAATGGGATCAAATATTCCCGTTGCTTGAAGTATCGGTTGATGTCAAATTGAAAATTCAGAGTACTGGGGATATAGGCAAGCGAATCCCAGGAATAGGAGAAAGAAAGTGAAAATTCAACTTGGCAATTGTTTTGGATATTCACGACGTTAGAAATTTCCATGAGTATATGGTTGACTGTATCGCCAACGATCGAAATTGCTAAACAGGACGCCTGGATCTCCCTTGCAGTGGCAGGTGTCATTGGACTAGTCGTGACGCTGATTTTAGTTCGAGTCAGTCAACTACATTCTTCTCAAACGCTGGTGGAGTTTGCACAAAAGCTGTTTGGAAAGTGGGGCGGAAAACTAATAGGTATGTTGTATATTTTGGTGTGGTTTTCGGTATCTGCCGATATATTAAGAATCTTTTCTTTATTTATTCAGCAATTTCTTTTTCACGATACACCGATATGGATTATCGCAGCGCTTATGGTCGCAGCTATGGTTTACATAAACTACGCAGGAAGCGTCGAAGCTATTGCCCGATTCAGTGAAATGGCCGGACCGTTGCTTCTGGTCGGCATTGTCATTACTTTTGCATTAAATTTAACCAATCTGCACCCATCGCTTCTTTTGCCTGTATACGCGGATTCCGGAATAATGCCCATTTTGAAGGGTTCATTGGTGAATGCATCCTTCCTAGGAGAGTCCATGATGCTCATGATGTTAACGCCTTTTATCGCGAATTCGCAAAAACTCCTAAAGCCGACGCTATTGGCGATTGGCGTTCCATCATTGATCGCCATTGTTACAACGGTTATGGTT
>NZ_JBFTPE010000055.1:0-4325 GCF_056398325.1 Paenibacillus sp. 01T443
CAATACAATCGCCTATTTGCCAAGGCAATCAGGAGGCAGCAACGGAATTATTACAGGCTATAACGTATATGTAAGTACGAATGGAGTGGATTTTGCCAAGGTTGCAAGCGGAACTTGGGCAAACGACATTGTGGAGAAAAACGCAACTTTTACACCGACGAATGCATCGTATGTCAAGCTCGAAGCAACGGCGGGCGGTGGCGGCTATGCATCGGCTGCTGAGATTAATGCCTTTGAAGTCGAAGAAGTGGTAAAGACAATCGTAGACTACAAAGCGGTTAAAGTAGATACGAAACAAGGTGAAATACCAACACTTCCTGATCAGGTTGAGGCTGTATACAACGATGGAACAACAGGGTTAGTGGACGTTGTATGGGAGGAAATCACTGCAGACATGGTTTCGAAGGCGGGCGTGTTCACCGTTGACGGAACAGTCGAAGGAACAACATTAAAAGCAAAAGTGACCTACAGAGTAACAGAGTAAAAGTCGTTGATCAACAATCACCAACGACAACGTACAATACGTCAAAGCGGCTGGGTCAATCAAGATACCACGGTAATCTTGAGGGCTTCAAGCGCAGAAGCGGCGCAAGTGATTTACAATTTGATCCAATAAAAAAGTACTCATCAATAAAGGATGCCACTAAGCAAGAATGGCATCCTTTATTGTATTTAAGGAGCGGCCGATCATAAAATGGTGTGTAAATGGATCCAAAGCGCAATTGCAGTTTGCGAGAAGAGAGGTGATTTTGAAGACCACTACAATGTATGACCTTGTGGCAAGTTGTCAATTATGAAGCTGTAACATAAGTTGATAATTTGAGAAAATGAGGTGTTCACGTTGAGGAATCTAACTATAATTCTACTAGTCTGTACGCTTATAGAAGCTTTCTTTACAAATTTAATCAGAATTTAACCGTTGTAAATCCTAATTTGTGGAGCATTGCCACACCGTACTTATATTCACTGGTTAG
The DNA here is from genome assembly GCF_056398325.1 of Paenibacillus sp. 01T443. Classification (NCBI taxonomy): domain Bacteria; kingdom Bacillati; phylum Bacillota; class Bacilli; order Caryophanales; family Paenibacillaceae; genus Paenibacillus; species Paenibacillus sp. 01T443. Next base: position 975 of record NZ_JBFTPE010000055.1, read on the forward strand.
CGAGGTTTACAATGCATCAAGCTTGGTTGATTCGATTACGACGAAAGTAGGCATTCGAACTATAGAGTATAAATCTGATGGGTTTATCTCAATGGTGAGAAGATTTACTTACGGGGGGCTAATAGGGGATGCAGGCTCGAACTCTATGCAGTACCGCGATGCGCTGCAAATGAAAGAAAATGGATTTAATACGGTGTTGGAACGATTATAGTCGTGGTTCATATTTAAAGACAGCTTGCAGCGGTACTGTAGATATCGACAGATATGAAAAGTATGGCTACTATTGGCTGCAGTCGATGCAATCCGAGAGAGATCCGTTGTATGGTCCAATGGTGTTTATTGCAAGCACGTACTCTCCTGCATCGAGCCTCTCTATCAATGTGTTCAGCAACGGCGATGCTATAAGGCTATTTCAAAACAAGGTATTGGTTAATTACAAGAGCAGAAGCTTCTAGTTCAGTACCTAATATAGTAAGTAAAGGTGGAAGCCCGATATTTACATTTAATTTGGATCGGTTTGTCGCAGGAGAATTAAGAGCAGAAACGATATTAAATGGAGCTGTTGTTAAAACGCATACCGTTCGGACGCCCAGTCAAGCGAGTCGACTCCAAATTGAAGTTCGAGACCGAGGGATCCAGCCGATAGCAGACGGCTCAGATTTAATTCCAGTATATTTCAAAGTTATTGATGCAAACGGGACTATAGTTCCGAATTACGAAGGAACTGTTAAATTCTCTGTAACAGGAGAGGGTCAACTTGTCGGTAAAGATATTCCAAGAATCGGTGTAGAAGAACAAAAGGTAGAAAGAGGAATTGGGTTCACATTCGTGAGAACTTCCGGCACAAGTGGAAATTTACAAATTTCTGCTGAATCCGATGGTTTGGTTTCTGCTACTCAAACGTTAAGCACATCGCCTTACCAAGGACTGTTTGTGCAGGATGGAGAACATACGCCATGGGTCGGCGGGGTTGAAAAATTAGAGTCTAAGAAGACTCATATAAAAACATTGTAAAACAACCGTCTTTGTGCCGCGTGATCAGTCAGGAAAATCTACGACTGTAGGATAACCTCTTCAAGTGCAGAAGTGGTGCAAGTGATTTACAATTTGATCCAATAAAAAAGTGCACATTAATAAAGGATGCCACTATGCAAGAATGGCATCCTTTATTGCATTTAAGGAGCGATTGAACATAGCATTCCACTCGTACAGTTGGATCCTTACCCGCTCAAATGCCCTTTTACCAACCGGTATGATGATGCCGGCGGTCATTTATTAACTTTTTAAAGAAAATTGCTTTTTTTGGTGAATATCATTGTCTAGATTTCAAAGAAATCTATTGTTTATTTGGTTTTGTTGAACTGCTTATGGCTGTACAGTGAAAAAGTAGCGAGTAACAACAGAGTGAACAGCCATGAAACACATAATACATATAGGATATACTTCGGCGAGGTTATATTTGACCCCGAAGCACTTTAAGTTGTAGGCGTATTGGTGAAGTTTTTCCTCTTTATAAAGCGCTTACAAGACCAGAAAATCATAACTATATCGATATAAACGACTTGCAGTAAAGGATTCAAGTGAACATGTCCATTTTACTGCAAGCGCTTATATATAAAAAGATTTTCTATTAAGAAAGGAGGAGTTTAAGGCCTAAGTAAAGTGAGAAAAGCTTTCTCACTTACTTTGATTCTGAAGCTCCGGGCCTGCTTCGGTTACATATCGATCACGCTGGTATTTAAAAGGAGGAAAGGTAAAAATGTTTAAAACTTATCGTAAATTTACTGCTGTAGTATTGACTGCTTCAATGCTCATTGCATCATTCATGGTTGGTTCTCCCGGTACGAAGGTAAACGCGCAGCAAGTGACAGGTAATGCGCCGTTTATAAATTCGTGGCTGGTATCTGGTCCATTTGATTCGCCTGTCGTGGACAAAATTTACGGGACTGCAGTGGAAGAAAACGTGAATTATGCTCCGTTGGCATCAGAAGTAACAGCATCGTCGTCAACTATTGCAGTAAACCCTGTATCAAATTTAGTTGATGGAGACATAAAAAAGCAATGGGTGACAGAAAGTGACTCTAACCCATGGGTAAATCTAAAATGGAGTACACCTATTGCAATCAATGAAGTGAAAATAGCGCAATGGGGCGATTCGCGTCACGTAAACAATTGGTATCATCTTACGTTCACTCTTGAAGACGGCAGCCAAGTAGAATCTGGAGAGGTTAAAAGTACATCTTCTAACCCATCCGAACCAACTGTGTATGCTTTATCATCCGGATTGAAGAATGTGGTTCAAATGAAGGTTGAAATAGATAAGGGACGCACACCTTATCCAACAATCACCGGCCTTTCAGAAATAGAAGTTTATAACAATACGACAGTGGTAGATGGAGATCCAACGACTACGATCACTCCCAATATCGGAGATTTATTAAGCTTTGAAAACGAAAATCATAAATGGGAGTATTTCGATGATCGTATTTATAACAGAAACTATGATGATTATCAGGATTTGTATGGTTATTATAGTGTGAAGAAAGGAATTGATACGAAAAACAAATATGTATACGCTTCCACATACGTATTCAGTCCTGTAGAACAACAAGCGTATTTTAATGTAGGCGCCAGCGGTTCATATCGAATATATGTAAACGATAATGCTTTGACCGCACCTACTGTACCAGTAGAAGTGCAAAAGGATTTGACAAAACAAGCGATTCTGTTAAAGCAGGGTTGGAATAAACTGATGATTCAAATCAAACATACGTATACAGAAGATGTTAATTCAAACAATGTCCCGCTAGGAAATGATCAAAATGTAGCTTACCTTGGGTTCTATGGAAGAGTTGCAGATCAAAATGGTAATAAAATAAATGGACTTGTTCAGTCGGTTAAAGGTGAAGCTGCGGCTCTAGAAATTGTAACACAAGGACTATCAACCGAGGATGCCATTAAAACACCGCTTCCAACCCAAAATATGCCGATTGGCTACAAGGAATGGCCTTATGTATGGAATAAATCGAAGAATAACAATAAATACGGTGTTGCGGCATCGGCATTTCAATTTATGGCGGGCGGGGGAGCACCAGGTTATACTTGGAGTATCGTAGAGGGCAAACTGCCTGACGGCTTGGAATTAAATGCTGATGGCACAATCGCAGATGGATTAAATAATGGGAACGTCGATTTAAATAGCAGCAAAGGCATCATCAGTATCAATACCAAACCAGGAGATTACAACTTTACGATACAAGTAACGGATGGAAATGGAAATACGGCTAGAAAGAATATGACGATTACAGTAAAGGAACGCCCTAATAAATGGTTTGAAGAAGGGCGAGTGGG
>NZ_JBFTPE010000056.1:0-4182 GCF_056398325.1 Paenibacillus sp. 01T443
AGTGAGACAAATCAAAACACCTTCAAGAGAATGTGAACATGTCGTAAGATGTGGATACAACCTTGGAGGTGTTTTTGMGTTGGCAACAAGAGTARGCTACCCAGTGGAAACAAAGATGAAGGCTATTGAATTGAGATTGGCAGGTGTCCCAGTAAAAGAAGTAATGGAAGAACTGGACATTCGTAATGTAACGCAATTGAAGGTTTGGATGGCATGGTTCCGGAATAATGAGCTCCATCGCCTGGAGCAGCCTGTTGGTAAACAATACAGCTATGAAAAAGGTCCGGAACACACTTCAGAGCTTGAGAAAGTGAAAGCAGAAAATCGGTTTCTGAAGCAACAATTGGACGTTCTAAAAAAGTACAAGGAGATGGAAAGGAGGTGGAACCGCGAGTCGTTGTCGCCTGGATGGGGTCTATCCGAGGAGAAGTAACGGTGTCTCAGGCTTGTGCATGGCTTGGGATAGCTCGTGCCACCTACTACCGCTGGAAAACGGCATGTGAGCTCCCTTATGAGGATCATACGGTTGAACAAATACGACAGCTCTGTAAGGAACATAAATTCCGTTACGGCTATCGAAAGATCACCGCGCTGCTACAAAAGAAACAGACGATCAATCACAAACGTGTGCAACGGATTATGCAACGTGAGCAGCTGCAATGCCGTGTCAAAGTCAAGAAACGGAAGCTGACGGGGCAGCCTGCATACATAGCGGAGCATCTGTTAAAGCGTCAATTTCAAGCTGAGGCACCGATGCACAAACTCGTTACAGATATTACGTATTTGCCGTATGGTGGAAAAATGTTATACCTATCGAGTATCTTAGACTTGTTTAACGGAGAGATTGTCGCTAGCAGTATATCAGACAAACAAGATACTGCATTTGTGTTGCACACGCTAAATCAACTGCCAGCTCTGCCAGGTGCTGTGCTCCATAGCGATCAAGGCAGYGTCTACACGTCGCAGGCCTATCAGGAAGCTGTAAAAAGAAAAGGCATCACCATGAGCATGTCCCGCAAGGGTACGCCCGCTGATAATGCCCCCATCGAATCGTTTCATTCCACGCTAAAGTCTGAAACGTTCTATCTCGAAGGGCTAACCTGTACAACGACAGCCATCGTTGAGCAGACCGTTCGAGATTACATTACATACTATAACTCAATTAGGATTCAAACGAAACTAAATAACCAGTCGCCGATTGATTTCCGACGACTGGCTGTTTAAACTTGAAAGGTGTTTTGATCCCTGTCTCACAAACGGGGGTCAGTCCCTATCTGTCAACAGCTTTTTTGTTTATTGAGATCCAGCAGCAACCAGCTTGCTTCTTTCTTCTCGTTCCTCGGGCAGCATGCGCGGACAGGTATAACATTTCTGACCGTCTAACCGGCATTCATACATGCAGCAGGAGGAATGCAGCATCAGTTTTTCACCTTCAGGTGCCCACGGATTATCAATATAGCGCGGTTTGTGAATGAATGGATTGCGTTTACGGTTAAATACCTCAGCTGGAAGTCCGACTAAAACATCAAAATCCCGTTGGAAATTGGAAAGAAGAGCGGGATCCTTAATATTTTGATTCACATAATCTCGCACAAAATGGATTTGGCCGCCCACTTGGTTCCAAATCATCGCTGATTTCACATCAGCGCTAAGTGCAATAGCTTCGACGATTGCATTTATTTCTTCTTTGAAATAGGAACCGAAGGCTTGCTCAAGAAAAGCCTTACGTTCCTGATCTTCGGTCGGAACCTCTGTCCAGCGCAATTCATTAATTTTAAAGCCAAGATGTGCATGATCATTATGTTGTTCCAGCTGATAGGTCAAGTTTTGCAGTGTTAAATCTAAATATCGGTTGTATTGGGCCGCAAAAATGAGGTTCGTAATACAAAGATTGAAGAAGGACATGCCGACAAAGGATGCTGCTAATTCCATGCCCGTTGCTTGGACCATATCGCCAGCCTTAATCAAGGTTGCATGAGAAATTTCACGATTATGAAAATTAACGGCTGGAAGCTCAAGCAGGGGATGGGCCGCACCCCCCGGTGAAATATGAAAATAGGTTTCGACAAGCGTAAAATCCATTTGATTCGGCATTAGCGAGCTCCTCATTTTCTAATCTAAAATAATGGCTAATAAAGTATATGCTGTATCGATAACGATTATCATTCTATGTACTCTATTAGTATAGGAGGGTGCTAACGGACTGTCAATAAAAATGGCTTTACAATAGCTTTGACGCGTTCCAAGCCCGCCCACATATCGCCGGGACCATCATAAATGAGGACATATGCGCCGTCGTAGCCTGTTTCTTCAACTTTGTTGAGAAAAGTAATCAGCTCATTTTTGTCCGGGAAGCCAGCTTGATCGTAGGTGGGCTTCACATGAACGGAAACGCTAAGGGGAGCTGTCGCTCCGATTTCTTCGACTTTCCCTTCACCATGATAATTTCCGAAATCCGTAATAAAACCGAGTTGGCTTCCAGCTTGCGCAAGCAGCTTGAGACTGCTTTCGGCAGTTGAAGTGAGCGATTTGAAATTTTCTGTAATGACATGAACAGTCTTGGAGGCTCCGTACGATGCCAGCTCAGCTAAGGATACCGCTGAAATTTGAATGGCTGCTTCATCCGTAGGGGAGGCTTCTCCAGCAATAACCCGTATTTGCTTTGCTCCGCAAAGTGAGGCGATATCGATCCATTTTTTAATCAAAGAGAGGTCGGCCAATCGCTTGTTTTCATCTGCTGAAGTGATATCGCCGTAATCGAGCAACAGCGTATCAAATTTGATATTGGCTTCGTGAAAGGATTTTTTTAGCTGGTCTAGATATTCTGGCTCCGTTGAAGCGAAATGAAAATGACAAACCTCCAGCGCTTGATAGTCCCTGGCAGCCGCTTCTGCGGGAAGCTCTAGTAAGGTCAACAACTGAGGCTGTTCCTGTTCTCTAATCTGATGGCTGCTTGTTTCTGTATCCCAAATCGTCAAGCGGAGAGGGCCTAATATGCGATGTAAACTCCATGTACTAATAGATAGGTATGACACGAATGATCCCGCCTTTTAATATAATGGTTAAACCTAAGAACAGCATAGCATGTAATAAACCTAAAAAAACGCTCCGTATTTGGCATATAGTTCCTCAAGATAGTGATTTTACTCGGAATAGGATACACAGTATTGTAAAAGTGCTCAGAAATCGTTCACCATTCCCTTTACTTCATATATTTCTAGCTTGATGAGCTTGCAATAAGGGAGGCTTTCGCAGCAGATGGGTATTCATAAATTAATTCTCGAGAAAATATTATTTTTGTTTAAATTCCTTTATAAACCAGGCCAAATGGGAAGCGTAACCCCGAGCTCAAATTATTTAGGCCGAAAAATGGTTGAAAGCGTGCCGTGGAATGCTGTAAATCACGTAGCTGAGTTAGGTGCAGGTACAGGGGCGATAACCAAGCATATTAAAAAAGCTGCCAGCAGCCAAACAAATATTTTATTATTTGAGAAGGATCCGTATTTGTTTAAAGCATTAAAGGATGCTTATCCCCGGTTCTTAATCTTTCAGAATACGATGGAACTGCATGAAGCTTTGGCCCAAGAAGGAATCGAACAACTTGATTGCATCATAAGTGGACTTCCATTTTTTAATTTTACTCAAGCGTATAGAACAGCATTGCTGGAACAGATTACGGCCTCTTTACGGGATAATGGTCTGTTTATTGCCTTTCAATATTCTCAGCAAATGAAAAAGCAGTTGAGCTTCTATTTCTATATTGATGAAGTAATATTTGTTCCGTTTAATATTCCACCTGCGTTTGTGTATGTCTGCAGAAAAAAACAACGTTTGGAATCGGAAGAAGGATGAATCGGAGTCAAACAAACCAGTAATTTTTGCTAAATAAGCATTAAGCATTATAATAAGAAGTATAGGCTGCTGAAACGCAGGACAAAAAGTAATTTAGTTATGGAAGGAAAGAGATGGATGGAAACGAAACGTATTACGACTGAAGAGCAATTAGATGATGCATTCCGTATTCGGAAAGCAGTCTTCGTGAAGGAGCAGGGTGTAGCGGAGGAAGTAGAGCTGGATGAATTTGAAGATATCGCCGATCATGTCCTTGTTTATTACGAAAACGAACCAGTTGGCACAGGCAGAGTGCGGGTTGTGGATGAATATGCTAAGCTGGAGCGAATC
>NZ_JBFTPE010000057.1:0-4052 GCF_056398325.1 Paenibacillus sp. 01T443
CAAGGACGATGAAACAGCGTTTAAGATAACCATTGAAAGTATCGGTGACATTGAGCAAACGGTACGGGAGGTCGCTAACCTCTCCCGCTCACTGGAGCGGCAGGTGGTGACGAACTTTAGCGCGAGTAACCTGTCGAAGAGCGACTTTGTGGGCGTTATCGCGCATAAGGGAAAATTTACATCAAGCGCGCTGCGAGGCTCCGACTTTACGAACGCGGACTTGACCGGCAGCTCGTTTGCCAGCAGCGACGTGCGAGATGCCCGTTTCGACGGCGCAAACCTGACCGACTGCAACCTGTCCGTCCTTGACCTTACGAATGCGAGCTTCAATAAATCCATCCTTGTGMGTACCAACTTCAGCAAGTCGGGACTATTCGGAACAACATTYATTGATGCAAAACTGACCGACGTCAACCTGACTATGACCGATCTCAGAAAAACCGTCTTTGAAAACTGTATTTTCGACGGGGTGGACTTCACAAATACCGATCTGACAGGGCTGCGTCTTGACGGCCAAACCTTCATCGGMGTCAAGTTYGACAAAGCGGCGTTGAACGAAGTTTCGTTCAAGGGCGCGACACTCAAGAATGCGTCTTTCCAAGGGTCTTTGTTGTCCAAGAAGTACTACCGTGCCATCAAAACCRTCTGCTTTGACGGCGCGATGATGGATAAGTTGACCTATGCTGCGCTCAAAGGCATAGAGGCCGATTTGTCAAAGGTTACGGTTATATAAGGAGGGGAAATATGCCAAACAAATCAATTCAAGTAAAAGGACTGCAAAAATCCTAGATTTGAACGCAGGGCAAATTATAAAAAATATCGTGATTGTGGCCACAGTCCCATTGCTTGCCGGCTAGCAACTTGCGTTTTAGTTGAAATTCATTATCACAACAACATATTAGAACAACCGCAATTGACAAACGAACTACTACGTGTTACTGTATAGAGGTAGTAAGTAATACTGAATATCGGTCATACAGAATAGCAAGGGGTGATTGTGCTGGAAAACCTAACGGAAATGCTCAAAGGGGCGCTTGAGGGCTGTGTCCTTGAAATTATAAGCCGCAAAGAAACCTACGGCTACGAAATCACGCGGCGGCTGAACGCCCTCGGCTTCACAGATGTTGTGGAGGGAACCGTGTACACCATCCTGATCCGGCTTGAAAAAAACAAGTTGGTGGAGATCACCAAGAAGCCCTCCGACATGGGACCGCCGCGAAAGTTTTTCGCGATCAACGACGCGGGGCGCAAGGAACTACGGAAGTTCTGGGAAAAATGGGAGTTCGTATCATCAAAAATTAATGAGTTAAAGGAGAAACAATAATGAATTTTTGGGAAAAAATCACCGGCAGCGACATGACTAAAGAATTGAAAAGTTTTGAATCGCGAGCCAAAAAGCTGCCGGCTGATTATCAAGCGGCATGGGAAAAAATTAATGCCAATCTTTGGTCGCACTCAGATTTCACCGGTCGCAACCTCATGCCAATTCTTGACGGTGTGCTTGGCCTGCTCGAAGAAACAGCGGCGGACGGTCAGCGTGTCCAAGAGGTTTTGGGTGACGATATCAAAGGCTTCTGTTCAGCGCTGGCCGGCGAAGAAGGGGCAAAGTCTTTTCGCGACAAGTGGCGCGAGCAACTCAACAATAATATCGCTAAAAAATTAGGTAAATAGGAGGGTAAAATGAGAATACGAGATATCATCGAAGGCAAAAAAGAGTGGCGAGCGCACGTGGCGCGTGTCAAAGCGCTCCCGCAAGATTATCAGATTGTTTATAAAGAGATTCAAAAATATCTCTTTAAGGTCGGCCCTGTTGAGCTAACAAACGGGACGGGTTTGCTCTCGGGGATTATCGATCTTTTTGAAGAGGGCGCGACCTTGGGGAAAGGCGTGCTCGAAGTGACGGGCAGTGACGTTGCCGCTTTCTGCGACGATCTAATCAAAGATTCAAAAACTTACGCTGACATCTATCAAGAATCTGTTGACCAAAAAGTTAACAAGGCCATGAAAAAGGTTACGGATAAAAAAAAGTAAAAGGGGGATATCGGGATGGAGAAAGCAATTGAAGTAAAAGGACTACAAAAATCCTACAAGCAGCTTCAAGTCCTAAAAGGCGTGGATTTCGAGGTGGAAAAGGGCAGTATTTTCGCCCTTCTCGGCTCCAACGGGGCGGGCAAGACAACAGTTGTCAAAATCCTCACCACGCTGCTCAAACAAGACAGCGGAACCGCGACCGTAAACGGATTCGATGTTGCGTCAAAACCCGAGAACGTGCGGCAGGCGATCAGTCTGACCGGGCAATTTGCCGCCGTGGACGAAATTTTGACCGGACGGGAAAATCTGATCATGATTGCAAAGCTAAGATACCTCAAAAATCCGCGTCAGGTTGCGGACGACTTGCTTAAACGCTTCAGCTTGACAGACGCCGCCGACCGCAGGGCGTCTACTTATTCGGGTGGTATGCGCCGCAGGCTCGACATCGCCTTGAGCCTTGTAGGAAAACCGCAGATCATTTTCCTCGACGAGCCGACCACTGGGCTTGACCCCGAGGCACGCATCGAGGTTTGGAAGATTGTGAAGGAGCTTGCCGTCGGCGGAACGACAGTACTCCTAACCACGCAGTATTTGGAGGAGGCTGAGCAGCTTGCTGACCGAATTGCCATTCTGCATGAGGGTAGGATTATCGCTAGTGGCACGCTCTCGGATCTAAAAAATCTGTTCCCATCCGCAAAGGTGGAGTATGTTGAAAAACAACCGACATTAGAAGAGATATTCCTCTCCATCGTCGGCAAAAAGGAGGCAAAGTAAATGGAGACGGCAAAGAATCATTTCTTCACCGATATTAGCGTTATGCTTGGTCGTTCCATGCGCCATATTTTCCGCAGTATGGACACCATCATCACGGTCTGCATCACTCCGATTGCGATGATGCTGCTGTTCGTCTATGTGTTAGGCGGTGCCATTCAAACCGGAACGGATAACTATGTAAATTACCTGTTGCCAGGCATACTGCTTATGGCGATCGCAAGCGGAATAGCCTATACGGCTTACCGCCTGTTTATGGATAAGCAGCGGGGCATATTCGAGCGGTTTCACACCATGCCGATTTCACGTTCCGCCTTGCTTTGGGGGCATGTGCTGACCTCTCTGGTGTCCAACGCCATTACGGTGATCGTCATCATTCTCGTAGCGCTCGTTATGGGTTTTCGTTCGTCCGCGGGAATACTGCCATGGCTTGCCGTAGCCGGCATACTCGCGTTGTTTACGCTGGCCTTAACTTGGGTAGCGGCGATTTCCGGACTGTCCGCAAAAACGATTGAAGGTGCAAGCGCGTTTTCCTATCCACTTATTTTCCTGCCGTTTATCAGTTCTGCGTTTGTGCCGACCGAGTCGATGCCGTCGGTAGTTCGCGCCTTTGCCGAAAACCAGCCGGTGACCTCGATCGTGAACGCCATTCGTGCGCTACTGTCGGATCAGCCGGTGGGTAATGATATATGGGTCGCTCTTGCGTGGTGTGTCGGGATTTTGATCGTAGCCTATTTCTTTGCAATGAAGGTATATAAAAAGAAAGCTTGAAAAAGGACATCATTTCCGGATGAAGTCCGCGGAAACCGCGGGCTTTATTTTGTTCTTTGTTTATAGTGAAGTGAAGGAAGAAATTTATTGGCATGGCCAGGTGAGATTATATCCGACTTATTACGTTAACGGAGAACGATAGCTGAATAACAACACCGCGGCAGCCGGCCAAATACGATCGGTTGCCTTTTTGTTGAGCTAACGGGMAGTATAGCGTGAGTATCAATTRGATTTACTTAACTTTCGGTGAAGGTAAATACTGTAAACGCGGCGAATTAAGTCTAAGAAATTTCTTAGATAGGATGGAGAACGAGGAATGCTTGAAACCASCTTTGCCTTTATTACAATAGTCGTGATAGGAGTACCGATTCTCATCATCTTTAACCTGTTATACAAAAAACAAATATTCTTCCATGTTATCAGCGTGTTGGCTTTGGTTTACGGTGCCGCGGTTATTTCAGTGACGTTCTTTCCTATGC
>NZ_JBFTPE010000058.1:0-3824 GCF_056398325.1 Paenibacillus sp. 01T443
TAGCTGCTGCTAAGAAATATAAGATTAACAATACTACATTGATGAAATGGCAACGTCGCTATAAGCTGTACGGTTATGAAGGGCTGGAGCGCCGTACACATAACCGAAGTTATAGTGCTGAACTCAAGCTTCAAGCAGTGAAAGATTACCTTGAGGGGAAATTGTCTAAGTACCAGATCATCGATAAATACAAGATCTCCAGCACAACACAGCTCTCCGAATGGATAAAGAAGTATAATGGTCATAGCAGCTTAAAAGCCTACAAAGGGGAAGCAAAAGCTATGACAAAGGGTCGCTCTACAACATGGCAGGAACGGATAGAGATCGTCCAGTATTGCCTAACGAATCAGCATGACTACCAAAAGACAGCGGGACAATTTCAGGTCTCCTACCAGCAAGTATATCAATGGGTGAAGAAGTTTGAAGATGGTGGTCAGGAAGCATTAAAAGATGGCCGTGGGAGAAAGAAAGCTCTAGAAGAGTTAACGGAGGCCGATCAACAGAAACTCAAGATGAAGCAAATGGAGCACGAAATTGAACGCCTTCGGGCCGAAAATGCATTCTTAAAAAAGTTAGAGGAACTCGAAAGAAGGCGACGCTAGGACATATTCGACAGGAAACGGTCTATCTCGCCATTCAAGCGCTTCATAAGGATGAGTCATTAAGTATACAGCTTCTCTGTGAAATTGCAGGAATTGCACGCTCGAGCTATTACAAATGGCTAAATCGAAAACCCAGCGCTTGCGAGCTGGAGAATGAGCAGTTGACACAGGTAATGCTATCCATCTACGAGAAAGTGGAGCGTACCTTCGGATACCGCCAATTGACTCTGCATATACGCAAGCAAACCGGAAAAACGATCAACCATAAACGTGTATACCGGTTGATGAAGCTAAGGGGTATTCAGTCTGTCATTCGCAGGAAGAGAGCAAAATATGTGCGCGCCACTCCGCAGCAAGTGGCGGAGAATGTGTTAAACCGTAAGTTTGAGGCTACAGCACCAAATGAGAAGTGGGTCACGGATGTGACCGAATTCAAATATGGACATGGTCAAAAAGCGTATTTAAGGCTTTCTTATTCTCGGCTGACTTCGTTGACAATTAGCAGTAATATACTTCAGGCGGTAACAATTCGAATTCTCCGGTAGATTTTGTAATATGGATCAAAACTTGCACAGCTTCAACCGGAGGAAACTGAATAATCCTCTTATTGCCAATCGTTTTTCCGATATGTACGACTGCACTATGATGTAGAACCGGCGCTTTAACTGCAATCTCAAATTCCTCAACATGCTCGCCATTGGTCAGGTTCTCTCTGAGAATGACATGGTTAATGGGCCTTGCCTTGTCAAGCGTGATGCATAATCCGTTATCCGTTTTCTCGACGGTAACATCAATGGAATTTGCAAATTTCTTTCTTACCTCGTTCCCGAATTCAATCAGTCTTGACGCATCCACCTCCGGAAGCAAGCCTCTCCTGTCCGGTCCGATATTGATCAGGAAATTGGCACCTCTGCCGACGGAGTAGTAATAAATACCGATAAGCTCCTCGACACTTTTCACATGACCGGTGTCGTATTCACTGTAAAACCAATTATCACGCATCATAAAGTCGCATTCCGCCGGTAGAAATTTTTGTTCTGAAAGGCTGCTCACCTCATTTGTCATAACAGAAAAATCGAGCGAGGTCACCAGGTTTGAATTGTTAAAATGCGCAATTCCTCCTTCATTTCCTACCCATCGCACATCGTGATCCCACATGTTGAAGATAAGAATCTCAGGCTGCATCGTTCGGATCGCCTTAATAATACTTGCTTCATCATATTCATGCCCCTCCGAACCACACCCGTCAAACCAGAGATAATCGATCTTTCCGTAATGGGTCAGAAGCTCACCGATCTGGTTGATAAAATAGTCGTCATGCTCCTTTGGCGTACGTTTCGTAAAGCCCATTTCGGCAGGCGAGTAGTAAAGACCAACTTTTATATCATGCTTGCGGCAGGCCGTGACAAATTCCTGAACGACGTCTCCCTTGCCATCCTTCCAAGGTGTATTGTGCACGCCATATTCCGTATATTTTGACGGCCAGTTTGCAAAACCGTCATGATGCTTGCAGACTAAAATAGCATACTTCCCACCGGCCGCCTTTACAGTAGTAATCCAGTTCTCGCAGTCCAGCAGTTCTGGATTGAAGCCTTCAAGGGGCATAGGCTTTCCATCCMAGTCCCGATGTCCTTCATAAAAGGTACGGATTCCAAAGTGGAAAAAGCCTCCGATTTCCCAATTCAGGAACTCAAGCTGTCTTTTAGTTGGCAACGTGCTGCTCATAACAAATCATCCTCCTCGAAATTATTAATGACTGGCTAACCTTTGATTGCCCCAACCATGATTCCTTTGATAAAGAAACGCTGCATATAGGGGTATACAAGCAGAATCGGAATAGTTGTAATCATTGTGATCGTAATTTGTACACCGCGCGGAGTAAGGCTTCTCTCCATCGTTTTCTTGTAATCCTCTATATTGCCGCTCTCCTGAAGAAGCCGTGCAAGCGTCTGCGCCTCGTTAAGGTATTCGTAAAGGGTAAGCTGCAAAGTATTCAGATTTTCCGAGCTGATGAACATATAATTGTCAAACCATGAATTCCAGTTGCTTACGGCGGAAAATACTGCGATCGTTGCAATAATCGGGAGGCTAAGCGGCATCACGATTTTAGAAAATATGGTAAAATATCCGGCTCCATCGAGCATCGCGGATTCCTGAAGCGAGTCAGGCAGCGATTCGATGAAGGTTTTAATCAGAATGACGTTGAAGGCTGCTATCGCACCGGGTATGATATAAACCATAAAATTATTCAAAAGCCCGTAATTTTTGATCATCAGATAGTAAGGTATCAAACCGCCGCTTACATACATGGTCAGCAGGAGCATGCGGTATAATAGTTTTCTTCCCGGCATTTCAGTTCTCGAGAACAAATAGCCTAGCAAAGCATTCAAGAACACACTCAGAGCCGTACCGATTACGGTTCGCATAACGGAGATAAAAAAAGCATTGTATATGCCTTTCAGCTCCATCACTTTCTTGTAGTTGAACAGCGTGAAGCCCCTCGGAAGCAACGTAACTCCTTTTGTCGCAAGCGAAGGCTCACTAATGGAATAAACAAACATATACCAGAAAGGGTACAGGCATAGGATAACTAACAAAGCAAAAAATGCATAGTTGAAAATATCAAACACCACTGCGCCCAATGTACGACTGTATAGTTTCATTCCTCACACCACTTTCAGAAGATACTTGTGCCTCTAACCCTCTTTGCAATGACATTTGCAATGACAAGAAGGATGATACTGACGCCCGATTTCAAAATTCCTACTGCAACGCCATAGGAATAGTCGTGGTTGTTTATCCCGAGCTGGTACACATATAAATCAAGTACCTCGATGTTATCGGCTGTTAATGCATTCTTGTAGACCAAATACTGCTCCATGCCTACGTTCAAGAAGTTTCCGATGCTGAGAATCAGCAGAACGAGATAGGTAGGCACTAGGCTCGGCAAAGTGATGTGCAGTGCTGACTTGAATCTTCCCGCACCGTCAATGACGGCAGCCTCATACAATTCCTGGTCGATTGAGCTAATGCTTGCGACATAGACGATTGCGCTCCAGCCAAGCCCTTTCCATATCCCAAGAGCGGTCTGAAACCAATAGACGGCATCGCCTTTCGTTAAAATATTAGTCGGGTTTGTCAGTAATCCGAGAGAATGTAAAACCTGATTCAGTAAGCCTTCGGTGGAAAATATCATGAATGTAAGCGAATACACAATAATCC
>NZ_JBFTPE010000059.1:0-2937 GCF_056398325.1 Paenibacillus sp. 01T443
GTTATAGCCTGTAATAATTCCGTTGCTGCCTCCTGATTGCCTTGGCAAATAGGCGATTGTATTGATATTGAAGGTCCCTCCAAGGCTTAACGTAATCGATTGAGGGAGCACGTCGGATTTATCCCATTTTGTATGCCAAATCGTTCCCGGGTCTCCGTCGATCGCATTGGATGCTGGATCAACCGTTTCCTGGCTTGTCGCCGTTGCCGTCATTTTTGACTGAGGGAGAGTACCCCTAGATACAGCAATTGGCATAGGACGACTTTCAACGGTTACCCCGTCTAAAGTAGCCTTTACAACAACCGTCGCATTAAATCCACGACCGATATCGCCTTTAACAATGATCGTATTGCTGCCCTCAACAACCGACAGCCTTTGATCGCTAAATTGATATTCTACAGTAGCCCTTGATAAATCGGCTGTTTCACCTGTATTTAACAAGCCTTCAATTGCAGCAACGATAGGTTGGTTGGGTTGAATCTCCGTTTTATTTAGAGTAACGTTAATGTTGTTTAAATAAGAGCGCGTATAGATTTTTCCTGACTTGTCAACGAAAAGATACGTAACATATTCAATCGGACGTCCGCCGATCGTCACTCTAATCTTCAGCTTTGCCATGCCTTCTGAAACTGCGGTTAGCAGGTTTGACTCCCCTACCTTAATAATATCCTGGTTTTCGCTTGTTACTACGATCTCATCAGCTTCATCAATCGGTTCACCAGTACCCTTGAAAGCTTCGATTTCAAATTTGCCTGTAGTCGCATCAATCGGCTTATACGCATATTCGAAGCGATCAAATAAATTCGAATCTATCCCGTTTATGGCCACTTCAAGCAAATCAATCGTTGACCCGTTTGAACCGCCATCAAATAGTAATTTAACGTATTGAGCTTTCGTGTTGATTGGATATTGGTTGTAGAAACCAAAATATGCATTACCCGTCGGACCGTTAACGGTGCTGACATCTTGCCATTCCACGCCATCAGCGCTCGTTTGAATTTTTATTGTTTTAGGCGTATTGATATATTTTTGTTCTAAAGAATTAAAGTTAAGATTGATATTGGCAATGTCGGACTTTGCCGGCAGCTTAAATTGAATCCATGCCTTTTCACTTGCGGGTACCGACCATTTGGACCCGTCAAAATGAATGCCGTCAATTGTTTTTCCATCGACTAATTGACTTACTACACCTTGATTATGACTAGCTGTAATTCCAGTGGTCCCTGTAAGATTTTGGTATGGCAACAGGTCCATGAATATTTTATTTGTTGTAAATGTTTTGCCGTTTAAAGTTACATCAGCCCAAACGACTCCCCGTGTAGGTTGTTCTACGAACGGCGCAATAATTTCATTTTTATTGAAAGTAAATCCATTTGTTTCTCTGATCGATACAGGCTTATAATTGTCACCCGCTTTTAAATCAACGACACCGCCGTGCCATTGAATTTGTGCCGCATCAAGCCCTATTGCTCCGCCTTTCGATGATCTGCCTTCGATTTGATAGCTGAGTTTTTCTAGTGTACCAAACTCGCCGTAAGCTTCCTTTCCATCCACGAGTAAAGTGGCGCCAATCATGTTTTCCCCAACATAAATTTTGCCGTCTCTTGCTGTTACTTTTAATGTATCCTGTTTCGTTACACCTTCATAATTACCGCTAACTGTGATCGTTGTTGTTCCGTTTGATACCGGAGTCACGATTCCTTTACCGTCAACCGCCGCTATTTTAGGATTCGCACTTTTGTATGTTAGACCTGAAAGCCTTGCTTTAAGCGCTGGAAATGTCATATATCCCTCAGCGTTGATTTTGAGTGACGAGGGCTTTAACTGCTCTCCCGTTGCTTTGACATTCGTAAGCTTATATTTGCGTGCAGAATTGTCCGTTACAATCTTGATGATCGTATCGATCTGATCCTCCTGGACATTGGCAAGATTGATTGTCAGGCTGTCACCTTTTTGTACAAATGATTTTACTGGAATATCCTTGTTTAACCAGGTTACGGACTTCACTTTGTCTTTAACCGGACGAATGGTTAAAGACTTTTCAGGAATGGCATTAAACCCTTTTTTGCTGTCAGGTCCTTTCATAATATGAAGATAAACATTGTTGTCTCTAGACGTTGCGTATCCCCATTGTGGGCCTGTAGTACTGTTAGCTAAAGCAAATTTTTCATAATTGCCTTTTCCATCGTCTTCGTAGCCATAGCCTGACAAGAAATAGGGCATGGTACCTGTTGTAGACTCATGTCTTTCCGGTTTTCCTACAGGCGCAAACCATCTCGCCAAACTTTCTCTCACATCAATGTATTCCTGCTCTGCTTTAGGATACCTTGTCGCAATTTCCTCAGGAGAGTTCCAATTGGGCCCGCGGCTATCTACAGGCGTCTGATCATTATTATCCACATAGCCTCTGCCGGTATTCATTACCATTTCCTTGGCAACTTGCCTGTAGTCATCTCGGATACCGTAATAGGGAGATTGTGCATTTTTGGTGTGAATCATTTTCCATGGTTCCATAATCGTACGTTTTAAAGTATGATTTGCAGCGCCATTACTGTAAATACCAGATGCTTCTTCGGTTCTTAAATCAGGGTCTCCATACTCATCGCCCCATGCATTGGAGTTTATAATTATATCATCGCTATAATTGCGTACAACACTGTATATCACATCAAAATTGGCGTTAGGTATCCCTTGCGGTCCATCAAAATAAATATATTCAGGCGTATACCGTTCAATTAAATCCGTTAAATTCTGCACATAGACGTCCGTCGTGTAGTATGGAATCCCTCCGCCATAATATAAACCGAATTTCATTCCATGACGTTTTACTGCCAGTTCAAACTGTTTCAACCCATCTACTACTTTGCCGTTTTCGTCTTTTGGAAGATACATATGCCTCTCATGTTTTGGATCCGCAAACTTGGACGGCCAAAGATA
>NZ_JBFTPE010000060.1:0-2722 GCF_056398325.1 Paenibacillus sp. 01T443
TCGTCAGGGTATCTTGTCCATTGAATTCGCTTATACAATTCTCCTAGGGCATGCTCTACTTCATTTCTAAATTGTTTCCATAGCATCTTAGCTTTGTAATAGTCACCGTTATTACGAGTAGCATTCACTAAGTCATAACAGAGTTTATCCTTTCTGGAAATCTCCATACTGATTTCATCAACTGTAAAAAGAATTTCTTTTTTGAGTTTGGCGTCATTCTCCATAGTTGCGATCATTTCGGCCATAATTGAAATTATATTGGGATTATTTTGAGCTGAGTGATTAATACATTCAGCGAGTTGGATAGTCATAAATTTCTCCCTCCTAGCAACGTGCTGTTACCATTCTGGTTTTATATAATACTTTTCGTTAGAAGGTTTTTTTTTTAGTCTCTAAGCAAGTGAAGACAGCTGCTTCTTTGTTTATAGTGAAGTGAAGGATGAAATTTATTGGCATGGCCAGGTGAGATTATATCCGACTTAATACGTTAACGGAGAACGATAGTTGAACACCGAAAGGACTGCAGCGTGGTAGTTCTTCGTTACGCTAACGGGCAGAATAGTTATAACTAAAGTCTTCCCAAAATTAGGGATTACATTTGATATAATCATCTAAGCAGCTGGTTTAACGGCTGTCGTCTTCTCAATAGATGGGTTTCTATGCCCCGCAGCATGATAACGAGTATATCCAGGATAATACGAGCTACCTCATCGACAAGAGAACTCGAAACAAAACTCTCGCCATGTGGAGTAAGTAAACGGAGAAAACGGAGGAATAAATGAATATTGAACTTGAAAAGCTGATTTACGCTTTAAACCAACGGTTCAAGACGGATATCATCTCTGCCGACTGCCAAACTATGCCGTTACAGGGCGGAACTGTGGGAAATGTGTACCTGGTAACGGGGATCGCCGAAAGCGTGGATGGCAAAAAAATGCCGTACCGTATAGTGCTGAAAATCCAGAATAAATGGGAGCGTTACGGCGATCCGGGCTCATGGCGTCGGGRATATGATCTCTATTCGTCTGACTTGGGAGCGACGTTCTCGCAAGCCCTCCACTGGCCGACATGTTATCACGCCGAGCTCAATGCCGAAGAGAATGAATACCAGCTGTGGCTGGAATATATCGATGGCGTAACCGGTTTAGACTTGACCGGTGACATGTATGAAAAGGCCGCGCTGGAGTTAGGGCGCTTTCAAGGCAAGTTGTATGCGGAGCAGCCCGCCGTGCTGCAGAGCCTGACCAATCTGAGCCATGCGGATCTCATGAAGAATACGTACCTGCATTATCGGTCATGGCCGGTCGTCTACGATTATATACGCTCGGAGGATTGCGGATTCCCGCTGCACGTGCGGCAAATGCTCATCGACATCGATGAGCAAGCAGACGAGATATTCGCTCGTATCGAAAAATTGCCCCTCGTGCTATGCCACCGTGACTTCTGGGTAACCAACCTGATCTATGCTGAAGGGAATATCGCGCTCATCGACTGGGATACCAGCGGATGGGGCTACCTGGGCGAGGATCTCGCAAGCCTGATCGCAGATGAACCGGATATCGATCACATGGTCGAATACTACCAGCGTTGCGTCCCCGCGTATTACAAAGGCTTTTCGGAGTATGCACATGTAACCCGAATCGCCGATCATTGTGTCTATGAGATAATTCTTCTCGTATTCGGGTACAGGCTTGTAGAGGGGTATCTCCACACAGAGGCTGATGACGAGAAGACGAAGCATGTCCATACTCTCCAAAAAATCTATGAAATGAAGACCAACCCTGGATGGTCACATCTGGTTACATAGCCTGAACTAACGGGACACGATAGTTCAATATTGAAAAGTTGCTAATCCCTGAAAAACTTGAGTGGAGAAAAGAAAATGTACATTCCTAATTCGATGAGATTAGCCGAGTTTCTATATATGGGAGACATTAATAATTACTTAAGTTCTGAAGAAATAGAAAGAATACCAAAAAAAACATGGGATGAATCCTATAAAATTATTGAATTAATGCAAATAGGCTCACAGGTGATTGATGTATTCCATTTGGTAAATTCGTCTGGAAATTATGCAGGCTGTTTTAAGGCATTGCTGATTACTAATGATGATGTAGATAACGATTATAAAGGATTGATAAAGGATTTAGGTTTAGTCCTATATGAAATCAATAAAGGAATAAACGTAGTTGAACTAGAGAAAGTGATTTGGCCACGAACAAGTGCTATCTCGAATTGTATAAAGTGTGGAAATAAGCTTTATGTAGGAGATAAGATGAAATACCATTATAAAGAAAGACATCTTGGTTATTCACATTTGACTTGCGAATCTTTCGATTAAGCTCCCTCCAAGTGATTCAGATTCCTCACTCAGACTCATGAATTCGCAGGATTTTATCCTATAGTAAGTGAGAAGAAGAGGAATCACCCATATTGTTCCATATACGCACTTCTCCACTTTACCCTAGTGATTCTCGCTTCCATGTCTCAACGGGTCATAGCCCTTTCATTCCTTCGTCACATCTAACTACGGGGTGGAGGTCGGTCTTTCTAACGGAACGGGTCCGAGCCCATTTGCGTAACATCTCCCGATACTCCGTGCTTCTTTTGTCATCCTGCGAATGCTTGAGCTGGTAAGGATCGTCTGATCTTATGCTGCAAGTGGGGGGAATACTTTGGTTGAATCGTAAGCCTCGCAGCTTTTTGCCAGTCCGACTAGCAG
>NZ_JBFTPE010000061.1:0-2648 GCF_056398325.1 Paenibacillus sp. 01T443
CTTCTATGCCATAATCCTTCCCTTCAGGTATATAATCTTTCCTATTAATTTCCCTTAGAATACTATAGCCAACCCTCATACCATCTCTCCTTTTTATTAAATAAAGGATACATTAATCTCCAATTACTATCTAACGGTAAACTCTAATTTTGATGGTATTCGTTACGTATCAATTAATTCCCTCTTTTAACAATTTGTTAAGCAAACCTGCCCGTTAGCGTAACGAAGAGTACCATGCAACAGCCCTTTCAGTGTTCAACTATCGTGTTCCGTTCAAAGCAAACACACCTTCTTGATTTGGTTTAAGGCTCGATGTAAAAGTATGTCCATACCCTAGTCCCGATGTTGGATAGCGCTTCTAAGCTATTTTCAAGACTGCCAATTTCCATGCGTCCAAAATTATTGATAATAAATTCATAATAAAGTGCTGTTAGGACGATCTTTAGTCTTTATCTTTACCCTCTGTTATGACAATTGCACCAGATTTGTATAGTGCAACGGGCAGATCAATAGATTTCCGTAATATGGTAGATTTAAGGTAGATCAAAGATGGGAGTGAAGATTGAGTGAGACGACGGTTTATACTTTTAGTTTGTGGATTTTTACTGCTGACACTGCTCCTGCCCTTTCAGGCAACCGCCGCTGAGGCCGATTCCGTGGTGGCAGCAGAGAGTTCGAAATCGGGTGTAACGATGGTTGCAGCAGGACACAGTCATAGTCTGGCTCTTAAAGAGGACGGAACCGTCTGGGCGTGGGGAGGAAGTTTCACACTCGGCAACGGAATCCCGTATTCCAGTGCCACTCCCGTTCAGGCAAAAGATCTCGATTCGGTGACCGCCGTAGCTGCAGGTGGCAATCATAGTTTGGCGCTCAAAAGCGACGGAACCGTCTGGGCGTGGGGAATGAATGAGTATGGTGTACTCGGCGAAGACCCATATAAAACACGTTGGCGTTTAACCCCCGTTCAAGTGCAGGGTCTCAGTTCGGTAGTCGCCATCTCTGCGAGCGGTCAACATAATTTGGCGCTCAAAAGCGACGGAACCGTTTGGTCGTGGGGAATGAATAGCGCTGGGGAACTCGGTAATGGAACAACGTCAGACATTTATACTTCCTTCTATACTCCATCTCAGGTACGAGGTCTCGATTCGGTGACCGCCGTAGCCGCGGGTCCTGGCACTAGTTTGGCGGTCATAAGCGACGGAACCCTCTGGGCGTGGGGAGGTACGGTCGGCGATGGAACAACTGAAATCCGTTCTACCCCCGTCCAAGTGCAGGGTCTCAGTTCGGTAGTCTCCTTCGATGCGGGCAATGGCCGTTTCGTGGTCAAAAGCGACGGAACCGTCTGGGCATGGGGATGGAATGGTTATGGCGTGCTCGGCGATGGAACAAACACAGACCGTTATACCCCTGTTCAAGTAGTGCAGGAACTCGGTTCGATGGCCGCCATCGCTGCGGACGAATGGCATAGTTTTGCGCTTAAAAGCGACGGAACCGTCTGGGAATGGGGATGCAATTTGAAAGGCAGTGAATGTTACGAATCTGACATTCGTACCACTCCTGTTCAAGTGCAAGATCTCAGTTCGGCGGTAGACATAGCTGCTGGTTTTGAGCATAGTTTGGCGGTCAAAAGCGACGGAACCGTCTGGGCGTGGGGATGGAATGGTTCTGGTCAACTGGGCGATGCAGCAGGGTCATACCATTCTATTCCCGTACAAGTTCTAGGACTTGGCGAGTCCAATCCCAACACTCCTGAAGCGCCGCAGTGGCCTGAAGGCGACGTGCTGACGGTTACCGATGTGAACTATAACAGCGTACGGCTGAATTGGCAGCCGGCCACAGATGATACGGGTGTATACAAGTACTATGTATACAAAGACAATGCGCTGCGGGCTGCCCTGGACGGGGACGTGAACAGCTATGAATTGAAGGGGCTGTCTCCAAATTCGTCCTACCTCTTTTCTCTAGTCGCCATCGATGCCTATGACAACCAAAGTGTGAAACAAGAAGTGACGGTCACTACTGCCGCATATACGGCTCCCGGCTCTTTTCAGCTTTCCGATTCCAAAACTTATTCCGATGGCTGGTACAATTATGAGTTTTCGTTATATTGCGGGTACATTTCGTCCTCAGGACAAGAGTTGATTGGATCTTGGAGCCCCCCTGAAGGTTTCCATGGAGTCGTTAAGGTCTCCATGGCTTCCCCGGAAGGGGAAGATTATGACCTAAGTCTGGAGACTGTGGGCGAGGGTAACCGATTGCCGGAAGATACGACGTTACTTACAAATGGTACCGAGTACAGTGCTACCGAGGTGCCCGGAGGGTACAGAGCAGAGTGGAGAGTTAAGGGACATACTGGCAATGATTATAGTCCGGATAAGAAAGTATTCGTCTATGTCAGCATCAAATATGACAATCACTGAAGATATCGCTATGTTTACGGAAACTTAATGGCGGGCCGCGGGTCTCCCTGCGGCCTTTCAGTTGCGCTATGCTTCTTTTAACTATCGTGTCCCGTTAGCATTCCTGTAGATGGATTAATTTCGTCTTTGCAAAAGAAAAAGCGCCTCGGTACGATGGGAGTACGCAACGGGTCATAGCCCTTAAAATCCCATCATCCAGGAGGACGCTCTACTATGAAGTTTAAGGCA
>NZ_JBFTPE010000062.1:0-1924 GCF_056398325.1 Paenibacillus sp. 01T443
CCTCTGCGGTCTGCGGCTTCTGTAAAGCCGAAGCTTTTWAGCAAATCGTCKGCAACCTGYCRTGGGTTTTTAAGGTATCGYAGCTTRGCAATCAAGATAAGATTTTCCCGWCCRGTCAATAATTCGTCAACGGCGGCAAATTGACCRGTCAGACTGATCGCTTGTCGCACATTCTCGGGTTTTGAAGCAACATCGAATCCGTTTACGGTAACGGATCCGCCATCTTGTTTGAGCAGCGTGGTGAGGATTTTGACAACCGTAGTCTTGCCTGCCCCGTTGGACCCGAGCAACGCGAAAATACTGCCCTTTTCCACCTCGAAATCCACTCCTTTTAAGACTTGATGCTGCTTGTAGGATTTTTGCAGTCCTTTTACTTGAATTGCGATGTCTTTCATTTAGAATCGTTCCCCCTTCCGAATTTGTTCATCATGTCGCGGTTTAATTTTTTGCGAAAGTTATCGGTCCACTTTTTCGTGTCGCGCAAAAACTCGTCGCAGAACCCGACAACATCTTCGCCCGTCACGTCGAGAACGTGCTTGCCGTCCGCCGCGCTGGCTTCAAACAACTCTATCAATTCGTGCTGGGTTTTCAACATGTCAGAGCCGTCTCCTCCCGCAAAACTCCACATGTATCCCTGGATTTTTTCAAATACGAACCTATAGTCTTCAGGCAGCGCTTCTACCCTTGCCATTTGYTCCCTATACTCTTTTTTGTCCCCGATCATTTTTTTGATAAGCTCCAGCATCGTTATTGCCCCTCCTTTTTAAATTTTTCCATAATCTCTTTGTTTAGTTTTTCCCGCAGCTTTTCAGTATTTTCAGTATTAACCGACGCATGCATAAACTCATCACAAAACCTGCCTACGTCGCTGCCTATGACGTCAAGAACCTGCTTGCCATCCGCAGCGCTTGATTCAAATAAATCCACTAAGTCCGTAAACATCGTCAAGTCAGTAAATATCGTCATGTCACCGCCAGGGGGGCCAACGCTAAACATATAATGTTGAATTTTGCGAAATGCATACCGATAGTCTTTCGGCAGGGCGTCAACCCTCTTCATCATTTGTTTATAGGCCCGTTTATCTTCCATGTCGCCTATTATCAATTTTATAATAGAATCAAGCATTGTTACTGATCCTCCTTTAATTGATTGATTTTAGACGAAACAAATTCCCATTTTTCCCAGAAACTCCGCTTTGAGGGCGAAAAACTTTCGCGGCGGCCCCATGTCGGAGGGCTTTTTGGTGATCTCTACCAGCTTGCTTTTTTCAAGCCGGATCAGGATAGTGTAAACCGTTCCCTCAACAACATCTGGGAAGCCGAGGGCGTTCAGCCGCCGCGTGATTTCGTAGCCGTAGGTTTCTTTGCGGCTTATAATTTCAAGGACACAGCCCTCAAGCACGCCTTTGAGCATTTCCGTTAAGTTTTCCAGTACAATCACCCCTCGCTATTCCGTATGACTTATATTCAGTATTACTTACTACTACTATACAGTAACACGTAGTAGCTGGTTTGTCAATTGCGGTTGTTCTAATATGTTTTTGTGATTATGAACTTCAACTAAAACGCAAGTTGCTACTAGCCGGCAAGCAATGGGACTGTGGCCACAATCATGATTTTTTTATAATTTGCCCTGCGTTCAAATCTAGGATTTTTGCAGTCCTTTTACTTGAATTGATTTGTTTGGCATATTTTACCCTCCTTATATAACCGTAACCTTTGACAAATCGGCCTCTATGCCTTTGAGCGCAGCATAGGTCAACTTATCCATCATCGCGCCGTCAAAGCAGATGGTTTTGATGGCACGGTAGTACTTCTTGGACAACAAAGACCCTTGGAAAGACGCATTCTTGAGTGTCGCGCCCTTGAACGAAACTTCGTTCAACGCCGCTTTGTCAAACTTGACTCCGATGAAGGTTTGGCCG
>NZ_JBFTPE010000063.1:0-1758 GCF_056398325.1 Paenibacillus sp. 01T443
GCCGCCGTGCAGAACATGAAGAAGATCGCCCTCCACTTGGAACGGAGGGCGTAAGAGGTTTAAACCCTCGGGCGTAAGAGGTTTAAACCCTCTGTTTCTCACGAAAAGAGAGGATAAAAAAACAAAAGAGAAACCTGTCGTTTTGAAAAAACGTGGGTTTCTCTACAAGCTGGGGATCAACCAGTTCTTTCTGGTTGATCCTTTTTTCATTTTCTTTAAGGATTAAGGTAGCCGGTTCGAACGTTCCTGCCCGTGGGACTTGATCCCGAGCGCTATAATGTTCACCCCTACTTGTCATGACTATGATTGAGGCTGGTTGGGACGCGAGATCCCGTATAACAAGCGATGCTATAGAGCGACAAGAAAAATCATTAGGGTTGCTGGTAAATCTATATGTTTGGAGAGATCGAATGAATCCAGTTATCGGTCTAGATATTTCTAAAGAAGAAAGCCACGGACAAGCCTTTTTAGAGCGTGGAAAACCGTACAGAGGAACGTTTCATTTCGAGCATACTCGGGAAGGACTTTCACAACTGCTTCAAACTATTCAGGACCTTGAGCATGTGGCAAGACAACGTCCTTTGCTTATTCTAGAAGCCACTGGACATTATCAAAGCCCCATTGTTCAGTTTCTTGAGGAGCATCACTATCTATACATTGTCATTAATCCGCTCATCTCGAATCGACTTAGGAAGTCCAACCTTCGTAAAGTGAAAACGGATGCTGTAGATGCCTACCTTTTAGGAGAACTGTACTACAAAGAAGAGTTTGAGCCTTTAAGAAAAGGGGTGTCCAACTGCTCAACCTACGTTATTTGACAAGGCAATATGAGTCTCTTTCAAAAATGTGTGTGCAGACTAAGTTGCAATTCCAAGCTGTGTTAGATCAGGTTTTCCCTGCTTACAAAGGTGTCTTTGGAGCTATGTATTCAGGCGTTTCACTACGGTTTTTAAGTGAATTTCCAACCTCATGTTCCGTTTTGCAAACGGAAGAAGAAACGCTACATGCCAAAATTAAAGAGTTTCTTTCAACGAATCGAGGCCGTTCAGAGAGTTGGATTGACGAGCGAGTCAAGCGGTTACTGCATGCAGCAAAACAAAATCCTTTTGAGCAAACCATGTACATGAGTCACTTAATTAACTTAAGGGTTCTCATAACCCTGATCCTTCAGTACCAGGAGCATCTTGCTAAGTTGGAACAAAACATCGATGCCCTGGCCGAAGAAATCGAAGAGTATGATTTAATCCAGTCGATCCCCGGTATTGGCCATAAAATTGCGGCAACAATTTTATCAGAAATCGGAGAAATCGACCGATTTGATCATCCAAAAAAGCTGGTCGCCTTTGCTGGTATCGACCCAAGTGTCTTCGCTTCAGGTAAGTTTACGGCAACCCGATATCGGATCACTAAACGCGGTTCTAGACAGCTCCGTTATGCTCTGGTTATGGCTGTTCAGTGTGGGCTTATTCGTTCCCGAAATATGCGAATCAAAGCGTTCTACGATCGCAAAAGAGCCGAAGGAAAGCCGCATAAGGTGGCTCTAGTCGCATGTGCAAATAAGCTGGCTCACTGGCTCTATACCATCTTGAAAAGTAAAAAGGCATTCCGACAATAAATAAATATTGGTATAACCTTCCAATATAAAGATTAGATTGGAGGGTTATTTGGCATGCTTATTTTCACTATACCACATGATTTAAACTCACTTTACTGGTAATCTTGACTAGCTATTAGCTGGTATAGCTTAATAAAATGAGC
>NZ_JBFTPE010000064.1:0-1557 GCF_056398325.1 Paenibacillus sp. 01T443
TCAGGCTGTCGAGAAAGTCTCGACAGTCTTCTTTTTGTTTAATTAATTTAACACGACACCGCGTTAATATAGTATAATTATAGTAATTAAAACGAACGGATGGTGTCGTGATGCTGCGTACTAATCGAGATAAGCAACAAAATTACGAATTGGTTTCCATTGAGGAGCTAGTGCCCTCTGATCATATGCTTCGCAAGATCGATAAGCACATCGATTTCACCTTTATCGATGAGAAGGTTCGCCATCTTTATTCGCAGGATAACGGTCGTCCAGCTATTGACCCACTTGTTCTCTTCAAAATGATCTTTCTAGGCTATTTCTATGGCATACGTTCCGAACGCCAACTTGAACGTGAAGTTCAAACTAATTTGGCTTATCGCTGGTTTTTAGGACTTGGGCTAACCGATCGCGTTCCAGACCACACCACGATCAGTTGGAATCGTCGTACGCGTTTTAAGGATACCTCTGTCTTCCAGGACATCTTTGATGAGATCGTGCTGCAAGCCATCTCTCACCGTATGATTGGCGGCCGTGTGTTGGTATCCGACTCCACGCACGTGAAAGCGAATGCGAATAAAAACAAATATACAAAAGAGCAGGTTCAGCAGAATACAAGGGACTATTTGGATGAACTGAACTCGGCAATTGAAACCGACCGTAAAGCGCAAGGAAAAAAGCTCTAAAACCACGAGAGGAGGTGAACGAAGACAAGGAAGTGAAGGTCAGTACAACAGACCCGGACAGCGGATATATGTTTCGGGAAGGCAAGCCGGAAGGCTTCTTTTATCTGGACCATCGTACCGTCGATGTGAAGTACAACCTCATTACTGATGTTTTCGTAACCGCAGGAAATGTTCACGATTCCGTGCCGTACCTCTCTCGATTAGATCGTCAGCGTAAACGTTTTGGTTTTGCAGTTGAAGCAGTCGCACTTGATTCTGGTTATATGACGACCCCGATTTGCAAGGGACTTGAAGACCGCAACATTTATGGTGTTATTGCGCACCGCAGATTTCAATCGACACAAGGGTTATATCCCAAATGGAAATTTACATATGATGCCGAACGGAACTTGTATATTTGTCCCCAGCAACAAGAATTGCCTTACCGAACGACAGACCGACACGGATACCGACACTATGCTTCGGATCCGAAGATCTGTGCAGCATGTCCCATGCTAGAAAAGTGTACGCGCTCACGTAACAAGCGTAAGATCGTCACCCGGCACATCTGGGAGGACAGTAAAGAGCAAGTACGATTAAACCGCTTAAGCAAGTCGGGCAAAAGATTGTACCGAAAACGAAAAGAAACGATTGAGCGAAGCTTCGCGGATGCTAAACAGCTCCACGGGTTTCGCTATTGCCGGTTGCGCGGGTTAAACAACGTAATGGAACAAGCGTTGATGACCGCCGCCGTGCAGAACATGAAGAAGATCGCCCTCCACTTGGAACGGAGGGCGTAAGAGGTTTAAACCCTCTGTTTCTCACGAAAAGAGAGGATAAAAAAACAAAAGAGAAACCTGTCGTTTTGAAAAAACGTGGGTTTCTCTACAAGCTG
>NZ_JBFTPE010000065.1:0-1478 GCF_056398325.1 Paenibacillus sp. 01T443
TGAACTGTGACCCATAAGAAGGACACTTTGAAAAAAAGTGCCCTCTTATGGGTCTTTTGTGTTTTAATCAGAGTAATGGTGAGGGAGCGGATAAGAATATGGGGAAATTAAATCGTACGTTATTTACAGAAGAGATCATGAGGAGATTAGAAACGAACCCGAATGTACAGCATGTATCGGAGACGAATATAACCTATAAAGCCGAGTTTAAGTTAGCTGCAATAAAGTCCTATGAAGAAGGGGAAACACCTGCAGAGATCTTCATTAAGGCTGGTTTTGACCTGGATCTCATTGGTCACAAAAAGCCCAAAAATAGTTTAAAACGCTGGCGCGATACGTACGCCAAGTACGGAGAGTTGGGAATTAAAGAAGATAGGCGAGGCAAAGGCAGCACCGGGCGAAAACCAAGTGGAGATTTGACTGCAGAAGAAGAATTAAACCGAGCGAAAGCCAAGATTAAGCTGCTGGAAGCCGAGGTAGACTTTCTAAAAAAGCTCGAGGCGCTCGAACGGCAGAAAAGGAAACGTTAAATCCCTCCGAGCGCTACGAGATTATCAATCACAGCATCCGAGCGCATGGGCTAAAGCGTATGACGCGCTATCTCTGTGCAATCGCGGCAGTCAGCCCCAGCGGCTACTACAGATGGCTGGAAGCTGAGCAACATCGGCAACTTCGTGCAGCGGCTGACGAAAACGACCTTGTTCTCATCAAGCAGCACTTCGACGCTCTGCGGGGTAAAGCAGGTGCCCTGGTGATCAAGATGCGTCTTGAGCAAATCAGTGGCGTCATCATGAACCATAAGAAAATCCGCCGCCTTATGCGTAAGTTCAATCTCGTTGCGGTGATCCGTCAAGCGAATCCGTACCGAAAGATGGCTAAGGCAACTCAGGAGCATCAGACATGCCCGAACATCCTGAAGCGCCAGTTTGATCAGGAAGAGCCGGAGAAAGTATTCCTCACCGACATTACGTACCTGCGGTATGGAAGCGGACAATGGGCCTATTTTTCGTGTGTGAAGGACGGTGCAACCAGGCAAATTCTGGCCGACTGCGTCGCTTCTACACTAGAGCTCCCCCTCGTCGAACAAACCATTCAACGTCTGCTCGAACGGCTTGACGGAAACATTCATCCCGAAGCCATCTTTCACTCCGATCAAGGCATGCACTACACGCACCCCAAAACACGGCTTCAAATCAAGAAAGCCGGTTTTAAGCAATCCATGTCCCGTAAAGGTAACTGCTGGGACAACGCCTCGATGGAATCGTTCTTCGGTCATATGAAAGATGAGGTTGATTTCAAGGATTGTCAGACCCTCGATGAGGTCAGGGCACGTGTCGCTGATTACGTAACCTACTACAACTCCGAGCGGTATCAGTGGACATTAAAAAAGATGACCCCCGACGAATTCAGAGGTCATCTCCTTGCTAGCTAAGCTCTAGGCTGTTTTCTCAACTGTCCACAAATAAGGTCACAGTTCA
>NZ_JBFTPE010000066.1:0-1409 GCF_056398325.1 Paenibacillus sp. 01T443
TGTTGTACGATGGGGTTACGCACGAGGTCAATTGCCTCAAAAAACCCATCAGGAGGTCGCTCTACTATGAAGTTTAAGGCACAAGACAAGCAAAATCAACTCATTGAAAACATTACCGTTCATCACCTTGTCATCGGCGTAGATATCGCCCAAGAAGTACATGTAGCTCGAGCCGTCAGTTTTCGAGGTATTGCTCTGGGAACTCCACTCGAGTTTGGCAATCATCATGAAGGTTTTAAAAGATTCGATCGTTGGATTCAGGACTTACTCAATACACACAATCTTAGCAAGGTCATCGTTGGCATGGAACCTACTGGGCACTACTGGTTCAGCCTTGCACGTTGGCTTGTCGATCAAGGAATTGAGGCCGTTCTGGTTAATCCTCACCTCGTAAAAAAGAATAAGGAAAACCGAGATAATACACCGTCCAAAAGCGATCATAARGATGCTCTTGTTATAGCAGATATGATCAAAAACGGGTACTATTCCCCWGTTCGTTTTCACCCCGAAGCATACGAGGAACTACGTATTCTCATGGCAAACCGAGAAACGGTTACCAAACGTCTCAACAGTGCGGTTAATCAAATTCACCGCTGGGTAGACATTGTCTTTCCTGAGCTCCGACAGGTCTTTAAAATCTTGACTTGCACCAGTGCAATYGCAACATTAAGACTCTTCCCTTTTCCAAGAGAGATCAGTCGGTTAAATAAGGCACAGGTCATTGAGGGTTGGAAGCAATACGTGAAACGTCATGCTGGAGTAAAACGCGCTGAGTTGCTCATTTCACTTGCAAAATCCAGTGTTGGTACTACCCAGGCGCTCCAYGCTTACAAGCTTCATCTTGGGCAATTGCTCGAAGAATATGACTTGGCCCAGCGCCAGCTTGAACAGATAGAGAATGAGCTCCATCTCATTCTTAAACGCATTCCTTACGCACAGAAGCTGCTTGAAATACGTGGGGTCAATGCAACAAGCTTAGCTGGTGTACTCGGTGAGGCCGGTGATCTTAGCGGCTACACGCAAGGAAATGCTCTGTTGCGGCATGCAGGGCTCAATCTAGCTGAGGCAAGTTCTGGGAAATGGCGAGGAAAGATGATGCTCAGCAAACGAGGCCGTCCACGTTTGCGACATTTCCTCTATCTCATGACGATGTGTATGGTTATGACAAACCCGGAAGTTCGGGCATCACATCGTCACAATGTAGAGGAAAAGAAGCTGAAGAAGATGAAATCCATCATGAAATTATGCAGTAAAGTAGCGCGTCTGCTAGTCGGACTGGCAAAAAGCTGCGAGGCTTACGATTCAACCAAAGTATTCCCCCCACTTGCAGCATAAGATCAGACGATCCTTACCAGCTCAAGCATTCGCAGGATGACAAAAGAAGCACGGAGTATCGGGAGATGTTACGC
>NZ_JBFTPE010000067.1:0-1403 GCF_056398325.1 Paenibacillus sp. 01T443
CTCTTAGGCCCCCTAATTAAACTGGAGTCCTCCCATCCAATAATTTAAACTTAGGACAAGGGAGATGATCCGTTATGGGAGGAAGAAGAGTTAGTGAAGAAACACAGATGAGAGTAGTTCGAGAGGTGCTTGCAGGTGTTAAGGTGGGGGTATTAGCCCGTATGCATAGAATTCATCCGGAAACGATCCGTGTTTGGGTAAGAGATCTACGAGATAAGATACCTCCAGAAGAAATTCCAACATCAGATGAACACCTGCAAGAGCTTAAACGGCTGCAAGAAATTGAAGAGAAATATGCCATGGCGATGAAGCTTTTAGGTGAAAAGGAACTCGAGAATGAAATCCTGCGTGAGCTCGTAAAAAAGAGGAACCCCGCTTATCCGAAAAGTACGAAGTAGCCGAACAATTCATTAAGCGGGGAGTTTCGGCAGCAATGGTCCTGCGAACTGTAGATCTGGCTACATCTACTTACTACGATCGAAAAAAGCGTTCCTCATACTCGGAAGAGATGGTTTCAAGCGGCCGAAACGGAAGACCACGGCCTGGCTTTTCATGGACAGAAACGGGATTAAAAATCAATGATGAACAGATCAAAGAGTGGCTAATGGAGCTTGTAGAAGGAGAAGAACATGTTTATGGCTACAAGCTTCTTGCCAAGTGTCTGCGCAGAGATCAAAAGCTAGTGCTTAACAAGAAGAAGTCCTATCGTTTGTGTAGTGAGCTGGGTATCTTGCAGAAGCAGCGGGAACTTAAGGCAAAGCATCCCCGCAGGCTACCGAAAAACCGTACGGTCACCGGAATCAACCAATTATGGCAAATGGACATCAAATACGGTTACGTCGCTGGACGTGAGCGATTCTTTTTTGTGCTCAGTATTATTGATGTATTTGATCGTGTGGTCGTTAACCAGTATAGAGGGCCGGTATGTGAGGCTAAACATGCCGTGAAAACCTTGTGGAATGCGCTCAAACAGCGTGTAAAACCAGGAGAAGAACTCCCCGTCATTCGCACCGACAACGGCCCCCAATTCATAAGCAAGCTGTTTGGAGATACGTGTGAAAGCCTAGAGATGACTCATGAACGAATACCACCACGAAGCCCTAATATGAACGCCTACATCGAATCTTTCCACAGTCTACTCGAACGCGATCTATTCAGTAAAATGGAGTTTAGCAGCTTTCAAGAAGCTTACGAGGAACTTGATAAATATATGGATTTCTACAATAACCGTAAAATGCACGGCAGTTTGAAATTGATGCCTCCAGCGAAGTTCTCTGATTGGGTCATGACGCTGGAGGACCAAAGTATGTTCCATAAAGCCATGTAAATAGGCCAAATAACAAGCTTGGCTACGTAATTTGTTTATTTGGTTGGCAGCACTCCGGAATTAAGGGGTCTAACCG
>NZ_JBFTPE010000068.1:0-1075 GCF_056398325.1 Paenibacillus sp. 01T443
GACGGATTGTAATATGAAGTGCGACAGCTAAAAAACAAAGAGGCCCATGTTTGGATTCGTGTAAAATGGAAGTCACCACAACACCATTTTTCACAGGAGAACCCAACATGAGCTACTCCCATCTTAGCATAATAGAACGTGGACAACTAGAGACGTTACATCGGTTGGGCTGGTCGACACGGGCAATAGGCCGTCAGCTTGGGCGCCATCACGCCACCATTGCGCGTGAAATTAAACGTAGTCAGACCGATCTGAGTTACGCAGCCATAACAGCCCAACAGGCGTATCATCAGCGAAGAAGCTCCAGCGTACCAGCGGGTAAATTCACCCCTGAGCTTGCTGCAGAGCTGCAGGAGAAGCTACAGCAAACCTGGTCACCCGAGCAAATCGCCGAAAAACGCAGATGCGAAGGGGATAGCTTTGTCTGCTTTAAGACGATCTACAGATGGCTCTATGACGGCCGGCTGTCGGTTTCAGAGGCGCAGGTTCTGCGTCACAAAGGAAAGCGACGTAAACCAACGGAAACACGGGGACGGTTCCTCATCGGAACTTCCATCAGTCAGCGACCCAAAGAAGTACGCAAGCGTACAACCTTCGGGCATTGGGAGCTAGATACCGTCGTGTCCAGCCGAGGAAATAGCAAGGCTTGCGCGGCCACCTTCATCGAGCGTAAAACACGTCTCTATTTAGCCGTAAAGATGCCGGATCGCACCGCACATTCTATGGAAGTTGCCTTTGGTGTTGCCGCTAGTCAGTACCCGCAAGGGACCTTTCAGACGGCGACAACCGATCGCGGAAAAGAGTTCGCCTGTTATGCTGCTTTAGAGAACGTTCACGACATCAAGGTTTATTTTGCAGATCCCTATTCCTCTTGGCAACGAGGTTCCAATGAAAACGGAAATGGCCTCCTACGGGAGTTTTTCCCCAAGGGTCATGACCTTGCAACGGTTTCTGACGAGGAACTGGCAGATGCCGTCCGCCTCATCAACCATCGCCCTCGTAAATGTCTGGGCTGGAAGTCTGCATCCGAATCCTTCATGGACGAACTGTCGCACTTAGCTTGACAATCCATCAT
>NZ_JBFTPE010000069.1:0-729 GCF_056398325.1 Paenibacillus sp. 01T443
ACAAAACTAATTTGATGGATGGAGATGTTGAATATGAATGAAATGACAGGAAAATGGCTGGGTTGGATCGGCATCGTGTTAGCAATTATCGGTTTTTTCTACGCCCCCGTATGGATGGGCAGCATTGCCGTTATCTTCGGACTCATTGGTTTGGCTACCCCTAAAAAAGGACTGGCGTGGTGGTCGATCATTCTTGGAGTGATTGCGTTTATCATTCCTTACTTTGGATAAATAAAACCGGTACGGAGAGGACTATTTTAAAAAGTTTTTTTCGAAAGCACTTGCTTGATTATACAAAACTAATTTGATGAATGGAGATGTTGAACATGAATGAAATGACAGGAAAATGGCTTGGCTGGATCGGCATCGTGTTAGCTATTATCGGGTTTTTCTATGCACCCGTATGGATGGGCAGCATTGCGGTTATCCTCGGACTCATTTGCTTGGCTACCCCTAAAAAGGGACTGGCGTGGTGGTCGATCGGTCTTGGAGTGATTGCGTTTATCATTCCTTACTTTGGATAAGTAGACCCGGTACGGAGAGGACTGAGAAAAAAAGATTTTTTTTCGAAAGCACTCGTTTGATAATACAAAACTAATTTGATGGATGGAGATGTTGAATATGAATGAAATGACAGGAAAATGGCTGGGTTGGATCGGCATCGTGTTAGCAATTATCGGTTTTTTCTACGCCCCCGTATGGATGGGCAGCATTGCCGTTATCTTCGGA
>NZ_JBFTPE010000070.1:0-668 GCF_056398325.1 Paenibacillus sp. 01T443
ATTCCCTCCATCTCAATAAACATTAAGCGGTGGGAATACAACGAAAAGAAGTCGCAACAATCTCGAACACCTTTCGCTTACAATAAAAACAGCTTAAAGGATGTTTCAGCAATTCTTTTCTTTCGTTATCCAGTTTTCAAGGTGCAATTTTTTTCTTGCCGTTTACACGACAGGAATCATAGATTATCACATTTTTTCATTACAATCAACMASTAAAWGTTGGTAAYTTRTTYWTRTGAGATAACCCGCTTGGCGACGTCCTACTCTCCCAAGACCCTGCGGTCTAAGTACCATTGGCGCTGGAGGGCTTAACGGTCGTGTTCGGTATGGGAACGYGTGGTTCCCCTCCGCCATCGCCACCAAACGGATAACTAGACATAATTAAAGAAAGTGTCCAACAATGCCATGATTCAGATCAAGCAATATGCTTCGTTCTTCATCTATGTATTGCAGTTACTCTTTCAAAACTGACAACGAGTAAGCGATAAACTGCCAAGTTTATCCGAACCTCATCGGGTYCGGGTATTTCCTTAGAAAGGAGGTGATCCAGCCGCACCTTCCGATACGGCTACCTTGTTACGACTTCACCCCAATCATCTACCCCACCTTCGACGGCTAGCTCCCTTGCGGGTTACCCCACCGGCTTCGGGTGTTGTAAACTCTCGTGG
>NZ_JBFTPE010000071.1:0-660 GCF_056398325.1 Paenibacillus sp. 01T443
AATCTTTCACTGCTTGAAGCTTGAGTTCAGCACTATAACTTCGGTTATGTGTACGGCGCTCCAGCCCTTCATAACCGTACAGCTTATAGCGACGTTGCCATTTCATCAATGTAGTATTGTTAATCTTATATTTCTTAGCAGCAGCTAGAAAACCAATCTCTCCACTAGAAACTTCTTTAATGATATTGAGTTTCTCTAGCGAATTATATTTTCCCCCGACCATGAAAAAGCTCCCCTTACAGTTACAGGTTTTATTTTTTAACCTGTCTACCGTAGGGGGAGCATATCATATGTCGGCTGCTCTATTTCTTTGTTAAGCTAACGGGCAGGATAGTTTAATTCACTTCGCGAATACCTCAAATATGGAAGCTTCGCTAAGTCGTAATTAAGACGGTAGCTGGAATACCCTGAAAACATGTAAAAGAGGAAGATAACATGGATAATTTCTTAAATGCTTGGGGTGTATATCAATCAAAAGTCTACATTTGCAAGTCAATACAAAATAAACATCTAATTATTCAAAATGGTAGAACCGAATTGAAAATACATTTTGTTGATTTCAAAAGAATTAAAGAACCAAAGTATCATTTTGGAGTACAAGTAGAAGTCATGTATTCAGAGAAAACAGGACATGTCGAAGATATTTATTGGCATTACAAG
>NZ_JBFTPE010000072.1:0-629 GCF_056398325.1 Paenibacillus sp. 01T443
GTTCGGGAACATCCAGTTCAGGATCACCGTCACGAACCCGAAGGCGACAGAGCTCAGCACGGCGACGCGGGGCACTCCGGCGGCGCTCGTGCGGGTGAGCGCGAGCGGGGCGAGACCGCGCTCGCCGAGCGAGAACGCCATGCGCGAGGCGCCGTAGATGTTCGCGTTCATGGCCGACAGCAGCGCCACGATGACGATGAGGTCCATCACGAGCCCCACACCGGGGATCTTGAGCGTGTCCAGCACCGCGGAGAAGGGCCCGGCCAGCACCGACTCGGAGTTCCACGGCAGCACCGCGACGATCACGAAGATGGATCCGACGTAGAACACCA
Organism: Paenibacillus sp. 01T443; assembly: GCF_056398325.1. Taxonomy (NCBI): domain Bacteria; kingdom Bacillati; phylum Bacillota; class Bacilli; order Caryophanales; family Paenibacillaceae; genus Paenibacillus; species Paenibacillus sp. 01T443. Next base: position 333 of record NZ_JBFTPE010000072.1, read on the forward strand.
GGATCCGCACCATCACCTGACGAACGATCCGGCTGATGTTGCGCGACGGGTCGTCCGACTCGGCCGCCGCGATCGCGACGACCTCGGTGCCGCCGAATGCGAAGACGACGATCAGCAGCGCTCCCGCGATGCCCGCGATGCCGGTCGGGGCGAAGCCGCCCTGGTCGACGAGGTTGCCCACCCCGGTGGCCGCGTGGCCCGGGATCAGGCCGACGATCGCGAGCACGCCGACGACGAGGAACGCGATGATCGCGGCGACCTTGATCGCGGCGAACCAGAACTCGAACCGGCCGTAGT
>NZ_JBFTPE010000073.1:0-615 GCF_056398325.1 Paenibacillus sp. 01T443
TTTAATATTCTTTAATATTCTTTTTTCTAAGAATCGTACCCATCGCACCTTCAAAGCATGCGGCAAACCCTGCAGCGAACAGTTGCTCTGGATTTGTCCCAGCTCCGTTACCCCCTAATTCCTTGGGATATCTCAAGTCCAAGTTTAGATTGCCATCGTTGGAAACAGCCTTGCCTTCTCTTCCACCTTGAACGTTTACAGTAGCTGTGTACAATTTCTTTTCCATTTTTATCATTTTCGGAACACTCCTTTTAATACTGGATTATTTTATACTCATTTTGCGCTGATTAACCAACTACGTTCGTTACTACTTCGATATTGCCACGGGTTGCTTTAGCATAAGGGCAAACCAGATGGGCTTCCGCCACGATTTCCTCAGCCACGCTGGTTTCTACGCCGCTTATCGTGATGTCCAAAGTAATTGCGAGTACAAAACCGTCGTTCACATCTTTGCCGAGCGTAACATTAGAAGCGATGGTTATACCTTCCGTTTTAATATTCTTTTKTCTAAGAATCGTACCCATCGCACCTTCAAAGCATGCGGCAAAYCCTGCAGCGAACAGTTGCTCTGGATTTGTSCCAGCTCCGTTACCCCCTAATTCCTTGGGATATCTC
>NZ_JBFTPE010000074.1:0-571 GCF_056398325.1 Paenibacillus sp. 01T443
AACGGAGCTGGGACAAATCCAAACGGAGCTGGGACAAATCCAGAGCAACTGTTCGCTGCAGGGTTTGCCGCATGCTTTGAAGGTGCGATGGGTACGATTCTTAGAAAAAAGAATATTAAAGCAGAAGGTATAACTATCGCTTCTAATGTTACGCTAGGCAAAGATGCGAACGACGGTTTTTTACTCGCAATTACTTTGGACATCACGATAAGCGGCGTAGAAACCAGCGTGGCTGAGGAAATCGTGGCGGAAGCCCATCTGGTTTGCCCTTATGCTAAAGCAACCCGTGGCAATATTGAAGTAGTAACGAACGTAGTTGGTTAATCAGCGCACAAATAGTATAAAATAATCCAGTATTAAAAGGAGAGTTCCGAAAATGATAAAAATGGAAAAGAAATTGTACACGGCTACTGTAAACGTTCAAGGCGGAAGAGAAGGCAAGGCTGTTTCCAACGATGGCAATCTTAACTTGGACTTGAGATATCCCAAGGAATTAGGGGGTAACGGAGCTGGGACAAATCCAGAGCAACTGTTCGCTGCAGGGTTTGCCGCATGCTTTGAAGGTGCGATG
>NZ_JBFTPE010000075.1:0-520 GCF_056398325.1 Paenibacillus sp. 01T443
ATTCCCTCCATCTCAATAAACATTAAGCGGTGGGAATACAACGAAAAGAAGTCGCAACAWTCTCGAACACCTTTCGCWTACAATAAAAACAGCTTAAAGGATGTTTCAGCAATTCTTTTCTTTCGTTATCCAGTTTTCAAGGTGCAATTGTATTGGTGGAGCCAAGCGGGATCGAACCGCTGACCTCCTGCTTGCAAGGCAGGCGCTCTCCCAGCTGAGCTATGGCCCCAAAATGGGTACCGACTTCTCAGAGTCGATAATGGTGGGCCTTAGTGGACTCGAACCACCGACCTCACCCTTATCAGGGGTGCGCTCTAACCAGCTGAGCTAAAGGCCCTTGGGTATTCCCTTTGGACTACCGTTGAAAGAGTATTAATCTTTCAAAACTGACAACGAGTAAGCGATAAACTGCCAAGTTTATCCGAACCTCATCGGGTTCGGGTATTTCCTTAGAAAGGAGGTGATCCAGCCGCACCTTCCGATACGGCTACCTTGTTACGACTTCACCCCAATCATCTAC
>NZ_JBFTPE010000076.1:0-502 GCF_056398325.1 Paenibacillus sp. 01T443
CTCCCAGCCCGCCGCCGAGGTCGTAGACCGGGAACGTGCCGAGCGCGGCGAGAGGTGCGACGGCGGCGGCGAGTTCAGCGGGATCCATGATCTGCGATCCGACGTGGGCGTGCACGCCGCGCATCCGCAGCCGCGGGCTCGCCTCGATCCGGGCGATGAGCGCCTTCGCGGCGGCGGCGGTGAGGCCGAACTTGGATCCGACCTGGCCGGTCTGCACGTGCGGATGCGTGGAGGACTCCACCTCGGGGATCACGCGCACCAGCACGTCCTGGGCGCGACCTTCCGGCACCAGCTGCTCCAGGCGGTCCACGTCGTCGGAGTTGTCGACGACGACAAGGCCGACGCCGGCGTCCACCGCGATCCTCAGCTCTTCGGTGGTCTTCGCGTTGCCGTGCATGACCAGCAGTGCGGGGTCGATGCCCGCGCGCAGCGCGCTGAGGATCTCGCCCCCGCCCGCGACGTCCAGTCCGATGCCCTCCTCGACCATGACCCGCTGCACGGC
>NZ_JBFTPE010000077.1:0-478 GCF_056398325.1 Paenibacillus sp. 01T443
GCTTTTCATTAAAAATAAATTCACTATATGAAGCTTGCCATATTAAGAAATTGCTTATTCTTTGTTCTCCTGAAGTGCGTATTAATAAGTCTGGATCTGGATAACTATGAGTCATTAAATGACGCTTTATTAACGCCTCATCAATCACTTCAGATCCTTGTCCGTTTAATTGTAATTCGTTATATATTGCTTTCATACTCTGAATAATCTCAGCTCGTCCACCATAATTTATAGCAAACACAAGAGTTAACCCAGTATTGTGCTGAGTCTTAGCTTTAGCAAAATCAATAGCATCAATTGTAGATTGTGGTAAACCTTCATAAAACCCTATTGTTTCAATTTTAACATTCTTTTCAATTAATTCTGGTAGAAATGTTTTAAGGAAATTCACTGGAAGATTCATAATGTAATTAACTTCACTTTCAGGTCTAGACCAATTCTCTGTTGAAAATGCGTATAATGTTAAATACTTAATACC
>NZ_JBFTPE010000078.1:0-477 GCF_056398325.1 Paenibacillus sp. 01T443
GGCTCTACCTGTTCTGCTTCCGCGAGTTCCGGATCGCGGTCGCGAGCGTCTGGCTGCACGACCTCGGCTACCAGCTCATGACGACCGGCATCTTCCTGGGCCTCAACGGCGAGGGGGCGTCCGAGCACTCCCGCGGAGGCGGCCACATCTATCCGCTCGGTTCGGTCGCCTACCCCGACGCCCAGCCCGTCTGACCTCCGCCGATCGTCGTGAGCCGCCTCCTGCACGAAGGCCTCGCGCTATCCGTCGGCCCTACGACCTTTGAGGAGCATCCTGCTATGACCAATGCCGACATCATCCGCGCCCACTACGACGCGAGCGACCGCGGCGACATCGACGGCATGCTCGCGCCGCTCCGCGACGATGTGCGCTGGACCGAGGCAGCGGGCTTCCCGTACGCCGGCACCTACGTGGGCCCCGACGCCGTGGTCGAGAACGTATTCTCCCGCCTTCAGGAGGACTGGGACGACTACACGC
>NZ_JBFTPE010000079.1:0-473 GCF_056398325.1 Paenibacillus sp. 01T443
TTAAAGGATGTTTCAGCAATTCTTTTCTTTCGTTATCCAGTTTTCAAGGTGCAAAGTAAATCACAGCTGAGCCTTACGGCTGCTGCRTAGGTGTAAAACATAACACCTGCTTGGCGACGTCCTACTCTCCCAAGACCCTGCGGTCTAAGTACCATTGGCGCTGGAGGGCTTAACGGTCGTGTTCGGTATGGGAACGCGTGGTTCCCCTCCGCCATCGCCACCAAACGGATGACATGACTTAACTTGAAAGAAGGTTTCCGGGGTCCCCGAAAAGTAATCGGTATAAGCTACAACGCTTATCTTCACTTTTTGGGGTGCGGTTACTCTTTCAAAACTGACAACGAGTAAGCGATAAACTGCCAAGTTTATCCGAACCTCATCGGGTYCGGGTATTTCCTTAGAAAGGAGGTGATCCAGCCGCACCTTCCGATACGGCTACCTTGTTACGACTTCACCCCAATCATCTACCCCAC
>NZ_JBFTPE010000080.1:0-459 GCF_056398325.1 Paenibacillus sp. 01T443
CTCTGCGGTCTGCGGCTTCTGTCAAGCCGAAGCTTTTAAGCAAATCGTCTGCAACCTGTCGTGGGTTTTTAAGGTATCGTAGCTTAGCAATCAAGATAAGATTTTCCCGTCCAGTCAATAATTCGTCAACGGCGGCAAATTGACCGGTCGGGAAAATCTTATCTTGATTGCCAAGCTGCGATACCTTAAAAACCCACGGCAGGTTGCCGACGATTTGCTAAAAAGCTTCGGCTTAACAGAAGCCGCAGACCGCAGAGTATCCACTTATTCGGGTGGTATGCGCCGCAGGCTCGACATCGCCTTGAGCATTGTGGGAAAACCAAAAATCATATTCCTTGACGAGCCGACCACAGGACTCGACCCTGAGGCGCGTATCGAGGTATGGAACATTGTCAAAGAGCTTGCGAAGGGCGGTACGACGGTTCTTTTAACCACGCAGTATCTGGAAGAAGCAGAGCA
>NZ_JBFTPE010000081.1:0-458 GCF_056398325.1 Paenibacillus sp. 01T443
GTGCCGAGCTCGACGCGGACGTTGCCCGGATCACGGCGCAGGCCCAGCGCGACGCCGACCAGGTGCGCCTGAAGATGGAGACCGAGTTCACCGCGCACACCGCGCAGGTCGAGCGCGAGGCCGCGCACGCGGCGGAGAAGGTGAACCACGCCGAGCAGGAGGCTCACTCGATCCGCACCGAGGCGGAGAAGGGTGCGGCGGCTCTGCGCGCGATGGTCACCCGGGAGACGACCGATCTGCGGGTCTCCGCCGAGCGTGAGGTGCGCGAGATGAACGCCCGCGTGCTCGAGATGGAGGAGTCCCTCACGCGCCGTCAGGACGATGCGCAGCAGGAGTTCCTGGTGCTGCACAACCAGGCTGTCGCGCACGCGGAGCGGATCACCGCCGACGCGAACGAGCAGGTCTCCTCGTCGCTCGCGCATGCCGAGCGGATCTCGGCGAAGGCCGAGGACTACGAG
>NZ_JBFTPE010000082.1:0-454 GCF_056398325.1 Paenibacillus sp. 01T443
GGATGTAGCGGCCCTTGGAGCTGGACGGCTTGAGGCGAACGATCTCCTCGAGAGCGGTCTTGATGTTCTCGTCGAGCTGCTCGGCCGAGAACGAGGCCTTGCCGACGACGAAGTGCACGTTGGCGTGCTTGTCGACGCGGAACTCGATCTTTCCGCCCTTGATCTCCTCGACGGCCTTGGCCGGGTTCGGGGTCACGGTGCCGGTCTTCGGGTTCGGCATCAGACCACGGGGGCCCAGCACCTTGCCGAGACGGCCGACCTGGCCCATGAGCTCCGGCGTGGAGACAGCCGCGTCGAAGTTGGTCCAGCCGCCGGCGACCTTCTCGATGAGCTCGGCGCCGCCGACCTCGTCCGCACCCGCGGCGATCGCGGCCTCAGCGGCCGGACCCGTCGCGAACACGATGACGCTGGCGGTCTTGCCGGTGCCGTGCGGGAGGATGACGGTGCCGCGCAC
>NZ_JBFTPE010000083.1:0-437 GCF_056398325.1 Paenibacillus sp. 01T443
ACTGTCACTGTCCATTACGACAGCTGGGTTTCCCCATTCGGAAATCCTCGGATCAATGCCTGCTTACGGCTCCCCGGGGCGGTATCGTTGTTCGCCACGTCCTTCTTCGGCTCCTGGTGCCTAGGCATCCTCCGTGCGCTCTTACTAGCTTAACCTATCGTTCCGGTTGATTCGGCTTGTGCGCCGTTTTCATTTTGTTTCCCTGATCTCCTAAGACATCAAGTGGTTGAAACAAAACGAAAAGATGTCGCARCAATCTCGAACAACCTTCACTAACAATTAAATCATTGTMGCTTAAAGGATGTTTCAGCAATTCTTTTCTTTCGTTATCCAGTTTTCAAGGTGCAAAGTAAATCACAGCTGAGCCTTACGGCTGCTGCGTAGGTGTAAAACATAACACCTGCTTGGCGACGTCCTACTCTCCCAAGACCCTGCGG
>NZ_JBFTPE010000084.1:0-431 GCF_056398325.1 Paenibacillus sp. 01T443
AGTCGAAGGTGTTCTTCGCGGTCACCGCGGCGGTCTCGGTGTGTCCGGAGTTCCCGTTCACCTGCCGTGTCGACTCGGTCTTCTGGACCGTGATGTTTCCTGCCCGGTCGAACGTGTTCTTCACGACTGTCCCTGCGGGACCATCCAACGAGAGCCCCGCAGATGGGTCCGTCTTGCGCTCCGTGAGCTGATTCGCCGGGTTGAACGTCGCGGAGAACTTCACCAGCTGTCCCGTGAGCCGGTCGGTGTCCGTCCCGCCGATCTGGTTGCCGTTCGCGTCGTACGAGTACGTCGCCTTGGCCCCATCGGTGCGCGTGGAACCGACCAGGCGTCCGAGCGGATCGTACGCATAGTCGGTGGTGAGGTTCTTCGTCGCCGATTCCTGCACCTGCTGGGTCGTGTTTCCTTCTCCGTCGTACGTGTACGCGAGG
>NZ_JBFTPE010000085.1:0-429 GCF_056398325.1 Paenibacillus sp. 01T443
GTTCGGGCGACGTGGACGCCTCCGCTGCTCAGCGATCTCGTCCCGTCGGTGCTTACGATCGAAGCCACGGGCACGAGCCGCACCGCACTCGAATGACTCCAGCCCGGATCAGGCCGCAGGCCGCCGCGGAACGAACCGCGGGATCCAGCGCAGGAATCCCACCGCGCCGAGCACCCCGATCCCACCGATGACCGCAGCTCCGATCGCGAGAGAGCTGAGTGCGGCGATGCCCGAGAACAGCAGGGGAGCGATGGCACCGCCGGCATCGGTGAGCGTGCGCCAGGATCCGAGGAACGCCGCGGGCTCCGACTGCGGGGCGACATCGGCGCCGAGCGTGAGCAGGATGCCGCTGGAGAGGCCGTTGCCGACGCCGAGCACGGCGGCGATCATCCCGAACCAGAGCACGTTTGTGCTCCCGTCGTGCGTGAG
>NZ_JBFTPE010000086.1:0-425 GCF_056398325.1 Paenibacillus sp. 01T443
CCGCCATAATATAAACCGAATTTCATTCCATGACGTTTTACTGCCAGTTCAAACTGTTTCAACCCATCTACTACTTTGCCGTTTTCGTCTTTTGGAAGATACATATGCCTCTCATGTTTTGGATCCGCAAACTTGGACGGCCAAAGATAAGCTTGTTGTATCGATTCAACCGAAAYTAATGAATGCCCTTGACGTTTCGCCCTTTCCGCCCATAAATCGGCAGAGAARTTSGGGTCWACAAAGTAWYKGTAAATTGGGGCAGCATGAGTTAAAGCGCCCACTCGCCCTTCTTCAAACCATTTATTAGGGCGTTCCTTTACTGTAATCGTCATATTCTTTCTAGCCGTATTTCCATTTCCATCCGTTACTTGTATCGTAAAGTTGTAATCTCCTGGTTTGGTATTGATACTGATGATGCCTTTGCT
>NZ_JBFTPE010000087.1:0-394 GCF_056398325.1 Paenibacillus sp. 01T443
TCCTCGGATCAATGCCTGCTTACGGCTCCCCGGGGCGGTATCGTTGTTCGCCACGTCCTTCTTCGGCTCCTGGTGCCTAGGCATCCTCCGTGCGCTCTTACTAGCTTAACCATATGCTCGGGTGATTCGGCTTGTGCGCCGTTTTCATTTTGTTTCTTYGATCTCCTAAGACATCAAATGGTTGAAACAAAACGAAAAGAAGTCGCAACAWTCTCGAACACCTTTCGCTTACAATAAAAACAGCTTTAAAGGATGTTTCAGCAATTCTTTTCTTTCGTTATCCAGTTTTCAAGGTGCAAAGTAAATCACAGCTGAGCCTTACGGCTGCTGCRTAGGTGTAAAACATAACACCTGCTTGGCGACGTCCTACTCTCCCAAGACCCTGCGGTCTAAG
>NZ_JBFTPE010000088.1:0-394 GCF_056398325.1 Paenibacillus sp. 01T443
AATTGTAATTGTATAAGCGAATTCAATGGACAAGATACCCTGACGAGTGGAGTGAGACATATGAGCTCCTAAAGCGTCGAGCAGCTTTACATGATGATGAGGTGGAAAGATTAGAGCGGCAAGAGTTATTGAGCGTCTAGTCAGTTCTATAAATTGGAACAGTCAAATAACGCACCTCTTATCACACTCATACAATACCACATATTGGAACTATCCTGCCCAATAGTCCAATGAAAAACAGCTGCCGTCTGTGAACTGTGACCCATAAGAAGGACACTTTGAAAAAAAGTGCCCTCTTATGGGTCTTTTGTGTTTTAATCAGAGTAATGGTGAGGGAGCGGATAAGAATATGGGGAAATTAAATCGTACGTTATTTACAGAAGAGATCATGAGG
>NZ_JBFTPE010000089.1:0-389 GCF_056398325.1 Paenibacillus sp. 01T443
ACTTCAAATTGTTGCTCAGAGAGCCATCTGGAGACGTTAAGCCAGTAGTGACCGCCATCTGGAGACGTTAAGCCAGTAGTGACCGGTAGGTTCCATACCGACAATGGCTTCAGTTAGGCCGTTTGCTGCTTGGAGTGATCGCACCCACTGAAGAAGATTGTTGAATCCTTCTTCATCGGTTGAGAAGGAAAGAGGATTTCCGATGGCGATTCCTCGAAAGTTCACCGCCCGTGCGACATGAATTTGCTGGGCGATGTCGATCCCAACGACGAGGTGATGGGCGGTAATCTTTTCAATGAGTTGATTTTGCTTCTCCTGTGCCTTAAACTTCATAGTAGAGCGTCCTCCTGGATGATGGGATTTTAAGGGCTATGACCCGTTGCGTACTC
>NZ_JBFTPE010000090.1:0-388 GCF_056398325.1 Paenibacillus sp. 01T443
AGGAGTCTGGGCCGTGTCTCAGTCCCAGTGTGGCCGATCACCCTCTCAGGTCGGCTACGCATCGTCGCCTTGGTGAGCCGTTACCTCACCAACTAGCTAATGCGCCGCGGGTCCATCTATAAGTGATAGATTGCTCCATCTTTCCCAGCYCRGTCATGCGACCAAGCTGCGTATCCGGTATTAGCATTCGTTTCCGAATGTTATCCCAGTCTTACAGGCAGGTTACCCACGTGTTACTCACCCGTCCGCCGCTAACCAAGCGTTTTCCRAAGAAAACGCGAGATCCGCTCGACTTGCATGTATTAGGCACGCCGCCAGCGTTCGTCCTGAGCCAGGATCAAACTCTCCAAATTGGTGTTTGAAATGCTCATTACTTTTTATCGCTTTT
>NZ_JBFTPE010000091.1:0-377 GCF_056398325.1 Paenibacillus sp. 01T443
GGCTTGACCCGCTCCAGCTGGTCTCGGAAGGCGGCGGCAAGTGGATCGTTGGCCAGCGAAGGCGCATTCCAGGTGCTTCGACGCGGCGGCAGGTCGCCGATGATCGCGTGGAAGCGCGCCTGGATTGCCGGCCGCGACAGGAATTCGATCAGCTTCCAGGACGCTTCCTTCTGCTGCGACTTGCGGAAGATCACCAGGCTGGTTCCACCGGCGATGCCCGCGCCCGGACCGTCCGGACCCGGCAGCGCGGCCGTGCCCCACTGCCCTTCCAGTTCCTTCGGCTGCAGCTTCTTGAACTCGCGGATGTTCCAGGGGCCGGAAATGTAGAACACGTTGAAGCCGCGGAAGAATTCATCCCAGACGTTGGAGATCTGCGT
>NZ_JBFTPE010000092.1:0-367 GCF_056398325.1 Paenibacillus sp. 01T443
CAAGGACGATGAAACAGCGTTTAAGATAACCATTGAAAGTATCGGTGACATTGAGCAAACGGTACGGGAGGTCGCTAACCTCTCCCGCTCACTGGAGCGGCAGGTGGTGACGAACTTTAGCGCGAGTAACCTGTCGAAGAGCGACTTTGCGGGCGTTACCGCGCATAAGGGGAAATTTACATCAAGCGCGCTGCGAGGCTCCGACTTCACGAACGCTGACCTGACTGGCAGCTCGTTTGCCAGCAGCGACGTTCGAGATGCCCGTTTCGACGGCGCAAACCTGACCGACTGCAACCTGTCCGTCCTTGACCTTACGAATGCGAGCTTCAATAAATCCATCCTTGTGAGTACCAACTTCAGCAAGTCG
>NZ_JBFTPE010000093.1:0-363 GCF_056398325.1 Paenibacillus sp. 01T443
GCGCTGCCGATTGCCCCTTCGCTCACGGCCGCACCGATCATTCGCGTTCCCTTTCCCAGCACCGCCGAGACCATTCGCCAGCGTAGGGACTTTTCAGCCGCGATCCAACCCTTCAATGAAAGTCGGGACCCCAGGTCCTATATGCGCGACTGCGACTTCTCCCTAGTGTCTGGCCATGGCTCACGTACCACGCGCCCCAATGACACTCGCCGTCATCGCGACTTGTGTCGCCGTGTCGTTGATCCCGATCGCCCCCTCCCCTGCTATCGCCACAACCACGGTCAGCGCCTCCTCGAGCGCTGATTCGCAGTCCGCCCCCGACGAGGCGACCGCGCTCTCGCTGGCCGGTGCCACGGGGCATCC
>NZ_JBFTPE010000094.1:0-354 GCF_056398325.1 Paenibacillus sp. 01T443
GGGGTGAAGTCGTAACAAGGTAGCCGTATCGGAAGGTGCGGCTGGATCACCTCCTTTCTAAGGAAATACCCGAACCCGATGAGGTTCGGATAAACTTGGCAGTTTATCGCTTACTCGTTGTCAGTTTTGAAAGAGTAACTGCAATACATAGATGAAGAACGAAGCATATTGCTTGATCTGATTCGTGGCATTGTTGGACGCTTTCTTTAGTTATGTCTAGTCATCCGTTTGGTGGCGATGGCGGAGGGGAACCACACGTTCCCATACCGAACACGACCGTTAAGCCCTCCAGCGCCAATGGTACTTAGACCGCAGGGTCTTGGGAGAGTAGGACGTCGCCAAGCGGGTTATCTC
>NZ_JBFTPE010000095.1:0-352 GCF_056398325.1 Paenibacillus sp. 01T443
GCCTGTGCATTGTTCATGCCCTTAGCGAGCATGTTGAACTGCTCCACGGTTCGGGACATGTCGATTGTCGACAGGTTCGACATCGCTTTCCCGATGTCACCAATGCGGTCCAACGCCGCAGTCTGACCGAGAGACAGGTTCAGGTCGGTCCACGCCACGGAAGCGTCGTCCATCAGCTTCGGCAGGTTCTTGAGATCATCCATGCCGTCGCCGCGGATGAGGTTCTCTACACCGTGACCTTGAGCGGCCTTCGCGAACACCTCTGCGGAATTTGTTGCTGTCTTCAGCGCGTTCGCCAGGTCAGCGGTGGACGCAACACCCGCCTCATTCGCCATCGAGAGTGCGGTAAGAG
>NZ_JBFTPE010000096.1:0-300 GCF_056398325.1 Paenibacillus sp. 01T443
TCCTCGGATCAATGCCTGCTTACGGCTCCCCGGGGCGGTATCGTTGTTCGCCACGTCCTTCTTCGGCTCCTGGTGCCTAGGCATCCTCCGTGCGCTCTTACTAGCTTAACCATATGCTCGGGTGATTCGGCTTGTGCGCCGTTTTCATTCTATTCCCTCCATCTCAATAAACATTAAGCGGTGRGAATACAACGAAAAGAWGTCGCAACAATCTCGAACACCTTTCGCTTACAATAAAAACAGCTTAAAGGATGTTTCAGCAATTCTTTTCTTTCGTTATCCAGTTTTCAAGGTGCAATT